>JBHHYI010000099.1:0-15029 GCA_046757525.1 bacterium | reverse complement strand
GTGACCAGTTTTACCGACACCGTGGACATCAGCGATGGGTCGGGTTCCATAACGCCCACGGTGAGCGGGAATTTTAGCGACGGCAAATGGTCGGGAACGGTGACGGTTAGCACTGCGACCACCGGCAACACGATTACCGTGACCCGCACCGGTGGCACCGAGACCGGCACCAGCAATGCGTTCGATGTGACCTCGACCACGGTGGATCACTTTACCATTGCAGCCATTACCTCGCCTCAGACCGCTGGCACGCCGTTCAACATTACCATCACAGCGGAGGACGCCAGCAACAACACGGTGACCGGTTTCACAGGCACGGTCAATCTGAGCGACCTGACCGGGACCATTTCCCCAACCCTAACCAGCAATTTTAGCGGCGGCGTGCTGAGCAATTTCTCGGTGACCATCACCAAGAGCATGACCGCCAATGTGATTACCGCTACGGGTGTGGGCAAGTCCGGGGCCTCGAATTCTTTCGATGTGGACGCCGCTGCCCTGGACCATTTTGCCTTCAGCGACATCCCCAGTCCGCAAGTAGCGGGCACACCCTTTAGTCTTACCATTACGGCTTTAGACACATTTGAAAACACAGTAGAAAGTTTTACCGACTCACTTACGCTGTCAGATGTCACCGGTACCATTTCACCAGCCCGTTTTGGCCCCTTCACCAATGGGCAACTGACAGGCAATGTGACGATCACCCGCAAGACGGTTGGTGACAAGATTACCGCCACCTTTAACGCTGTGACCAGTAGCTCCTCTGTGTTCAATGTGGATCCGGGTGCTCTGGATCATCTGCTCATCCGTGATGCTGCCGGCGGGTTAGGCGTGGAAGTCGGCGATCGAGGTTTGACGCTGGATGAACGGTTGACCCTCTATGCCGCTGGCTACGATGTGTTTGGCAACTACATCCGGGAGGTGACCGCCACCTGGGACACCACCGGCACATTGGATTTACCCAGTCCCCTCATCGGCACCAGCACCACCTTTGACCCGATAAAACCCAGCAGCGGCATGATTACCGCAGATACTGCCGATGTCAATGTGCAGGGCGATTCCACCGGGCTCATCACCGTGGGTAGCATTGCCAAAATAATTATTCGGGATGCTGCCAACGGCCTGGGCAACGTGGTGAGCGACAGACAGATCACCGCTGACGACTCGCTGAGCCTGTTTGCCGCTGGTTACGACGCCGGCAATCAGTTTATCGGCGACGTCGCCGTGGATTGGTTCTCCGGCGGCAATTTGACGCCGGCAATCAATCAACTGGTTGTCAGCAGCGTCACCTTCAGACCAACGCTGGCTCCAGCCAGCGGCAAGATCTTCGCCGACCACGTAACCGCTGCGGACGATTCTACCGGCACCATTACCGTCGTTCCCGGCATTCCGGTTGGTACGGTGACCTTGACGCCGGTGCCGGCTGCCCTGGCGGCCGACGGCACCTCCCAATCCACAATCACCTCTGCCACCATAGTCGATGGGGACAGCAACGCGGTGGGTGTCAACACCTTGTTTTTGGTCACGCTCTCCGACAACAATCTGGGCACCATCGTCACACCTGATGCCGACCCGGGCACGCCGGGCCACCAGATCGCCACCAATGCCAGCAGTCAGTTGTCGTTTGAGTTTAAAGCGGGCACCACCGGCGGCACCGTCATCATCAGCGTCTTTAGCGGCAATGCTTCGGGCAATACCGCCATTGCCATTGGCAGTATGGCCATTGAGTCTATCGAGACTGATCCAACGACGGTGAGCCAGGGACAGCGCAACATCGAGGTAAGATTGGTGGTCGACAATTTGAGCATTTCTACCATAACCAATTTGGACGCCAGCCTCTCGTTTGCCAACGCCGGGGCTGTCGATCGCACCGGGCAGTATTCCCAGGTTAGAACCGATCCCTTTACCGACATTCCTGGCGGCGGCAAGCGCACCTTGACTTTTGACGTCACGGTGCAGCCGAGCGCCTCGCTGGAGACCATTACTATTGACGGCACGGTGAACGGCAAAATCGGGGCTGCCGACGTCTCGGCCCAGGGCGCCTTGACAACCGATAGCTGGGCCGTGCAAAGCGTGGCCGAGCTTAAAGCCGTTTCCGTGACCAGCTCGGAAACGCTGGTCACCGTGGGCCAACCTGGAATCGGAGTGAGCGTGGTCGTGCAAAACAATCCGGGGTTCACCACCACGGCAACCGCATTGATCGACAGCCTTAAACTGAGATTCTTGAAAGACGGCAGTGTGGACAAGTCGTCGGATTTTCCGTTCCAGCCGGACGTGGGCAATCCCGATTCCATTACCGGCGGCGACCAGGCCACGTTCAATTTTACTGTGACGGTGGGATCGACAGCCGACACAGGCCATTACGAGATCGATGTGCAGGTTTTTGGCCGCGACGCAAACTCTGATTCATCGATCAGCGACTTAAATGCCGACAGCAGACATGCCTGGACCGTGCAAGGAGCACCCACCCTGCAAATCCTTTCGCTTACGCCGACGCCCAAAAGCACCTTTTTTGCCAATCAAACCGACGACTGGACGGTTAAAATGGCTGTCAAAAACAACGGTCCCGATCCCATTGACATCGATTTTAGTCCGGCCAATACCTTCATTAAGTTCATCATCGGCAGTGACCGGACCCCCCAGTACACCATCGTCTATCCGACCTCGCTGGCGGGCGGGGGCATTCGCCTGAACAGCGGCGCCCGCGACACCCTGAATTTTGTCATCGACGTGACCGGGGCGACCATTGGAACGGCCACGATCACCGGCCGGGTCCAGGGCACCGATGTGGGCACCAGCAACACCATTTTCGACGATACCAACGATTCGGGCACCGGCGTGGTCAACATAATCAGTCCCAATCGGACTATTTTCATTGCTCAAACCAATCCGGAGACGAGCAATTCTTCCCAGGGCATTGGCATCGTCGATACCAGTCAAGCGTTCAAGATCTCCGTAAATGTGAAAAACGATCTGGGGGAAGCGGTGGAAAACGTGGTGGTGCAGCTCACCTCCAACGGCTTTTCAACGGTGGTGGTGAATCCAGACACCATACCCGTGATTGCCTCCGGAGCGTCTGTAACCAAAATGTTCGATGTCATTGCTTCTTCCACCAGAAATTCTGCTGAGACGTTTACCGCGCAAATCTTAGGGGGCACGGGCCAGCAGAGTGGTGCGCAAGCGCAAATTGGTTCGTCACTGGACGACAATGCCATCGTCAAGGTCCAGACACCGGCGTTGCTGCGCGTGGACTTTACCCAAATCGATCCGTTTCAGACCGCAAGCGACACTTTCACCGTGCGGGCCAGGGTGACGAATTCCGGGGAGGCGCAAGTCGACGATACCGGCTTGCTGCGCCTGATTCAAGACTCCAAATACAGCTTCGTTGGCACCAACTCCATTCAGGCGTTCTCAGAAGGCCAAACCATCGAATGGCAGCTCAAGGCGCCAGACACGGCAACCGTTGCCGACACGTTCGTGGTTCAGATATTTCAGGTGCCAAAAGAGAAAAACACCCTGCTTTCCGCCGCCACGGAAGCCCTGACCGATACGGCCGTCATCCAAACGCTCGACATCGACCTGTTCATTCAGAACTGGCGCGTCGCAAATCCACCGGGCGCCACCGACAACATACTGTCGACCAAACAACGGTTCGACTTAGAAGCAACGCTGAGTGTCTCGGAGAACATCGATTCTGTGCGCACCGATCTGGATCTATCTGCGGCGAACGGCTATTCGCTGACGCCTACTTTCCAAAGCTCGGTGTTTCTGGACAACCCCAACGACCAGGAGCGGATTCTCTGGACCGTTGAGGCCACAAACCTGCCGCACGCCTCCCCGTTTCCCATCGGGGTACGCGTTCGCGGCTGGGACAAGGGAAGTCTCGTTACCGATACGCGGGATACGGTAGCGGTCGTGGCCGTGGCCAGAGCCTTCATCGATATCGACAACTTCAAGATTTCCAATCCCAACAACGCCACGCAAGTTTCCATCGGCCAAGCGTTTGAACTGTCGGCCCTGGTGCTCAACACCGGTGTGGCGCAAGTGGAAGGTCCGGCGGTGCTGCGGCTGGACCTGGGCAATTCTGGCTTTGAAACGTCGGACAGCTTGCGGCAGACCTTCGTGCCGGGAACGGCTGTCACCTGGGATTTAACCGTGCCAGCCGCGGCAACAATAGGCGGAAAGACCATTTCGGTCATGCTGGACAGCATTCCGGATGACGAGAACACCAACAATACCGCCGAGCACGACCCACAGCAGCTCACCAAGACCTTGAATGTTGAAATCATCGACGTAGGCACCATTGCCATCGACACCTTGCGCATCACGGCCCCTGCCGGTGCCACCGACGGAGTACTGTCCGCCGACCAGCAGTTCACCGTGGAAGCCGAGGTGCAATTTTCCCGGGCGCGGAATATTCAGGCCGAAATCGTCTTCCCTGCGGGCTCGGGATTCCGGGTGATCGGTGGCGGCGGCAATCGCTTTCAGGACATTACTTCGCAAGGACCCGAAGCCACCGTGCAGTGGACGGTGCAGGCGCCGGTCAATCCTTTCTCGGGTTTGATTAAAGTCAAGGTGACCGGAACCGACGCGAGCAACCCGAACCAAACGATTTCTGCTGATCCGGATTCAATGCTGACCACGGTGGTGAACAAGGCGCAGCTTACTTTTAATGCGTTTATTTCCTCTCCGCCTTCAGCGCAGGACAAAGAGCTTTCGTTTGGCCAGGTGTTTACCGTTACGGCGCAACTGCAAAACAGCGGTGCCGGCTTGAGCGGATTGGACAGCGTAAAAATAACCCTGCCAGCGCCCTACACTACTAACGATCCCCTGGTGAAGAGCATTGCGCCCTTTCCTGGCGGCCAGGCTACCTGGATCATCACCGCCCCGAATCAGACGACGCCTATTTTAGACATCGTTGTGGAGCTGCAACCATTGTCTTTGGATGAAAATACCAATCAGCCTCCCACGGTGAACGCTACGGACGTCATCATTTCAGTGACCACCGCGCCTATTGGATTACGCACCACGCTCCTAACAGACCGAAAAAAGGGGACGGCAGTTCGCGGGGCGAAGAATGTTTCCATCTTTGGATTGCAATTCGACAACGACAGCGATCTAATTATTAACATTGAAAAAGTCAACTTGTCGGTACAGAATAGTGCCGGGGATTCCCTGGCGCCCAACGCCTTCCTGAGTGGCCTCTCCGTGGTGGACTATTTGAATTCGAACACCGTCTTTGGCCCCGCACCTGTGCTCACCGCGGCCGACCGAATTGAACTGTCCTTCAGCCCGGCAATCATGGTGCCTCCCAACCAGAATATCTCCATTGACTTTCAGGTGGATTTGCTCGATCAATCCGAGGTGTCGGCTTTTCAGTTCGTGCTCGACTCGCCCCAGGATGAAATCATGGCCATAGACGCCGATGGCAACCGGGTTGGCATCGAAGACGGCACGGGGAACCCGATTAGCTCGCTAACGTCTGGGGTGTCGGTGCTCATAAATGCGGATCTGCAATCGAGTTTCTTCAACTATCCCAATCCGTTCGGCTACTCAACCCGGAAGCAAACTTTCTTTAGCTACAACCTGGCCCAGGATTCGGACATCACCATCCGAGTCTACACCCTGTTGGGCGAAATGGTTTGGTCCAGGTCGTTCGCGGCCACCGATCCGCAGGGCAAGGCAGGCAACCACGACAAGGATATCATGTGGGAAGGAAAAAATGACAAGGGTCAAAAGGTTCTAAACGGTGTTTACGTCGCTGTTTTGTCCACCAACAGCGGCAAAGCCACCACCAAAATTGCCATAACCCGCTAACTTAGTGAGATTGTTATTATGTTGAGACAGAAAATGCGCACATGTTTGAAAAGGAATTCGGGCTGGGGAGCCGTGGTTTGTTTGTGTTTGTTAGCCGGACCCTCTAAGGCCCAGGATGGGGTCGGTGGCGTCAACAGCTTGTTCTCGGCTGCTGGTGTTGGGTCGCGGGCGCTGGCGCTGGGCAGCGCCTACGTGGCCGCAGCAAACGATCCGACCGTGGTTTTTTGGAACCCGGCCGGTCTCGATTTCTTAGAAAAAAAGAGTGCCAGCTTTTATTATTCCAGTCTGGTCGCGGGGTCCAGTTACAATTATTTAGGCTTTGTCTATCCTTCCGTTTCGGTAGGAAGCTTTGGCTTCGGCTGGATTCGTATTGGCGTCGACGGCGTGACCGAACGGGATGAGGCGGGCGTGCCTGGCAACGTGTCCAGTTTCAGCCAACAACAGTTTCTGTTTTCCTACGGCAAACAAATATTTCAGAATTTCTCTGCCGGGCTTTCGATCAAGATCGAGCGCTTTAATTTCAGCGACTTCAACCTGACCGATACGGGATTTGGCGGCGACCTGGGGCTGTTGTATCGCCCAGACTTTGACAACGGCTTGCTAAGGGACCTTTCGGTAGGGCTCAACGTGCAGAACCTGTTTCGACCGCGAACCCGACTGCAAGAACAATCAGTGCCCTCCCCGGTGAATTTGAAATTCGGTCTTGCCAAGCCCTTTCATTTCGGCATGCAACAGAACGCCCTGACCTTTCTCCTGGATTTTGACAAAAGCGAGGATGCCCCCTCTATGTACCACCTGGGCGCCGAATATTCGTTCCAGAATCGGGCCATGCTGCGTCTCGGCGTCAATGACGGGCAAGTCGCGTTTGGAGCCGGGGCCACCTACCAAAACTTTCGTTTCGATTATTCTTTCGGCAAACTCTTCGATGGCGTCGATTTCTCGGGCAATCACAGGTTTACCATAACCGTTGAGTTCGGCAAAGGGAAACATGAAGTGATGCGCATCGCTGCAGAACGCCGGGAAAGAGAGCAGCGCCGCCAATTCGCCAGTCAAATGTGGTTTACTCGAGAAACGGAATTCAACTCCAGCATGGAAGACGGGCGCGAAAAATATTACAATGGGGACTATCTGGGCGCCTACGCCAAATTCCAGAGCGCTCTGGATGCCGCCAACGGCCTGGTTGAGAGCGCATTGAAATTGCGTGGCGAAATGACCGACGATCCGGAAGCCAATGTCAAGGTGGAAACCGCAAACTCTGCTTTGGAAGAGGCGCAAAACATGCTGGAACTGGCTAACGCAAAATACGACACCTTGCGCAAAAAAGAACGGGAACAATTCTACGTCCAGGGGCAGCGTTCAGGCCTGGAGGAACAACTCAGCGATTTCATTATCAAACACCGGGAAAGAGGCAACGCGCTCTTTAAGGAAGGGAATTATAGCCGCGCAATCGATGAATGGAAGTTGGTCTTAGATAGAATCGCCGACAATAAGAATGCAGATTTACCCAAATGGGTGAACGATGTCAGGGGGCAGGTCGAAAACGACATCAAGACCGCAGAAGAGCAACTGGCCGGCAATATCCGGGACAAGATCCGCAGAGCGGACAATCTCGCCCATCAAGGTAACTTTGTGCAAGCCTTGAATGTCCTTAATGAACTGAGAGGCCTGGGCCTGTCCGGCGCCGAACGCAGTGCCATCGAGAGCAAGATCAACAGCTTGCAAAGCCAGTTGAGCTTTAAACAGAGTTTTGAGCAAGGGCTGCAGAATTACGCCCGCAAAGACTGGGCCAATGCCGCGAAATTCTTCGAGGCTGCGCTCAAGATCAAACCCAAAGATCCAAAGGCTTTGAAATACTACGATCAAGCCCAGGCCCGGGCTCGCGCAACCCTGCAGGATATGCCTCCTGAAATCAGAGGAAAGTTTGCCAGAGGCATGCGCTTTTTCAAGCAGAAGCGGTATACAGAAGCCCTGAAGATTTGGGAAGAAGTGAGACAGCAACAACCATACAACAAGATCATCCTGGACGCCATCGACAACGCCAAAGAACGTATAGGAAGAAACTAAAGGGTTAAAACGTGTTTAAGGCTCCGGAAAGAGAACAGCTTAAAGTTCCTGCGCATATCGACTATCTGGGTGATTTGCGCGACTTCGTCACCCAGATAGGCAAGAAGCATGACTTTAGCGACAAGCTCATCAATGCCTTTAAGTTGGCTATCGACGAAGCGGCCACCAATATCATCCGCCACGCCTATCGCGAGAAGGAAGGCCTGATCACCATTCGCGCCATCGTCAAAAAGAAAAGCCTCACCATCGCCTTAATCGATCAGGGTACCTTTTTCGACCCAAAACGGGTTAAGGATCCGGACCTAAAGCGCTATGTCGCTATCGGCAAAAAGGGCGGTTTGGGCATCTTCATCATGCGCAAACTGATGGACGAAATCGATTATCGCAAGACCGAAGAGGGCAACGAGCTTAGAGTCACCAAATACCGTGAGCCGCTGACAAAGAAGAGCTGGTTAGAGTCTGTCACCTCCATTCCCCTTTCGCTCAAAGCCAAGTATTTCTTTCGCACCATTTCCATAATCACGGTGATGATCGCTGCCAGCTACATCTATTATTACCTGAAGGCCGGCACCAAAGTGATTGCCGATTTTATTACTTCGGGAAGAGCGACGGCCAATCAGATTGTAAACCTCATCAGTGCAGCTACCACGGACAAGGATGACATGTTCAGCCTGTCAGAAAAAGTGGACGGCATTTATGTGGAGGAGTACCGGGAGCAGATCAAGAGCATAACCATCGAAGACAGCAGCGGTGCTATCATTTACAGCCCCGACATCGAGGAAGATTTGTTGCTACCTTACCATCGTCCGGCTGATTATGTCGTGATTGAGGACGGTCTGTACCAATATGTGGACAAGGATGGAACCCCTATCTATGAATTTGAAATACCCATCGTCAAGCGAACCTCTGGAAAATTCTTTGGGAAAGCGCATGTTGTCATATCAAGAGAACCCGCCGATGCCCAGATAAAAGCGGTTCACATCAACGACCTGAAGCTGTGGCTGTCAATCCTGGGCGTGAGCTACGTTGGGGTGGCGTTGTTGATCTATATCGTCATGATTCCTTTTCGCAAGCTTTCCGTTTGGGTCAAAGCGTTGGGGCATGGTGAAATCGAAGACGAAATGGACATCGACGCAACCACTGAAATCGGAGAGATTGCCCAGGCTTTTAGCGACATTACTCACAAGTTCCGCGAGTCGCAAAAAAACCTGGCCGACCAGGAGCGGCTGCAAAAAGAAATGCAGGTGGCCCAGGAAATCCAGCAAACCCTGCTGCCCATGGAATTCCCCAAAGTACAGGGCTACGAATTGGCTTCTTATTATGAAGCCGCCAAAGAAGTAGGCGGCGATTATTATGATTTTGTTGAGGTCGATAAGGACACGTTGGGCATCGCCGTGGCCGACGTGTCCGGAAAAGGGGTCCCCGGTTCTCTGGTCATGACCATGATCCGAACCGCTTTGCGAACCGAAGCCCGCGGCCTCAAAGACGCCGCGGAAGTGCTGGCGCGGGTGAACGAATTTGTGAGCGGTGACATGAAAAAAGGTATGTTCGTCACCATATTCTACCTGATCATCGATTCGAAAAAGCGCCGTTTGAATTACGCCAGCGCCGGCCACAACCCCATGATTCTATACCGGGGCAGCACCAAAAAGACCTACTACCTGAATCCCAAAGGCTTCCCCATCGGCATACAATTGCCAGAAAAGCACCTGTTCCGAAATTATATTCAATCCGATACCATTCAGTTGGCTGAAGATGACATCCTGATGGTTTACACCGACGGGATCACCGAGGCGATGAACAGCAACAGGGAGCTGTTTGGCGAAGAACGGCTGCTGCATGTGATGCGCAACTACGGCCATTTGCCAGCAGTGCCTTTTGTGGAAAAGCTCAAGGAGAGCATCCATTCTTTCACCGAAGGATGCCCGCAATATGATGACATCACTCTGGTCGCCATCAAGGAAGAGTCCTCCCGCGAAAAAGATGAGCTCAGACGAGCAAAAGAAGCGCACCAGTTGATCAGCGACGGTAAGAGTATCCGGGAAGCCTGCGAGACCGCGAGATTAACCACCTATGCCTATTACAACAAATATAAGAAGATTTTTGAAGAGGAGGGGATCGATGCCTTCGAAATCGATGAAGAGGTCTCGGTAGAGGCCAAGCATTTAAGCATTGAAGAGAAGACCAAAATATTGGATATCATAGCCCACCATCCTGAATATGGGGCCGGCCGCGTCAGCGACGAGCTGAACACTGAAAAATATGATTTTACCCAAATCAGTGAGAGCAAAATTTACGACGAGTTGGTGCGCAGCCGCCTGAACACCCGCCAGCTTCGAGAGGCCTATGTGGCCAAGGGCAAGCAGGACCGCAGACGCTTGAAACCGCCTGGTACGCCTTTGCTTACTCTGGACGGGAAAATCGTTTTCGATCGGAAAGAAGAAATACCAAAGCCCGCACCGGCTGACAAACCACAAGGGCGCATCGTCAAGGAAACAGAGCAAGCTGCACCAGTCGAGGACCAAAAGGACTTAGCCCCACCAGAAACCGAAGTAGAGAAGACCCCCGAGCCGCCAGAGACGACCCCGGAAAGCAAGGCCGCACCCATTCCAAACAAAGTCCTGGATTCGGATTCTGAAGCTGACTCTCTTATCGGCTCCTCGATTGAAGAGTTATTGTATAAAGAAGATGCCCCGGAAAATCCCTTGGAATCCGCTGGACAGCAGCAAGATACGCAACAAAGCGATGAAGAAATTGCCGACGGCACTAAAGGAATTGCCCAGGAAACCGATTTTATTGATGGAATCATCTCCGAGGCCACTTTCTCAGAGGAAAACGATGAAGCTGCTGCGGACCAAACGGACGCGCAGATATTTGAAGATTTTTCATTTGGCGGCCTCTCAGAAACCGAACCTCTCTTGGAAGAGCAGCAAGAGTCCGATCTGAGCAGTGATTTGTTCAGTGACGATGACCAGGTCCCTGAGAATCTTGAAGCTTCCCAGAATGATGCCCCTGAACAGCAGGAACAAGAATTCGATTTGGACTTCTTGTTCGATGACAAGGATGATGCTAAAACCGAGGTCCCCGGGTTAGAGGACATCGAAGACAGCCTGACCATATCTGTGGACGAGTTGCTCCTCGCCGAAAACGAGGACGAAAATCCCAAAGATGGTCAGATAGTCAACAACGAATTAAGTGGACCGGAAAACAAAGACAGTACCGCAATTGACAGTAGCCTGGACTCCGATTCCTTCTCCGATCTCATTCAATCGGTCGAAGATGAAGTCGTGTATTTGACGGAGGAAGACGAGCCAGCAGACTCCGAGGCTTCGCCGCCGGAACAGGTTGAGAATCAACAACAAGAAGTCGAGCAGGAGGACAAAATGCGCACAACCGTCCCCCCGAGTACAGCGACGGGCTCTGAACTTGCACATTCGACCAAGGAGCTCCAGCAAATTGAGGCAAGAGAAAAGATTCTGATTGCCGGAATCAAGTATTACAAAAACAAGAACTATGACCATGCAATCAAAGAATTCAAAAAGGTCATAGAACGATATCCCGATTTCAAAGAAGCGCACAGCATTTTAGGCAATGCTTATTTTCGCAACAAGATGTATACCCAGGCTGCCATGTCGTACGAAAAAGTAAAACAGATGGATCCCGAGGATGTGACGGCTTACGAGAATATGGGTGTGATCTACGCCAATCGCGGAAACTATAAGAAGGCTATCGACGAATGGAAAAAAGTTTTGGAGTTGAACCCCGAAAGAAAAGACATTGAAAGAAAGATTGAAAAAGCCATGCAGATGATTTGAGTGGCCGTGGTCGCAACAAATTATGCGTAGTTTTTATTGACTTTTAACCCATTTTCCATTATATTAATTTTTATGATATCGGGAAACCATAAAACCTTATCAGGAGTTTTCCATGGAAGGTATACAGGTATCAGTTGAAAAAGTCGGAGCAAACCAGGATATTGCGGTGGTCAAAGTTGGTGGTTACATCGATACCACCACTTCGGCGGAATTGGAGCATTCCCTGAGTTCCGTGATCAAATCCGATTGCTACAACGTCATCATCGATTTGGGCAACGTCGACTACATCAGTAGTGCGGGCTGGGGCATTTTTATCAGCGAGATCAAAGGAATCCGTGAGAAGGGTGGCGATCTTAAATTAGTCAAGATGATACCTGACGTCTATGAAGTATTCGAATTGTTGGAATTTCATTACATTTTAAAAGCGTTCAGTTCTTTGGACGAAGCGGTGCAGGACTTTGCGCGAGGGACGGGCGCTCAACTGTCGGTGCCGCCCGCCGTTGGCAACGACAATCAGAAACAAGAAGACGTGCAGGTCGTTTCTAAAACTGAAACCAAAGTACTGCAAACCGATCCTGGTGCAACCAGGCCCCCAAAGTCGACTTTTGACACCATCGAGGACAAGATTCGGCAGATCGTGTTCGAAACCCCGGAATACGGTTCCATTCAAATTATGAAGGCGTTGAACACACCCAGATTCGGCAATATTAAACTCGGCTGGTTTGAAGTAAGAAGGCATCTGAAAAGACTGAATCTCGATTCAAAAAAGAAGCGCTCCGCGTATTTTAAACTAAAGACCATGGGCTGAGCAGCAACAACTTTCGTTCCCTGCGATTAGGTGCATCTGTCGATCTCTTTCCCCTCAGTTTTTCTAACTTCAATTTTGATGTTTGTCGATCAGGCTAAAATCTACCTTAAAGCTGGCCACGGGGGCAGCGGATGCGTGAGTTTCCGTCGGGAAAAACATATTCCCAAGGGTGGTCCCGATGGCGGCGATGGCGGGCAAGGCGGAAGCATTGTGATCATGGCCGATTCCAATCTCAGGACTCTACTCGATTTTCAGTATCGCCCCCATTTCAGAGCTGAAAGAGGCCAACACGGTCAAGGTAGCAACAAGCAGGGCAAGAGTGGCCAAGACACGCTCATTCGAGTCCCGCTGGGTACGATTGTCAAGGATTTCGAAACCCAGGAAATTCTGGCCGACCTGGTAGAGACGGGCCAGAGGGTGATCGCTGCGAAAGGCGGCCGGGGCGGGCGCGGCAACGCACGCTTCGTGCGGGCGTCGCACCAGGTGCCGCGCGAATGGGAGCCCGGTGAATACGGCGAAGAAAAGGTGCTTTTGCTGGAATTGAAATCGCTTGCCGACGTAGGTTTGGTCGGCTTGCCCAATGCTGGCAAATCCACCCTGCTCTCCAAGCTTTCTGCGGCCAGACCAAAGATCGCCAGCTACCCGTTCACCACCCTCACTCCGCACCTGGGAATCGTCAAATTCCGCGATTTCGGCAGTCTGGTGTTCGCGGATATTCCCGGGCTAATTGAGGGCGCTCACGCCGGCAAGGGCATGGGCGATCAGTTCCTCAGGCATATTGAGAGGACCAGACTCCTGGTGGTCTTGCTCGATTGTATGAGTGCAGACGTCAAGAACGATTATTCTGTGCTGCAGAAGGAGCTTGCAGAATACGATCCCAAACTGCCGCAAAAGCCACAATTGCTGGTCTTGACTAAAATCGATTTGAAGACCGATTCCGGAGAGTTTGAGGCCCTTGAGAGCGAAATTGGCAAACCATTGCACAAGATCTCTGCTTTGACCGGCCAGGGATTGGCCGACCTGAAAGATGCCATCTGGGTAAGCTTCAACGGACGTAAGCCGTCGGAAAAAATCTAAAGGGTGCACCACTGTGCTTGAACAAGAGGCGATCATCAGGCTCAATGCGGTGCCGGGAATCGGCTCCAGCCGGATTCGCGCCCTGATTGGCAAATTCAGGTCTGCGGTGCAAATATTCCAGGCTTCCATCGGCGAGTTGTGTCAAGTCGATGGCATCGACAAGAAGACGGCTGAAAGTATTAGGCAATCTACCGCCAGGGATTACGCCAGGCAGCAAATTCAAAGAATGAATCGCTGCGGCGCCAGGCTCCTGACCTTTTGGGATCGGGATTACCCGGAACCTCTGAAACAGATCTATGATCCGCCGGCCCTGTTGTTTGTCAGAGGGAGGTTGACACCCGCCGACAACTATTCCATCGCCATCGTGGGGACACGGCAGCCCAGCCACTACGGCAAGTTGGTGACCGAGAGATTTGCAACGGAGCTGGCCAGCCGGGGTGTCACCATCGTCAGCGGCCTGGCCTACGGAGTCGACACCCTCGCACACCACTGTGCTCTGCAAGCTAACGCCCGAACGCTGGCTGTTTTGGGGTCAGGGGTAGACGTCATTTACCCCGGCACCAACAGAAAGTTGTCTGAACAGATCGTCCGTCAGGGCGCCTTGATCTCCGAATTTCCGTTAGGTTCGGAGCCGGAGCGGAACAACTTCCCGCGCAGAAATCGCATCATCTGCGGTTTGAGTTTGGGCACCCTGGTCATTGAAGCCGGCGAAAGAAGCGGCGCCTTGATTACCGCCTCGATGGCGCTGGATCAGAACCGCGAGGTGTTTGCGGTTCCTGGCAACATCGACAACCCCAAGAGTTTTGGCACCAACGCACTCATCAAGCAGGGCGCCAAAGTGGTGACCTGCGTGGAGGATGTCCTGGAGGAGCTGGGACCCCAATTGAGTTTTGGGTTTCCTCATGACAAGAAACAGCGCCTGGATCTGTCTGGTTTAGACACAAACGAAAGAACTGTCTTAGAACAGCTTTCCAATGAACCGCAACACATCGATGCCATTGCGCAGTCGTTGGGGAGACCAACCTCCGAAGTCTTAGCCATCTTGCTGTCCTTAGAACTAAAAAATATAGTCAAGCAACTCTCGGGCAAAATGTTTGTGAGGGCATAGAAGCATCGGAAACGCTCGGCTCCGTGGGTCAAAGTAGGCACAAGGCAAAACCTCTCGAAGGTTCCCAACCTTTCAGTCGGGCGCCTGACCGACGCAAGGTTACACCCGTAGCGCAAACGTCTGCGCGGCTCCTGCTCAGGCGGGGATGTTTGCGCTACGGATTTTTTGAAGATATTCCCAATTCTCGAAGAAAATCCTTGACCTTCTGCCCCTGCCTGCTTTAAATTACACACACGCCAGACACCGACTTTTTCAAAAAAAGTCGGTGTCTTACCTTCGGTGCTTTCAGTGCCCTTCGGTGTTCAACTGTTTTTTTGAAATTAAACACTGAAGCACGCCGAAG
>JBHHYI010000098.1:0-15432 GCA_046757525.1 bacterium | reverse complement strand
TAATTGGCGGAATCTACCTGCACATCTCCAAATAAAGACTCCTCCTGCTGGCGCATGTACAGGCGCACCCTTTTGTCCGCGCCAAGCGCTGCCATGGCCAGACTCTCCCCACTCTTTCCTGCAACCGACAGTCGTTCGACACGGTGTCCCTCCCGGTCCAGAGAATAAATCGCGTGTTGAAGAATCCGTGGCTGGTAGCGGCGGACGCCGGCTACGAAACCTGTACCGAAGTCAATGCTCACCGATCCCGCTCTGCCGCGACTGGTGCCAAAAGCCACTTCGGTGCCCCTGAGCGACTGCCAGACCGCAGTGATACGTTCGTTGCGCAATCCCTGGATTTGATAGTGCTCGCGCGGCCGGCCGTCTCTCAAGGAAAAAAACTGCACCAGACCCGTTTCCAGGACGAGGTACCCGATTTCCTGATTCTCGTCCATGCCCACCGCCACCGGCTGTGAAGTCATTGCGGGGCCATCTGCAATTAAGTCTGAAATCTTGAATGTGTTGGCCACCTTAACGTGAGCCGATTGGAACAGCGGCAGGACTTCGGCGCAAATGAAAATCAGGATAGCCAGAATGCTGGCGATGATGGCGAAGCCTCCCGCGCCTACCACGCGTTTGGCCCAGCGATCCGCCAGCTTTCTAACTTCGAGGCGGAGCTCCGGTGCCCGTGCAGCCCGCGAGACGTCCGCCTTTTGCGCCTTTTTTTTCAAAGAAGCTCGCACACCGACCTAATAAGTTCCATTCTCCAATTTGGCCAATTCCTGGGCCACCACTTTGTAGGGCAGCGGCAAATAGCCGTCTTTGATCACGATGGCCTGCCCCTCTTTGCTGAACACGAACTTGAGGAATTCGCGCACCAGCGGATCCAGTGGCTTCCCCGGCTTCTTGTTCACGTAAATGTAAAGAAAACGCGCCAGGGGATATTTGCCAGACATGACGTTGGCCATATCAGCGTTGTGGAAAGCATCCTGGGCACTCTTGGCCAGGGGCACCGCACGAACGCCGGAGGTGATGTAGCCGATGCCGCTGTAGCCAATGCCGTAGCGGTCCTCGCTAACACCCTGCACCACCGAAGCCGAACCCGGCTGCTCCTTGACCGTATCTTTGTAGTCGCCTTTAAACAGGGCATGCTTCTTAAAATAGCCGTAAGTGCCGGAAGCGGAATTGCGTCCGTACAAACTGATAGCCTTGTTGGCCCAGTCCCCCTCGAGTCCCGCGTCCCCCCAGCTTTTGATCTCTCTGGCAGAGCCACCGGCACGCGTCTTGGAAAAAATCGCGTCTATTTGCTGCAAGGTGAGCCCCTTTATGGGATTGTCTTTGTTGACATAGACCGCCAGGGCGTCCAGGGAGGTCCGAAGTACCGTCGGCTTGTAGCCGAACGCCTTTTCGAAAGCGTCCACTTCCTGCGCTTTCATTTTGCGCGACATGGGGCCGAATTGCGCGGTGCCCGCAATCAAAGCGGGAGGCGCGGTGCTGGAGCCTTTGCCTTCGACTTGCAGTTTCACGTTGGGGTAGTACTTGGCAAACGCCTCGCCCCACAGGGTCATGAGGTTGTTCATGGTGTCGGAGCCAATGCTGTTGACGTTGCCCGAAATCCCGCTCACTTTTTTGTAACCGGGAACCTTGGGGTCCACCTGCGGCTTCTTCTGCGCAAAGGCACCAAACGAAACCCCCAGCAAAAACAAAGCCGATACTACGCCTGCGAGGCGCTGTGACAATCTACAACCTGCGTTTCTGAACATAATGTCCTCCTTTGTGTTGACAGTCAATTTTTGATTCAAACTTTCCCCGTTCACATGGTACGATCTTTATGTTACATTCATGTTACGGCTGTGTAGAAGTTTGGAAAACATTTGACATTTGCACACTACTTCCACACGTAGTAAAACGTAAACCGGGGAATGACGTCGGCGTTGGGGCGCTCGCCGTTTACGCTGTCATAAAAAGCGAGCTCCACATTAGGCATCAGATGCACCTGTTTGTGCGGGCGGTAGTCCGCGCCCAGGAGCAGGAAATTGAGTTTGGCCGTGCCGTCGAAGGGCACAAAGGAAACCTTCGGGCCTTCCGGGATGGGATCGAAACTGCGGTCGAAACGGACAAAAGCCCAAAGCTCTTCCCGCACCTGGGCTGCGGCAAACGCCGAGGCGAGCTGCAACTGCGCATTGTCGCCGACCTGTTGTCGGGTCTGGTGCACCAGTTGCGCCCCTGCCCGCCAGCGCGCGGTCTGGTAAGTCAGAAAGCCTTGCGCGGTGTACCGGTCGCTGGCACCCGGCCGCTCTTCGAAATCTCCGTAAACTTCAACGGAAAGTTCCTTGGTTAATCGGTATCCCAGCGACAAGGCCACTTTTTTCCCCTCGTTGGTTTCCGAACCCGTACTGCTGCCGTTGCTAAACATGAAGTGGTAAGCGACTTGTTTGTCGCCGCCAAAACTTCCTTTGACGGCAACGCCGAAATCCCTGGAGCTGCCAAACTTGTACAAATCGGCGGGCGTCTTTTCCACGGCGCGGTAGCCCCACACCTTCTCGATGTAGTTCCAGGTCGGCGTGGGAGACAGACCCAGGTAAATGGCGTGGTGCGACCTGGACCATTTCAAATACCCATCTTTGACAAAAGGCTCCAATTTCGATTTCTTAGCGAAATCACCGGCATTCTTCATCTCCAGCCGAAACCGAACAGAGAATTCCTCACCCAGACCCTGGTCATAGGTAAAATAAATCCTTCTAAACCAGAAACCGTTTCGGCCCTCGAGAGGGTCGTCGTGATTGTTGACCACGTAGTAATAATCGCCGAACATGTAGCCGCTAAACTTGCCGGTTTGCGCCTGAGCCACCGAGCTGCCTGCACAAATGCAACACAGGACTACCACAGCCGAAAAATGTTTTAGCATAACTCCCTCCTTAATTTAGTTACCAAATTCAACTCCACCTCCCTTGCGGGGTTCGAGTGAGTACGACAATCTTAAGATTTCTCAAGAATATAGTCAACCCAAGTTACAATTAGGTGACGGAAATGCGAAACTTTGGTGAAAATTGGCGGGGAAAGCGGGTCGATAGGCCGGGGGCAGGTTTGTGTAAGGCTGAGCTTTTGAATCGCCGTCAAGTGACAAGTCCCAAGCAGAGTTTTCGAGCTATGGCTACGCTGGACGCTTCTGAGTGTTTTAGCAGCAGAAGGGAAGCTGCGTTGGTGGCCTATGGCTCTTAAAGCTTATTTTGCCAGGTGCTTCACGTCTTGTCTGCTCATGGCAACCCCTTTTGGCAGCAGATCTTGAGTTAACTCAGGATGAAAATAGCGGGCCAGGTTCTAAGATGAGGAGCATCCGGTCAAGTGCAAGTGGACGCTCCAATTTTAAAATAATTTAATGAGAATTGTACAAAATGCATTGAACTTTCTTTGCGCAATTCTTATTTTTAAGCAACTGGTAGAACCGTTCGTTTTGCGAGAACTTCGATCGAGACGATTGACTTGAAATCAGGGAGAAAGTTCTGTCGAAATTGAGTCCAATTCATCAACAATCCATTTCCTACTGTTAACCCATGGCTTTATTTAAAAGGAGGAATGTAGTTTATGGCAAAACAAACTAAGAAGAAGGCTGAAGAATTCGAGTACAAAGCCGAAATGAAGCAATTGCTGCATCTCATCGTGCACTCCCTTTACACGCATCCGGAGGTGTTTCTGCGCGAGTTGATTTCCAACGCGTCCGACGCGCTCAACAAGATCCGTTTTCGAATGCTCACTGACACCGAGGTGTTGGACCCGGAGGCCGAGCTGAAAATCAAGATTGAGGTCGACCCCAACAAACAGATGCTTTCAATTGAGGACACCGGCATCGGCATGACCAAAGATGAGCTCATCAGCGAAATCGGCACCGTGGCCAGCTCTGGCACCGTGGAATTCTTGCAGAAAATGCAGGAAGAGGACAGAACCCTGGACGGCAATCTCATCGGTCAGTTTGGGGTCGGTTTCTATTCCGTATTCATGGTCACCGACGAAGTCACCGTCGAAACTCGCCACGCTGACCCGGATTCAAAGGGATATCGCTGGGTCTCCGGCGGGGAAGGCAAGTTTACCATCGAAGAAATCGACAAAGCGCATCGGGGAACCAGAATCTCTTTCAAGCTCAAGGACCAACACAAGGAATTCAGCGAAGAATATAGAGTCAAGAACGTCATTCAAAAATATTCTAACTTCGTCGACTTCCCCATATTGGTAGGCAAAGAAGAAGTCAACCGGGTCAGCGCTTTGTGGCACAAGTCGAAAGATCAGGTTACAGAGGAGGAGCTCACTGAATTCTACAAGTTCATCACCAACGATTTTAATCCACCCCTGGACCATTTGCACCTGTCGATCGAAGGTGCGGTCAATTTTAAAGCGCTCGTTTTTGTGCCGGAAACCGCCCCACCCATGTTGTTCAAGGAGCACCTGGAGAAGTCTTTGCAGCTTTACTCCAACAAAGTTTTCATTCAAGATGACTGTAAAGAACTGCTGCCAGAATACTTGCGCTTTTTGCGAGGCGTGGTGGACACCGAAGACTTGCCCTTGAACGTCTCCAGAGAAGTCACACAGACCAGTCCGGCCATGGCTAAAATACGCGATGTATTGACCGGAAAAATTTTGGCATTTTTTCAGGATTGGGCTAAGAATGATAAGAACAAATATGAAAAGTTTTACAAAAACTTCGGCCAGGTTTTCAAGACCGGTGTAAATACGGATTTCAAAAATAAGGACAAAATCATCGATTTGCTGCGGTTTGAAACTTCTAAATTGGAAAAGGGCCAGCTAACTTCTCTCAAGGAGTATGTCTCCCGAATGAAGAAAGAACAAAATGAGATTTATTATTTGTCAGGTGAACACAGGGAGGTACTGGAGAGAAATCCCAATTTAGAGTATTTCAAAAAGAACGACCTGGAAGTTTTGCTCTTGACAGATCCTTTCGACGTTTTCATCGTACCTTCCATAAACGAATACGACAAAAAAGCGATCAAGTCTATCGACAAGGCCGACCTGGACCTTAAGCAAGACGAAAAAAGTCAGAAGGAAGCTTTGGGTAAGGACTTGTCCAAGGCTTTGATTGAAGTGTTCAAGAAAACGCTGGGCGATAAAGTAGAAGATGTGATTGCTTCAAAACGGCTCGTGGACTCGGCCGCCACTCTGGTGGTTGGCAAGGAAGGCATGGACAAGCAGATGGAAAAGATGATGCGGATCATGGACAAGGAGTACGCCGGGTCCAAGAAGATTCTTGAGATCAACCTGTCCCATCCGCTGATCAAGAATCTGGGCAAAAAAATCCTGGCAGACGAAAATGATCCCATGCTAAGAAACAGCATCTTGCAGTTGTACGAAGGCGCCTTGCTTGTGGAGGGCAATCTCACCTCGCCCACCGAGTTCGTCAGCAGGATGACCGACCTCATGGTGGAAGCGACTAAGTAAAAGCTATTTCAGAAGGTGACTTTTTCGAAAAAGGTCACCTTCCTTGCTACTTTTTCGAGAGGTGACGGCCCGGTGCTCTACGTTACCTCCTGACCAACAGCGTTCCAGAGACTCGCATTGGCGTCAACTTAAGCCCCCAAACTGTCATTTCGAGTCAGGCGACTGCCTGACGAGAAATCTGGTTTGTGACTAAATCAGACCCCTCGACTACGTCCGGCAACTGCCGGACTCCGCTCGGGGTGACAATAGAGTGGTTAGACGGCCCTTAAGTTGACGCCAAAAAGAGACTCGGGACGACTGATAATGTTTTCAACCCGGCTTTACTAAACTTTAAAAGTTTAGTAAAGCTGGGAAGATAGCTGCGGAATGTGAATTGCACGTTTGCCCCAGCGTCCTGACGGGCGGTCCGGGGAATTCAAATCGCCAGGGCTTGCTCTAAGCCTGACCCCTGACCACCGCACTTCCTTGCACAATCTTTCTAAACCTGGTGACCAGCTTTTCTGCCGATTTGGGTCCAGGGGCCTCAACAACAACATGACAAGACGCCTTGTCGCGGTCGGGAACCACCAGCACCCAGGCGTCGTCGTAAATGATCTTGACGCCGTCGACCAGCAGGCGTCTCTTGTCTTCAGAATACTCGGCCATTTTGCGCATGACCTGGCCTTTGGCTTCCCAGGGGCAGGGCACGCTTTCGACCTTGAAGATGCGTTTTGGCGTTTCATCGTTAAGCTGCCCCAGGGTCTGTCCGCTTTTGGCCATGAGCTCCAGAATCTTGACCAGAGCGAACAAACCGTCGAAAGCGAAATGAAAATCGGTGAAGATAAAGCCGCCTTTGGTGCCGGCAGCGTACTCCACTGCTGGATCTTCGGTCGCCTGGATGATGGAACCGCCATCCTCGGCCGTGTAGACCAGCTCCACGTTTGCCCTTTGGGCCATAGCTTCCACCTGGCTGGGAATCGACACAGGTACGGCGATCTTGCGCGGCTTCTGGGTCGTCAAAAGAAGCTTGGTGACCAGAACAACCAGACGTTCGCTCTTCAGGATGCGCCCCTTTTCGTCAACACAGAAGATCTTTTCGGCGCCTGAATCGATCAAGAAACCGGCGTGGGCTTGTGTGGAGCGAACGATCTTTGCCAGCCGCTGCAGCGCATCCTCGAATTTTTTCGCTGTGCGCGACATTTTTTCCGGGTGCAAAAAAGCGTTCAAGGTGATGACCTCGCAGTCCAGGGAACCGAGAATCGCCGGAAAGACCTGGGTGGCCGCACCAAAAGAATAGTCGATAACAACTTTGAATTTAGCGCCTTCAACGGCAGCAATGTCGATGTGATCGAGGCAATCCTGCACGTAGGCTTCGGAAATGCGCACGGGAAAATCGATGTCCCCGACTTCATCGAACGAGACCCTGGGAAAATCTTCTCTAAAGAAGAGTCGCTCCAGGGTCTTGGTGGTATTCGGGGCCAGATCCCTGCCATTCTTATCAAAGAAGAGAATATCCAAAAGGTTGCTCTGAAAAGGCGAGCGGCGCACATGGATGCCCCCTTTGTAATTGCCAGAACGAATAGCGTATCTGACGATGGGAATGGGAATCACACGCAGATCATGAACGTCGACGCCCGCTGACATCAGGCCGCAGATCATGGAGCGATCGATCATGCGGGCAGCAGAAGTGGGATCGCGACTCACGGCAACCAGGCTGTCCTTCCCAAGCCAGGTGCCGAAGGCAGCCCCTAACTTGGCGCCGAATTCCGGGTTGATTTCCAGGTTGGCCAGGCCGGTGACGCGGGAGTCGGTAAAGTGTTCCCGCTGCCATTTGTCCCCCCAAACCATGCTGGCGTTCACCACGGCGCCTGCGTCCACCTCTTTCTGCGGCCAAATCTTCACGTTGGCGTTGATCTGGCTGTTGGCGCCTACGGCCACCCGGTGGCTGATGAAAACATTTTCGTTCAGGTAAGCCCCTTCGCCGATTTCACACTGGCTGGCAACGACGTCGAAGTTTAACTCTGCGCCCTTGGCCACCGCAACCCCGTTCCACAGAATCGAATTGGCAACAGACGCCTTGCGTCCAATGGTGCAAGAATTGCCAATGATGGACCGGCCCACCCTGGCCCCTTCTTCTACAACGCAATGGTCCCCCAGCACAAGCGGAGCCTCTAACTTTGCCAGGGCGGAGATTTTACAATTCTCTCCCAACCAGATACCTTCTCTTGGATCCCCGGTAATGTCTAACTCGATTTTGTTGTCAAACCAGTCCCAGTGCACCTGCTGGTAGGTTTTCAAGTTGCCGATGTCTTTCCAGTAGCAATCGCTGTTGAAGCCGTAAACGGGCTGCTTTTCTCGCAGCAGAACGGGAAAGAGGTCTTTGGCAAAATAATATTCAGAATCTTTTGGAATGAAATCGAGGATGCCGGGTTCCAGCACGTAGATGCCCATGTTCACTGTATCGCTAAACACCTGGCCCCAGCTCGGCTTTTCCAGAAAGCGTGTTACGCGCCCTTGCTTGTTGGTGATGGCAATGCCAAAGGGGGAAGGATTGCCAACCAGGGCCAGAGCCATGGTCAGGCCGGCTTTTTTTTTGCGGTGAAAACCGATGAATTGGGTCAGGTCCAAGTCGGTTATGGCGTCGCCTGAGACGATCAGACAGGTCTCTTGAATCCACTCCATGGCCTGCTTCGCCGCACCGGCGGTGCCGTAATCCGAGTCTGGCGTGATGTACTCAAGCTCAACGCCAAAACGGGAGCCATCGCCGAAATGCTTTTTGATGACATGGGGTAGGTAAAAAAGCAACAGAACGATCTCAGTGATGCCGTGCTTTTTCAGCAGCAGGATGGTGTGCTCCAGGATCGGTCGATTGAGCACTGGCACCATGGGTTTTGGCACGTTACAGGTCAAGGGCCGGAGTCGCGTTCCCAACCCGCCGGCCATGATGACTGCCTTCATGACTACGCCTCAGAGGATTTAGGCCGAAGCGTCTCCCCCGCGGGAATTTCCGTGGCGTGAGCTGGAAAATCTTCCAACTTTAGACAAGGATAGAGAATGCAGTTCTTGCCGATTTTGAACCCGGAAGGAATCTCAGCGCCCTTGCCGACCAGCACATGTCCGCTGGCCAGATGGTGCGGGTTCTCCTTGTTGGGCGTGTTGGCTAAGTCGGTGCCCAGGATTGCACGCTCGCCGATGGTTACCTTTTTGTCCAGAATGCTTTCCTTGACTTCCGCGCCTACCCCAATTTGCGTGTCATGCATTACCACCGAACCGGTCACCCTGGCATTTTTTCGTACCCGGACGCCCGGTGACAGCACCGAATTCTCCACATACCCCTCGATGACACAGCCAGCAGAAACAATTGAATTCTTGACGGTGGAATCAGGCGAAAGAAACGCGGGGGGGCGATCGCCCAGCCGTCTTTCTTCTTCCACGTTGGTGCGCAAACCCCAATTGCGGATGTCTAAACCGGAAGCTGGATTCAGCAAGTCCATGTGCGCATCCCAATAAGCCTTGAGCGTACCCACGTCGCGCCAGTAGCCATCGAAAGCAAAGGCAAACACCCGGTCGCTTCTGATGGCTTCTGGAATGATATTTTTGCCGAAATCGTGTTCTTTGGTTTCCCGCAAGGCACTCAACAAATACCTGGTGTTGAACACATAGATTCCCATGGAGGCTAAATTGCTGCGGGCCTTTTCCGGTTTTTCTTCCCACTCGATGATTTCATCCTTCTGATTCGTCATGGCAACGCCAAAATGTTGGGTTTCTTCCCACGGGACACGCATCATGGCGATGGTTAAGTCGGCACCTCTGGAGGCATGAAAATCGATGAGTTGGGAGTAGTCCATGTGGTAGATGTGATCGCCGGAGAGAATCAGGACGTGGTTGGATTTATGGCTTTCGATGAAGTCGATATTTTGGCGTACCGCATCGGCGGTGCCGCGGTACCAGTCGTAGTCCTTCTGCCCGGTGCGAGGTGGCAAGATTTTGGCGCCGCGCGTGCGCCCGATGAAATCCCACGGTGCGCCGGTGCCGATATGCTCCATAAGCGACAGAGGGTTGTATTGCGTGAGCACGGCCACGGTGTCCAGACCAGAATTCATCACGTTGCTCAGGGTAAAATCGATAATCCGGTACGGGCCGCCAAACGGCACGGCTGGCTTGGCACGCACCTGGGCGAGAATACTCAGACGGCTACCCACGCCGCCAGCAAGCAACATGACCAACGTGGAGTTCATCGGACAATCGTTCCGGATTCGAAGTTCTTGTTCTTAAAATGAGCGGGAGTCAGCGATGGACAAATGATGCAATTTCGGCCAATTTCTACCTTGGCCGGAACCTTGGCGTTGCGACCGATCAGGGTAATGCCTGAATTCAGAAGCTCAGGAAATCTTCGACTCGGCGTGAGGTCCTGACCGAAACCGACCTGACACTCTGGCCCAATTTGGACATCCACATCGGTGATGACCTTGTCCAACACCGCGCCTGTTTCCACAATCGTATCGTACAGGAGGATCGAATTGCGGACGCGGGCCCCTTCGGCAACCTTGACCCCGGGGAAAAGAATGCTGGCCTGCACCTGGCCTTCGATTTGACAATCGTTGTGCACCAGCGAGTTGTGCACCACGGCGTTGCGGCCAATGTAGGCAGGGGTGCGATCTCTGAGGTGATCGTGGTCTAAATTGGTTCGTACCTCCCAGGCGTCCAGATTGATCTTAGGCTCCTCACCGAGGAGATCCATGTTGGTTTGCCAGTACTCATCGATGGTTCTGGCGTATCCCCAGTAATTGTAAAACTTATAACCAAAAACTTTGTAGCGCTGCAGCATTTTGGGAATGATATCGCGGCCGAATTCGTAGGACTGATCCTCCCGTGCATTTTGCTCCAACACTTCAAAAAGCACCGTGGGCCGAAACAGGTAAATGGTTAAGCTGGCCCATTTGAGAGGGGTAAGGGCCGGCTTTTCCTTGTAGTCGAGAACACGGCCGCCGATGGCACCGTCTTCGTCATCTATTTCGGCCACCCCGAAGCGGCTGCTTTCCGCCGGATCGATGGGGCAGAAGGCGACCGTGAGATCGGCCCCCTTCTCCCGATGGTAGTTGAGCATGGGCCGATAGTTCATCTTGTAGATGTGATCCCCGGAAAGAATCAACACGCATTCGGGCTGGTGACTCTGGACAAATTCCAGATTCTGAAAGACCGCGTCGGCCGTGCCTTTGTACCAGTCGCTGAAGTTGGAACCCGTGGAGGGCGGCAGCATGGTGGCCCCGCGGTTTCTGCCAACAAAATCCCACCAGGCGCCTACCCCAATGTGGTTGAACAGCGAATAGGAACGGTACTGGCTGAGAATACCCACGTTTTCTACCCCCGAGTGCATGAGGTTGCTGAGGGGGAAATCGATCACCCGGTACATGCCGCCAAAGGGCACGGCTGATTTGGGTCTGTGCAGGGTGAGCACGCTCAATTCATCCACCCGCCCGCCAGCGAGTACCATGGCCAAAACTCTTTTCATGAAAACTACTTTGCGAATTTTTTCTCGAGGAGTCTACCCACACCAAAGATGACCACGCCCACGATGGCGAATTTCAGCTCTGTGCGCAAATTGTCCTGTGAGAATCCGATGAAAAGTCCGATTAAGACTTCTATCATGCCGATGATCTGTAAGCCTTTGGCGATATACCACATAGATTTTTCGTGTGTGTGAGCCTGTTCGTTGGAATTGATTTATTATACCAATTTTTGGCAAGATAAGCAAGCAAAATCAAGGGCGAGTGGTAAGGCCTCACTTAAAGTGAGGTTTTGTGCTGTCATCTCGAACGAAGTGAGAAATCTGTGTCTGGTCTCTCTCAGATTTCTCATCCCGATTTTTCATTTTTAATATTTTTTGTAACTATTCAGCCTGTCGTCATTCCTGCATGTTTTAAGCAGGAATCCATGTTTTGCCGACGTTCAGAATAGTCTGGAGGTCGCATGACTTATGGATTCCCGATAAAAGCACTCGGGAATGACAGGCTGAATAGTTACTATTTTTGAAGGAAAAAATCGGAATTCGAAATGACAATTCCTCGCCGTAAGTGAGGTCTTACAAGGTTTTTTCGGGACACTGCTCCGACACATTCGTGGCGCAGTCAGGCGGCCCGCATTCAAAAATAGCAAGAATCAGGACGCCTGGACCTTGGTTTGTCTTCGGGTGACACGAGAGCATTCCCGTTGGCCTTGTTCAACCTTCCGAAGGTTCCAAACCTTCGGAAGGTTGAAATCTCTCGCCTCAGCTCTCCAGCGCCGGATGCTTCAGATGGAAATCGGTGGCGTCCTGGTAGGTCCTGGCGACGGCGAGGGTTTCGGCTTCACCGAACAATTTGCCTATGAAACTGATGCTGGTGGGCGAGCCTTTGTCGTTAAAACCGTTGGGCAGAACCACACACGGATGTCCCGTCAGGTTGGTCAACAGCAGGTTGTTGCCTCCAAAGGAAGGCACGACGTAAACGTCGATCTCAGACATCAGCTTTGACATGGCTTGCATCACCAGGGTTCGGACTCGATTCGCCTGAACATATTCCACCGCAGGAATCATTCGCGCCTGACGAAAAACGTTGGGCCAGGCGTTCTTGATTTGACGCACCAGGAGATCGTCCCGATCGCTGAGCGTTAGCTCCTCGAAGGCCGCGGCTGCTTCGGCGCTGAGGATGAAAGACATGGCGTCGACGGGGTAATCCGGCAGCTCGATGGGCGTGAGCGTGAGTCCCAGGGAACGCAAGGCGTCGAGAGCTGCCTGGTCGTTTGCCTGCCACACCTTGTTTTCCCTGTCTTTTTCAAACGCGCTCTTGACATAGCCAATGCGGAGCTTTTTGATGTCCAAATCCGCGTCCCAGTTAAACGGCAAATCCACCACCGTGCCGTCCTGGTCGTCAGGACCGTGAATGGCGTTAAAGACCAGGGCGCAGTCCTCGACGCTGCGACACATGGGGCCGATTTTGTCCATGCTCCAGCTCAGCGCCATGGCGCCGTGACGACTCACGCGTCCAAAGGTTGGCCGCAAGCCGGTGACGCCGCAGCGGGTGGAGGGAGAAACAATGGAGCCCCAGGTTTCTGTTCCGATGGCAAAGCCCACCAGGCCGGCCGCCGTAGCCGAGCCCGGTCCGGCCGAAGAACCGCTGGAGCCTTCTTCCAGGTTCCAGGGGTTTTTCGTTTTGCCGCCAAACCAAACATCTCCCCAGGCCAGGGCACCCATCGTTAGTTTTGCGACCAGCACGGCCCCGGCTGCTTCCAGGCGCTTCACGACGGTTGCAGTCTCATCGATGACCTGGTCTTTGTACGGCATGGCACCCCAGGTGGTCTTGTACCCCTGGACTGCCAGAAGGTCTTTGGCCCCCCAGGGGATGCCGTGCAGCGGCCCGCGGTAGCGACCGGCGGCCATCTCTTTGTCCGCTTGTTTAGCTTGCCTCAGGGCCAGCTCTTCGGTGAGAGTGACAACGCATTGCAGTTTGGGGTCGTAGCGCTTAAGCCGCTCTAAATACATCTCAGTCAGCTTCACCGAGCTCACCTTGCGCGACTTCAGGAGCGCGGCAAGCTGCGTTACGGGCCAGAAGGCCACTTCCTCCAGGTTGGCTGGTACTTTGGGCGCTTTGACACGACTTGCCCGCAAAGGTGTGCGCTCTTTTTCAAAGTTCATCCCGGGCAAGACAGGGTTAAAGTGAATGGCTGGTGGCACGCTGTTCTTGATTTCTACGGAGCGCAACTTCTCATATTTTTCCAGGAATTCGTTGACCCCTTCCAACATGAGCTCCCTTTCCTGGTCGGTAAACTCCAACCCGGCCAATTTTTCCGCTTCCTGGATCATGGCTTTGGTGATTTTTTGCGGCTTCTCTTCCTGGAACCTGGCCCAAAGGATTCCGGGTAAGAGAGTAGAAGACAATCCCAGACTCGAAAAATAGGCCATGAAACGACGACGACTCAAGGGTCGGAAGCGTTGCGTTGGGTTTACTGCTTTTCCAGGGTTTGACATTGAGCCCTCCTTATTTTTAGATTAAAGACTTCTGCAAAACAACTCAAATTGTCATTTCGACCGAAGGGAGAAATCTGTTACTTCAATAATAACAACAGATTTCTCGTCGTCCGGCAACCGCCGGACTCCTCGAAATGACAAAGAATTTGCATTTTGCAGAAGTCTATTAAATTAAATCACCGAATGATTTTGAAACGCCTGGCTTTCAGTTCGAACCGTGGCAGGGTATTGCGGCTCACCGCTTCAACCACTGGCCGTACCCCTAACCGATGTCTGATCGCGTTGACAACCTTTTGGGCCGCGGCTTTGGTGTCGCTGCCTTCCTCACATTCCAATTCGATGCGCATTTCATCGAGTTCGCCTTTTCGTGTGACGGTGACGCGGAATTCGTCGATTTCTGCAACGGCCCGCACCAGGTTTTCAACGGCGCCGGGGTAGATGTTAACGCCGCGCACGGTAAACATGTCGTCGTAACGTCCCAGGATGCCGCCCTGGCAGCGCACGAACGTGCGGCCACAGGAACACCTTTCATCGGTGAGCACCACCATATCGCCGGTGCGGTAGCGAATCACGGGAAAGCCAAATCTGCCCAGATTGGTGAGCACCAGCTCGCCTGTGGTGCCGGTGGGTACGATTTGTCCGGTTTCGGGGTCGATGACTTCGGCGATGAATTCCGCTTCGTTGAGGTGCGTGCCGCCGGGTTGGGCCTGGCATTCAAACGAATGGGCCCCGACCTCGGTGGCGCCCGCATGGTCGTAACACTTTGCGCCCCAGGCTTCTTCAATCCGACGTTTGGTGGAGGAAACGTTGGCCCCCGGTTCCCCAGCGTGGATCGTTGTTCGAACGGCAAGCGCGCGCAGGTCGAAATGCGTCTCACGCGCCACTTCGGCTAATCTCAGGGCATAGGTTGGCGTGGCGCACAGGGCGGTACAGCCGCTGTCGCGAATCAGTTGCAAGCGTTGCAGGGAATCGCGACCGCCACCGGGAATCATCATGGACTTGACATGACGTGCCCCCTCGACTGCGGCCCAAAAGCCAATAAAAGGACCGAATCCAAAAGCCACAAACAAGCGATCTTCGGCAATTATTCCGGCCCCTGCAAGAACGTAGCCCCAGCATTTGCCCCACCAATCCCAACTTTCCGCCGTGTCCAAAACCCGCAGAGATGCCCCCGTGGTGCCTGAGGTCTGGTGATAGCGCGTGTAGGCCTTTTCGGGATACGTGAGATTGCTGCCAAACGGTGGAATGGCAGTCTGGTCCGCTACCAGCTCCGCCTTGGTGGTGAACGGGAATCGAGAAAGCGAATCCACGGAAGTGAAATCTTCCGGTGCTGCGCCAATGGCCTGCAAGCGTTTTGAATAAAACCGGTTCTTGCCGTGGAGCTCTTTCAGCAGGACGCGCAAGCGTTCCACCTGGTAAGCAGCGAGCTTTTCGCGCGGCAAGGTCTCGAGTTTTTTTCTAAAATAAGTCGTCGTGCTCATGTCAAAGTCGCTTTAATACTTCCGGTCAAGAAATCCCTTGTCCGTGGCATTCGTGACGTACGTTCTTTTTTGCTTCTGTCTTGCCCGGGACCACAAGGCCTTACCGCTGGAGCTACCCAACATAACGGTGGTCAGAATTCTGGTACGGTGGTAATTCTGACAGGCACATTGGCCAATGAATTTTCACAAAATAAGAAAATGAAACCAATTTGTCAAACAAACAGAAAAAAGCCGGCTTAACCGCCTGTGTTCCCTGACGCGACCAGGCTCCGATGACTCAAGGCTCAATTCCTTAAAAGTCCCCACAATCCGGTGCAACCGGATTGCTTTAAACGTCGGAAACGCCTGCGCAATCGAGACGATTGCGTTACGTACAACAGAGCGTTTCCCAAAAGACCAAGTTGCGAGTCATCCCGAGTAGGTCACCGCTGTTCAGGTGACCGTATCGAGGGGTGACGGGCGACGATACGAAATCCCCCTTTTTGAAGGGGGACGGTTTTTGAAGCGTCCAGCGAAAAAACCAGGGGGATTTTAGGAGGC
>JBHHYI010000097.1:0-15445 GCA_046757525.1 bacterium | reverse complement strand
TTTGGGTTCAAGAAAAATAACTGTCATTCCACTCCGGAGGAGTGTTCCCTAAGAGAGATGCCCTCGCAATCGAGACGATTGCGTTACGCACAACAGAGCGTTTTCTAAGAGAAAGCTCGACCAAATCATCGAACGAAGCGTTTTGTGGAAGCAGACCGTGGCTAAAGTTGTGTCAGGATTGGCAAGGAGCACGGGCACTGGGTAGCGGCCGTTTGTGCCGGTAGTTTTGACTTGATTTTACCAGGTTAAAAACTTATATTACCTATCACTTGTCACAGCGACTTTAAGGAGTGTGAATGTCAAGAACTATTTCCATTGCCAATCAAAAAGGTGGGGTTGGAAAAACGACCACGGCGGTCAATTTAGCCGCCTGCCTGGCGGTCGCGGAACACCCCACCCTGTTGATCGATATCGATCCCCAGGCCAATTCTACCAGCGGCTTAGGAATCGACCCCAAGAAGGTTACGGAAGGCATTTACGAAATCATGATCGAGGATCTATCCCTGGACAGGGCCATCATCCCCACCAATTTGGAGTTCCTGGATATTCTGCCGTCGAGTATGCGGCTGGCCGGAGCCGAGGTTGAGCTGGTCAATGCCATTTCTCGCGAACGGGTATTGCTGAACGCCCTGCAAAAATTACCCGACAAATACAAATACATTCTAATCGATTGCCCTCCATCTCTTGGCTTGTTGACCATAAACGCGCTCACCGCTGCGGATTCAGTGCTCATACCCATTCAATGCGAGTACTACGCTCTGGAGGGGTTGAGTCAATTGTTGAACACCATTCGCCTGGTGCAAAAGCATCTGAACCAGAATCTTGCCATCGAAGGGGTCTTGTTGACTATGTTCGACAGCCGTCTGAATCTATCGCGCCAGGTGGCTGAGGAAGTCAAGAGGTATTTTGACAAGAAAGTATTCAAGACGGTCATCGATCGCAATGTGCGTCTGAGTGAGGCCCCGAGCTATGGCAAACCCATAATTCTTTACGATGCGGTATCAAAGGGTTCGGAGAATTACATGAATTTAGCCGAGGAGTTGATCCTAAATGGCCGTTAGGCGCTTAGGCAAGGGGCTCGGCGCCCTGATACCCGAAATTCCCCAGGACGAAAGCCAGTCCGGACGGTTGCGAGACGTGGCGGTCGAGCAAGTGAAACCCAATCCATTCCAGCCGCGGGAAAGTTTTGATCCCACTGCATTGGAGGAGCTCAAGCAATCCATTGCTGAAAATGGCGTCATCCAACCCGTAACCGTGCGTGAAGTCAACGCTGGTTACGAATTGATTGCCGGGGAGAGGCGCCTGCGGGCGGTTCGCGATTTAGGCTTCAAGGAAATTCCTGCCTTCGTCTTAGAGGTGCGAAGCGACGAGGAAATGCTGGAGATGTCATTAATCGAGAATATTCAGAGGGAAAACCTGAATCCAATCGATGAGGCGAACGGCTATCAAACATTGATCGCGAAATGCAAACTTACTCAGGATGAAGTCGCCCGCAAAGTAGGCAAAGACCGCGCTACCATAGCCAATTTTCTCCGCCTTCTGAAGCTGCCTAATTCCATTCAGCAGAGCCTCATTCTGGGGGAAATCTCTGCCGGTCATGCCAGAGCTTTCCTCAGCCTATCTGAAAAAAGCGATCAGCTCGACTTGTGGAAAAAGACGCTACAAAAGAAATTCTCCGTTCGGCAGGTAGAGCAGTTGGCAAAAAACACAGCAAACCCTTCAAAAAGTAAGAAAGAAAACCCTAAACCGATAAATCCTTTCCTTCAATCTGCCGAAGACAGACTGAGAAGCATCCTGGGCACGCAGGTGAGAATTCACAGAAAAGGCAAAAACACGGGCGGTAAAATTGAAGTCGAGTATTACTCCGATTCAGATTTGGAGCGACTGTTGGAATTGATGGAGCGAATTTAAGTACATTAAGTATTTGTCACTTAGAGAAAAGGGTTGACTTTTAATGATTTTGTTTTTAAATTCGACCTTTGCCGCGAGATTCGTGACAGAATTAGGGGAAGTTTCAAAGCTTTTTGAAGCTTTTTTTTTGTGAAATAATGCGCAAGAAACGAAGAAACAATAAGATTTCTATATTAATTGTTCCGGAAGACAACGTTGAGCCATATAGTTTTCGCCTCCGCACCAAGTGGGTGAAGGTGGCTTACGTTGTGGGAATCCTGTTGGTGGCACATATCGTCGTGGGGGCTTTTTTTTACTGGAAATATGCGCAAGAACTGTCCAAAAACAAACAGCTAAGATCGCTAAATTCCCAGTTAAAAGAGGACAACAAACGCGTGCTATCGTTAGCCAATCAGTTCTACGCTTTAGAAAAAGATTACCAGAAGGTCAGAACTCTCCTCGGCATCGATAGTGAGCATCTGCCTGAAGTGGGGGGGCGCTATCAAGCCAGTGAATCCTCCGTGCAGCTCGACAAGATCGTGCCAGTCAAGCATACCAATATTAGACCTTCGCCAAAAACCATTGCTACGAAAAAGCGGTACATTTTGTCGCCGAAAAAGAATAAAATGCATGAGTATGCCGATGATGTGCCAACATTGTTGCCCGTGGAGGGTTTCATGACGCAGGATTTTAGAAAAAAGGGGTGGTTTCTGCCCAAGAATCATACCGGCATCGATATCGTTGCCAAAAAAGGCTCTATCATTCGGGCCGCTGGTTCGGGCATTATCATTTTTTCTAATTGGACTTTTGATTTGGGAAATCTGATCATCATAGATCACGGGAACGGAATTCTGTCTTATTATGGGCACAACCAAAGATTGCTCAAGGGAGAAAAAAATTACGTGAAGAAGGGTGAACCGATTGCCCTGTTGGGTTCTTCCGGCAAGAGTTCGGGACCGCATCTGCACTTTGAGATCTGGAAAGACGGATTGCCCGTCGATCCCAAAGAATATATCGTTGCATTTCAGGAAAAGTAATAAAACGTTTGTTGATAGGCAACTAACTGGTAAGGATTGGCTTATGTTGGGGAAAAAAGATTCTGAGGACTTCAACACCAGCGGAAATTTAAACACCATTATCGGGAAAGGTTCTTCTTTTGAAGGCACCTTGAAAGTGCAAAGTACCGTCCGGATCGATGGCAAGGTCAAGGGCAAAGTGACTGCCAGCGATTCCCTGGTCATTGGAAAGGAAGGTGTGATTGACGGCGAGGTGAATGTCCGCAACGCGATCATAGGGGGCAAACTGACCGGCAAACTGAGTGCGGCGGGAAAAGTTGTCCTGGAGCCGAAATCGTATTTCAATGGGGAGCTGAAAACCTCGAAATTGGTCATTGATGAGGGGGCGGTCTTTGAAGGTACTTGCTCCATGGGTGACAACAAGCAGTTTGAGAGCAGGCCCGAAATGCCGAAAGGGAATGTGGGTTTTTCCGAAAAAAAGGACGAAGGCAAAGAAGTCAAATTAGCGAAATAGCTTGACAAACAACTCCGATAAGCAGCGTAAAAGCAAACAATCGGTATTTGTTTACGTTGACTTAGGACTAAGATTTGCGATTGCCATAGGATTGGGTGTTTGGGCAGGTTACTGGCTCGATTCCAAGCTACATACCATCCCTTTGTTTCTCATTCTGGGATTGCTGCTTGGGATGACTTCAGGTTTTTTAACGGTTTATCGAGCTGTTTATCCTCCGTCTCCCGACAAGAACAACAAAACTAAGCATGAGTGAAAATCTAAAATTTCTGTTTCAGATCGGGGGCATTACGTCAACATTGCTTTTGCTTTCGTTGATTCCGGTAAATTACTTTGGCGATTCTCGGCTGGTCTGGGGCGTGGTGACCGGCTATTTGGTGAGTTTGGTGAATATTCTCTTCGCCTTCTTTTCGATAAAATGGGCGTTTGGTAAACCTACAAAAACTTTTTATTCGGTTCTATTCGGGGGGATGGCCGGGAGAATTGTGATTTTATTTCTCGCCATTTTCACGGTTTTGAAGTTAACTAATATTCCTTTAGTCGGTTTTGTTTTGTCGCTTGTGGGTTTTTATTTGACCTTGCAGTTTTTTGAGATCAGGTACATTCAAAAAGAATTAATGAGTAGAAAGGCGGCCTGAATATCTCCATGCTATATTACATCGGGCTAATTTTTCCGTTTATTGACGGTGCGCAAGGTGGTGAGCACGAAAAGTTAGGTGCGAATTTTGTTATGCACCACATCACCGACCATGTATTGGTCAACATTCACGTGTTGGGGGTCGACCTCTCGATTACCAAACACGTTGTGATCATGTGGATTGTAGCCGCATTGCTCATTGCCGTGTTGTCGCTGCTATTTCGTAAACCCAAATTGGTTCCTCACGGACTGGCGAACTTCGTCGAATTTGTCATCGTTTACCTCGAAGAGGAAGTGATGCTCCCTTACCTTGGGAAGCAAAGTCGAAAGTACGCCCCCTATTTGTTGACGGCTTTTTTCTTCATACTCATTTGCAATTTGATGGGACTCGTGCCATTTGGGGCTTCTGCCACGGGTAACATCAGTGTGACCGCATCCCTTGCTCTGTTGACGTTTTGTATGGTTCAGATCGCTGGCGTCCGAAGTCATGGTCTGATCGGTTATTGCAAGGGCCTGATTCCGCCAGGTCTTCCTATTTTCATCCTCCCGATCATGATTCCGGTGGAAATCATCAGTCTGCTCACCAAGCATTTCGCCCTGGCGATTCGACTTTTCGCCAACATGGTGGCTGGTCACGTGGTGATTTTCGCCTTGCTGTTGATCATCTTTACGTTCCGCAATTGGGCTATTGGTGGCTTCACTTTAGCGGGGATCTTGTTTGTCGGCTTGCTGGAAGTGCTGATCGCGCTCATTCAAGCCTATATTTTTACGATTTTGTCATCGGTCTTTATCGGTTTAGCAATTTATCAAGAACACTAAAATAACTAATATTCATCAAACTGTTAAGGAGGATTCATGTCAGAAATTGGATTGGCGTTCTTAGCCGCTGGTTTTGGTGCTGGCATTTCTGTGATCGGGGGTGCTTATGGTATTAGTAAATTGGCCAGTGCGGCCATGGAAGGGATTGCAAGGCAGCCAGAAGCAGTGGGCGACATTCGCGGCGTTATGATCATTACCGCAGCTATGATTGAAGGTGTCGCTCTGCTGGGTTTGGTTATTTGCTTCTTGCTAAGTCTGAAAACTGCTGGTGCTTAACATTAAGGTTAAATCGTTATGAACTTACTCACGCCGGATCCAGGCACAATATTTTGGACCGCTCTGACTTTTATTCTTCTTTTGTTTGTGTTGAAAAAAATGGCCTGGGGTCCCATTTTGCAGGCTCTGGAAGAGCGGGAAAGAAAGATAAAAGAGTCTTTGGAAAAGGCCGAGACGGCTCAGAAGGAGCTTGAAGAGGCCCGGGCCGACCAGCAGGCCATCCTGGATGCGGCCAAAAGGGAAGCCCAGGACTTGCTGGCCAAGAGCCGCAAGACGGCAGAGGCTTCAAAAGAGGAAATTCTCAACAAGGCCAGCACAGAGGCCTCCAACATATTGGAACGGGCCAAAAAGGAAATAAACCTGGAAAGGGAAAAAGCTGTTGAAGAGATTAAGAAGCAAGCGGTGGATTTGTCTGTGATGATTGCCTCGAAGCTGATCGACAGATCCCTTTCAAGAGAAGATCACAAGAAGTTGATCGAAGACTCTCTTCAAAAAATGGGGGAGGCTAATTGAAAGAGACCATATTAGCGAGAAGATACGCCAGGGCGTTGTTTGAATTGGCCCGGGAAAGGGATATTTTGGAAAGCATCCGAAATGAAGTGGCGCTGTTCAACCAGAATCTGCAATCAAGTCCGTCTTTCCGGCATTTTCTTAATTCGCCCCAGCTAAACCCAGGCGAGAAGCAAAAGGTCGTCGAAGATCTTTTTCAAGATCGTGTGTCCAATGTGTTTTTTAATTTTGTCTTGGTCTTGTTGAAGAAAAACCGCCAGGGTTTGTTTGCGGTGATCGTCAAGGAATTTCAGACGCTTTTCGACCAATACAAGAGAAAACTTCGAGCCGCAACCATTACGGCGGTTCCGCTGGATGACGCGACAAAATCGAAGTTGACAGAGACCTTGAGCCGCACCTTTGACTCGGATGTTCAGATTGAGAATCGCATCGATCCCAGAATTCTGGGGGGTATCGTGGTGAACTTGGATGGACAGGTCTTTGATGGCAGCTTGCAAAGTCTACTGCGGCGTCTCAAGAATGAATTGAGCCAAAGGACCAATTCCAAGATGGTATAGCTTTTGCAGACACTGCTTAGCGCTCATCAATCTATCGCAGTCAAGAGTTTGGTTCGCCGAGGTTGTTTCACTTCGGAACAGACCTATGCTAATCGGATACATATTTTGGAAAATGGCTTGTCAAATCAAAACTAAAGAAGGAGGTTGTTAGATAGGATGGAGATACGTCCCGAAGAAATAACTTCTATCATCAAGCAACAGATCGAAAGGTTTGAGACAACCATAGAACTGGAAGAGGTGGGCGAAGTTGTGCAAGTCGGCGATGGTATTGCCAGGGTTTATGGTCTGGAGAAGGTCATGTTCAGCGAATTGGTAGAGTTTCCCGGTGACCTTTATGGCATGGCCTTGAACCTGGAGGAGGATAACGTCGGGTGTGTCCTGTTTGGCATAGACACACATCTCAAAGAGGGGGATACCGCCAAGAGAACGGGTCGTATTATGGAAATACCGGTCGGCGGGGAGATGCTCGGACGCGTCATCAACCCTCTGGGGCAGCCCATCGACGGCAAAGGCCCCATAAGCACCAAGCAGTTCAGTGCTATTGAACGGAAAGCTCCCGGGGTGATTCAAAGGCGTCCGGTCAAGGAGCCGCTGCAAACCGGGCTTAAAGCCATCGATTCGATGATTCCCATCGGCCGGGGCCAGCGCGAGTTGATCATCGGGGATCGGCAGACCGGCAAGACTGCTGTGGTCATCGACACGATCATAAACCAGAAAGATACCGATGTGTTTTGCATTTACGTGGCGGTAGGCCAAAAGGCTTCAAGCGTGGCCAGGGTGGTGAAGATCCTGGAGGAAGCGGGGGCCATGGATTATACCGTGGTGGTTTCTGCCTCCGCCAGCGAGCCTGCTCCGTTGCAGTATATTGCTCCTTACAGTGGCGCCACCATTGGCGAATTTTTCCGTGACCAGGGCAAACATGCCCTGGTTGTCTACGATGATCTTTCCAAGCACGCCTGGGCGTATCGGCAACTGTCGCTGCTGCTGAGGAGACCGCCAGGACGCGAAGCCTATCCGGGTGACGTGTTCTACTTGCATTCGCGACTTTTGGAGCGTGCCGCCAAACTCAACGACGACCTTGGCGGTGGCTCCTTAACGGCTCTTCCGATTATTGAAACCCAGGCAGGAGATGTTTCCGCCTATATCCCAACCAATGTTATTTCAATTACCGACGGACAAATATACCTGGAGCCCGATTTGTTTTATGCGGGCGTACGTCCAGCCATCAATGTGGGGCTCTCCGTTTCCAGGGTTGGCGGCAATGCTCAAATCAAGGCCATGAAGCAAGTTGCCGGCCGGCTGAGACTGGATCTGGCCCAATATCGTGAGCTGGAAGCCTTTGCCAAGTTTGGCTCTGATTTAGACAAGGCCACCCTGGCCCAAATCACGCGGGGCCAGCGCATGGTAGAAATCCTCAAGCAGCCGCAATACCAGCCGCTGCCAGTAGAAAAGCAGATCGCCATAATCTTTGTCGGGGTCAACGGTTTCCTGGACAGCATTCCCATCGAGCAAATTACCCGCTTCGAGCGGGAATACAGTCAGTTCCTTGATTCCAACTATTCGGAACTGCTCAAGGCCATCGCCGACAAACAAGAATTAGATGACGAACTGCGTCAAAAAATGACGGCGGTTTGCGAAGAGTTCATGAAAATTTTCAACGTGGAAAAATAAGTGGCAGCCTTACGGGACATCAAAAGACGCATTGCCAGCGTCCACAGTACTCAGCAGATTACCAAAGCCATGAAAATGGTTGCGGCAGCCAAGCTACGCAAGGCTCAAGACAGGCTCATCAATGCCCGGCCTTATGCCTATCGATTGGGGCAGCTTTTGGCGCACGTGGCCGCCAAAGAGGAGCGGGACTTTCATCCGTTGTTGACAGAACGGGAAGCCCAAAATGTGAGCTATTTGGTGGTCACAGCGGATCGGGGCCTGTGTGGCAGTTTCAATTCCAACGTCATTCGCCGGGCCAGGGCTGAAATTGCGACGCAAAAGTCGGAGGTCGGTGTCCAGGTCATCGCCGTTGGTAGAAAAGGGTTTGAACATTTTTCGCGACGGGATTATACGGTCGTTGAAAAATTCACCAACTTTCTCGACGAATTGAAATTTATGCACGCAACGCAAATTGCTGATCTAATCGGCAAATCGTATCAGGCGCAAAAGACCGACCGCGTGTTCGCGGTTTATAATGAATTTAAGTCCGCTGGCACCCAAAGAGTCGTGGTAGAACAATTGCTCCCCATCCAGCCTGAATTGCCGGAGTCTGACAAATTTCTTGCGGATTACTTGTACGAGCCATCGGTTGGCCGGATTTTGGATGAAATTTGTCCCAAAAATCTAAACATTCAGCTCTGGCGCATTTTGCTGGAATCGTATGCCGCTGAACAGGGTGCCCGCATGGTTGCCATGGAAACCGCCACGGAAAACGCCCAGGAAATGATCCACGATTTGACTCTGTTCTACAACAAGGTGCGGCAGGCAAGCATTACTAAAGAGATTGCAGAAATTGTTGGCGGGGCAGAAGCGTTGCAAGGTTAACTCAATATGAAAGAAACAAAAACCATAAAATAGGGATCAGGAGGTAATGAAAGAAGGGAAAATCGCACAGATCATAGGTGCCGTTGTAGATGTTCAATTCGCGGATGGAGACTTGCCGGAGCTTCTGACCGCACTGGAAATCGATCGAGAATCAGGAGGCCGGTTGGTTCTGGAAGTGCAGCAGCATCTGGGTGAACAAATCGCCCGCTGCGTGGCCATGGATTCCACGGACGGTCTGGTCAGGGGTATGCCAGTGAAGAATACCGGTGAGCCGATTTCGGTGCCCGTGGGCCCGGAAACCTTAGGAAGGCTGATGAACATAACCGGCGATCCCATCGACGCACTGGGACCCGTGAAGACCAAGACCAGGTACTCCATCCACCGGGAGCCGCCTCAATTTCAAGACCTGGATACCAGCACGGAAATCCTGGAAACGGGCATCAAGGTGGTTGACTTGCTGGAGCCGTATTCGCGGGGTGGCAAGACCGGTTTGTTTGGTGGTGCGGGCGTCGGAAAGACCGTCTTGATTATGGAGCTCATCAGAAATATTGCCACCGAACATGGCGGTTACTCCGTGTTTGGCGGCGTGGGTGAGCGCACCCGGGAAGGCAATGACCTTTGGCTGGAAATGAAAGCCTCCGGGGTTTTAGAAAAAACCTGCCTGGTGTTTGGCCAGATGAACGAACTGCCCGGTGCGCGTCAACGCGTGGGCCTCACCGCCTTGACGACTGCTGAATATTTTCGGGATGAGGAAGGCAAGGACGTGCTGCTGTTTATTGACAACATTTTCCGCTTTACCCAGGCTGGTTCAGAAGTGTCTGCTCTTTTGGGACGTATGCCCTCGGCGGTTGGCTACCAGCCGACCCTGGCTACGGAAATGGGGATTCTGCAAGAGCGAATTACTTCGACCAACAAGGGCTCTATTACCTCGGTGCAGGCGGTTTACGTGCCGGCCGACGATTTGACAGATCCAGCTCCGGCAACCACTTTTGCTCATTTGGACGCAACGACGGTACTGTCTAGACAGATAGCTGAACTGGGTATTTACCCTGCTGTCGATCCGTTGGACTCTACCTCGAGAATCCTGGACCCGCATATCGTCGGTGAAGAGCACTATCAGGTCGCCCGTTCGGTGCAACAGATCTTGCAAAAATACAAAGACTTGCAGGATATCATTGCCATTCTGGGCATGGAGGAGCTGTCTGACGAGGACAAGATTGTTGTGAATCGTGCCAGAAGGATTCAGCGCTTTCTGTCACAACCTTTCTTCGTGGCTCAAGAATTTACCGGAACAGCAGGTAAATATGTTCGGCTGGAAGATACCGTCCGTGGGTTCAAGGGAATTGTCGACGGCAAATATGATCATCTGCCCGAACAAGCGTTTTATATGGTTGGCACCATCGAAGAAGCTGAACAAAAAGCTGAAACCATGGCACAAGAGTAACGTTTTCGAAAAATCATCTAAAACTTCATGCTACCCGAATTTCTAAAATTTGAGATTCTAACACCGTTCAAAAAAATATATTCCGCTGATGTCAAAGCCGTTCGTTTGCCGGGGTTGGATGGATACTTTGGTGTTTACCCTGGACATACACCATTTTTGGCAGCACTAAAAGTTGGTGAAATAAAAGTAGAAGCAGACAACAGGACCAGTTACTTTTCTACTACCGGCGGCTTTGTTGAAGTTCTCCCCCACAGTATATCCGTTTTGGCCGAAGTTGCTGAAGCTGCCTCTTTGATTGACATCAAGCGTGCCCAGGAAGCCAGGGATAGGGCAAAAAAACGTTTAGAGGAAGGACGCATGTCTTGGGATGTACAACGTGCTAAACTTGCGATGTTGAGGGCCATTAATAGGATCCGAATAGCCTCAAAAGAATAAGTTCTCGAAGGTCCGAGTATTACTCTATCACTATGGGTGATTTTGGTGCAGCCCGATAGGAGTATTAATCTTTTATATTTCATATAATTATCATCTAACGATTCTCGTTCAGATTCTTGTCCCCAAGTCTAAAGAATTCCTGAACGTTGTCGAATTAATAAAGAGCTTTCGGTCGAGTGATTTTTTGCGACATCCCTAGCCTTCAATTAAAAGAATGATACTCCTCATTAAGAGAGAAGACTAAATCTGGTACAGTGACATGATTATCTCTTCACAAGAAAAACTTCTTCGAATTGGTTGCAAGTCATTTGTAATATTTTTTCTGCTGTTCGCTGGCAGTAATCGCCGACTTTGTGCGCAATCCGTGCAGAAATCAGGGGCGCAAACTCAGATTAGCTTCGAGGACAAGCTCGGTTTCTATTTAAACCAGAAGAGCAAGAATTTCTTGGTTGAAATGACTAATAATGAAAAGCTGCTCTTGCAGCAGATCAACAACATAACGCGCGAGATCAAGGCCAGGGGCAAAAGAGCTTTTCTCAAAGATGAAATCGGGTACACGAAAATCTTTGGTAAGTCGGAAAAGTTGGTGGCTGAGTATTCCAGGGAACTAAAAAAAGTCCTGCAACTGTACGACGAAATTCAGCAACTGGAGAAGGTGGTGGTCCAGGTTAACGATTTGGATTCCTGGGATAAGCTGGCAGACCTTCGCTATCAACTGATGGGTGTGCTGGAAAATCGGGAAATCTTCAAAAAGGGCACCCATTCCCAGGCAGTAGTTTCCCAGATGTTCAAAGACTATTTCAAGGAAATTGACTCCGTACTGTTGCTCAACAAGCGGCTGGATCGACTGGAACGCTACGCCAAAGAGCAGGGTGACGAGCATCTGCTGCAAGAAGTCCAGATGCAGAGGAACCAGATCAGCTACTTGCTCAGCGAAAACCAAATAACTGCTTCGGAGGATACGCTCACCGACCAGTATATTACTGAGAACAAGTTGGTGGTGAACGTTCTGAAACAGTTAGACGCTTTGCAGGCCCAAGCCCTGAACGACAACTCGGAGGTTAGCCTGGAAATCGAAAAGCTAAAAAGGTCCTTGCTGTCCCAATTAGATGATCGTGTTCTCGCCTTGTTAGGCTATGACTCGAATGTAGCCCCGGACAGGTCCACCGTTACTGAAATATTTGACACCTGGAAAGCCGGACAAATTGCCGACTACAAAGTGCGATTTACGCAGTACGAAATCATGAAGGCCAATCTGCTGAATCATTCCTCAAATGCGGAGCGGGCCAGAATGCTGGAGAGAGATTTGAAGGACGCATTTTCCAGTTACATCGATGCGAACTATTCCCTGGCGGAAATGCAGTTTAATGAAATTCTGAAAGATTACAGAGACTATTTTGCAAACATGGAGTCGGTTCTTTTCTATCGCGGTGAAACTTACTTTGCGCGTCAACTATACGAGAAGGCGCTCACAGACTACGACCAAATCGTAACTGAATACCCGAATTCTCCTTATCTTAGCGATGCCTTAGCCCGCTTGCTGCTGATTAATGAAGAGATGGGCAACACCACCGACTTTTACCGATATTTTGCCATGGTGCAGGCAAATTCTGCCAACATAACGCAAACGTGCAGCGATCAGTGTAATTACTTGGCGGGTTATGTCTATTTCAAAAACGCAAACTTTGAGTCCTCAAAATTGAGTCTGTCGCACGTTTCCAGGGATTCCAAACTCTATCTCATGGCTCAATACTTGTTGGGGATTGTTTACGCCAATGAAAACAATTACACCGAAGCCAAGAGAATCTTTGAGGCGTTGACCAATCTTGATAATTATCCCTGGACCGACGCGCAGACGACTTTTGTTCGCAACAACGCTCTGTTGAAGTTAGGCTACCTCTCTTATGAACAGGGCGAATATGAAAAGGCTCGAAACTACTTTGGCAGCGTTTCCCCGGGATTTAGTCATTACGATAAAAGCTTGTTAGGGGCTGCGTGGACCAATCTAAAAGAGGGACGTTACGGCGATACCGTCCAGGATGTGAACAAATTGTTCCATAATTACTTAGCTTCCAATTCTACTTACGAGGCCCTGGTGTTGTCGGCGCATTGTAAGCGCCTTCTCAAAGAAAACGATGCGGCCTTGAAAAACCTCCGGTATGTTGCCAATGCCCGCAGCGTCTTCGAACTGTCTAAACAGTATAACGATGAAAGAAAAAAAATCCTGGATCAACTTGCCAAGATTGACCAGATCGAAGACAAAGTCCTTGATCGGCGCGATGAATCCCTTTATTCCGTCACTTCCAAAATCAGAGAGCAAATTCAGAAGATGTTGTTGCAGTTCAGGTATAGAGGCGGCACCGGCAGTTTGATGTTGGAGGATTTGAGAGATGAGCGAAAAGTGATCTTTAAGCAGATCGATGAATTGAATAAGATCATTGCGCAGGCTGAGGCCAACGGAAACAGTAAAGTCGCCAATGATGCCAACTATCAGCGCGAACGCTTAATAAAAACCCTGGACACTTATCAATCAGACCTTTCCATTAGAAATATTAATTATTTTTTAGATTACCCCCTGGCTACTAAAGAAAGCATGACCAATTACCGAAAAGACATCTTAAGCGAGATGATGCCGGAATTGGAGAAGGAACGGCAAAGAATCACCTCTACTTTGGCTCAAATTCAAAATTTACGAAAAAACAAGAGATTGACCCAACACAACCTGGATGCGAAGTTGGATTTGGAGATCCTGGAGAAAGATCTGAGCGATTTGAGAAACCATTCTTCCCAATTTCGCGCCTGGTTGCTGGCCAACAAGGTTGAGGACGTCAATACCAAGTTCGACCAATGGGCGGATTTTTCAGGCTTTGGCATGAGCGACATCACTTTTCAGAGCATTGAAGAGCGGGATAAAGAGATTTCTGCAATGGCTCAAAACATCGAATCGGTCAATCAATTGTTGCAACACAGGAAGGAGGCTTTGGCCAGGAAGCTTTCCGATTTCGATGCGGAGGTTGAGAAGATCGAGAAAGAACTCAAGAAAGAACAGATCGAAATAGAAAAGCGGGAGAGGGAAAAGTATTTTAAGGATTTATATTTTGACACCCAGGAAGGAGAAGTGAAAGGCGCAGACCAACCAGATTCGAGTTTGTATTAAATAATCTTGGATAGCCACCTCCGACATGGTAACAGCATGAAATTAAGATTAGTTTCCACAACAATCGCACTGGTTACAGCCGCATTTTTTGTCTCCGGCCAGGGTCTTTCCCAGGGAATCAACGAAGTCAAAATCGCAGACTCGGGGTTGTCCGCAGATTCTTTGATTCAGACGTATTCCGTAGATGAATTGCTGAAGATTCAGGAGTATTTTAAGAAGCAAACGGACAGTCTGTTGCAAGAAAAGGATGCGCTGCGGCAAAGGGGTATCCGCGACATGGGGTCGTTTGTCAAGCTTCACGCCAAAAGTCCTATTTTGGATAAGATAATTATCCGTCTGGCGGAGCTTTATTACGAACAGGCTATCCATGATTATGAGGTGGCAAACGACACCTACACGCAGCAGTTGAGTCGCTATGAAAATAAAGAGATTGCCCAGGCACCAGAAGAACCGGTCAAAGATTACTCCAGAGCATTGTCTCTTTATCAACGGATTATTGACGAATTCCCGGAAAGCACTTTGGTAGACGATGCCATATACAGCAAAGGGTTTCTCCTGGAAGATTTGGGTAAACAAGCTGCCGCTTTTGAAGCATATCAAACCATGATTGATGCCTATCCGGAGAGTCATTATGTGTCGGATGCTCTCATGCGTATGGCTGAATATTATTTCAACCCGCCAGTCAATCAAATTGAAAAGGCCATCGGGTTGTACAAAAAGATTCTTAACTACAAGGATAGCTCCAGGTATGATGCTGCTTTGTATCGCTTAGGTTGGGCCTATTACAGGTTGAGCGATTTTCCTTCAGCCATTTCTTATTTTACGATTTTGGCCGACGATCTCGACCGGGCGAAGCTGACCGACCCCCAAAACAAATACCACTTTCCCGCCGTCCGCGATGAAGCCTTGGAATACATAGGCATTAGCTTCTTAGACTACGGCGGCCCTACTCGTGCCGCTGACTACTTCTCGAAGATTGGTGGTAGAGATTACGGCTTACAGGTGCTGAAGAAGATTGGGGATGTCTACATGGATGTCAAGGAAGAGTACGATAAAGCCATCAATGCTTATCAGCTTTTGCTCAGCATGTACCCAAATTCACCAGAGGCGCCTAAGATCAACGCCAAGCTTGCCGAAGCCTATCGCAACATCGAAGATGAGCGCATGGCCTACGTTCGTCGGGAGGAATTGTACAAGAAATACAAGACGGGAAGCGAGTGGTGGGAAAAAAATCAGGATGAAGAATCCAGGAATGACGCTCTGGTTCTGGCTGAGAAGGCGCTGAGGGACAATATAAACTTGTTGCTGCTCAGAGGTAAGGATAGCAACGACACCAATCTTTATTTTCAGGCGATCAACGACAGTCGGGACTATTTGGCCACGTTTCCGGAAAACGAAAATACGCCGCTCATTCATTGGAATATGGCACTGACTTTGGATGAAAAGCTGGGCATGCACGATGAGGCCTTCGATGAGTACATAAAAATCAGCAACCGCTATTGGAACTCTCGATTTCAAAAACCAGCCGCCGAGAACGCCATCGCCATTGCTGATGAAGCAGTTAGACACGATTCGCTCACTTCCGCACCCGGGGTGATGCCTCTAAACATTGGGGAAATCAAGGCAGGCCTGGGTTCCAGAGATAGTCTGCGCAAGGC
>JBHHYI010000096.1:0-15523 GCA_046757525.1 bacterium | reverse complement strand
GGTACTTCCTGACCTGGTGGGCGGCAACAAAGATCGCGACGATGACGCTTGCAACCCCCGCAATCTTGGCTACCGCGTCGATGATGTCCTTTGTGACTGGATCCATTCCTGTTCCTTAAGAGCTCTTGCAATCCGGCAACTGCCGGATTGCTTTAAATGTCGGAAACGCCTGTGCAATCGAGACGATTGCGTTACGTTCTACAAAGCGTTTCGCAAAAGAGCAAGTTGTGAGTCATCCCGAGTAGGTCGCTGCTTCTCAAGTGACCGTATCGAGGGGTGACGGGCGTCGCCCTTCGATACGTCCCGACCAAAAAGCGGTCGGGACTACTCAGGACGACTACCTTTGTGCTCAAAGAAAAACAACTGTCATTCTACTCCGGAGGAGCATTCCCTTAGAGAGATGCCCTCGCAATCGCGACGATTGCGTTACGTACAACCGAGCGTTTCGTCAAAGACAGGCAGAACCGCGAAACACACGTCCGCTACCTTATTCTAAACCCCCAAACACAACACTCTTGGGTTCCAAATAATATTCCAGAGCTTCCGGACCGTGTTCGTGGCCGATGCCAGAGGCTTTGACGCCACCGAACGGCATCTCGTCGTAACCAAAATGCAGTTGATTTATCCACAACATACCCGATTGGATTTCCCGGGCCGCGCGATTGGCAACTTTCAGGTTGTTGGTCCAAATGGAAGCGCCCAGGCCCCATTTGCTGTTGTTGGCCTTGGCTATGGCTTCGTCCAGATTCGAAACTTTGAACACCGGCAGAACCGGGCCAAAGACTTCCTCGGTGACCAGTTTGCTATCTTCGGGAACGTTGGTGACCACGGCTGGCTCAAAATAAAAGCCATTGTTGAGAGTTTCATCTTCAGGTCGTTGGCCCCCGATCAGGACCTCGGCCCCTTTGGAGGTGGCGTCCTGCAGTTGGGTCTCGACTTCCTCGCGTTGAAACGCACTGTGCAACGGTCCCATGCGAATGCGAGGCTTCTCAGCTTTGACCAGGCCATCGCCCAGCTCGTAACGCTGCACCTTGCCAATTAGTTTTTCCAGAAATTCGTCGTATATTTCCTCGAACAGATACAGTCGTTTAACGGCCAAACACGCCTGACCGGCATTCCAATAACGCCCGATCATGGCCCCGTTCACGGCCTTGGCCACATCCGCATCCGGGCAAACGACCATGGGGTCCGAACCGCCCAACTCCAGGGTAACGCGTTTGAATTCAGGCCCGGCCACTTGCATGACATGCTTGCCGGTCTCGGAGCTTCCCGTCAAAGCAACCCGCCGCACCCGGGGATGACTGATCAGCGCGTTGCCGACCGTACTACCAGAACCAGTCACGCAGTTAAGAACGCCCGCTGGCAACCCGGCTTCATTCAAAATGCCAACGATTTTGAGCGTGGTCAACGGCGTGGTTGAGGCTGGCTTGATGACGATAGGATTGCCGGCAATTAAGGCAGGACCGATTTTGGTTCCCATTAAAGTAATCGGAAAATTCCACGGAATGATGCCGACGCAAACCCCCACCGGCTGTTTCATGATGACGCCGTAGCAGTTGGGGTTCATCGCCGGTGGCAACGGCACCTGGACGCCGCGGATTTTGCTGGCCAGACCGATATAAAATTCCATGCCGTGCAAGAAATGGGTAATCTCGCCCATGGATTCCATCAGGGGCTTCCCCTGTTCTTTGGTGAGCAGGGCCGCCAAATCTTTGATCTGCTCCTTAACCATTGTAATGCCCTTGTGCATCCATTCAGCGCGCTGGTCAGGCGCAGTGGCCGCCCATTCCTTGAATGAAGCAGACGCTGCTGCTATGGCTGCTTGCGCGTCCTCGGCATCTCCGCGAGGTACGGAATCGATTACCTCACCGTTAGCAGGATTCTTGACCTCGTAAATGGAGCCACTTTTCGCTGCCACCCACTCCCCGTTAATAAACATCTTTGCCATTAAAGTTCTCCTATAATTGTCTCGATTAAAGATGAATGAATTGGGTTTATTTCCCCTTAAAATTCGCGGCTCGTTTTTCCAGAAAAGCCTTTAGGCCTTCCTGAGAGTCTTCGCTTTCAAACGCCCGTTGCAGCACCTCGCGCTCCAGGGCCAGACCATCGGGCAATGACATTTCAGTACCTGACTTAAGGGCACGTTTGATCAATCCAACCGAAAGGCTGGCCTTCTTAGGCGGGACGAATTGACTGGTGTATTCCAGCACCTGGTCCCAATACCCCTCTTCTTCAAAAATCTGGTTGACAAGCCCGTACTCCAATGCCTCTTCAACTGAAATGGCACGCCCCATGGCCATCAACTCCATGGCTTTGGTGCTGCCGATGACGCGTGCCAGTCTCTGAGTGCCGCCCATGCCAGGTAGGACCCCCAAATTGACTTCGGGCAAGCCTATCTTGCCCTTGCCTTTCTTGGCAATTCGAAGATCGCAAGCCAGACTGATTTCGCAGCCGCCGCCCATGGCGTGCCCATTTATGGCTGCGATGACCAGCTTGGGGGTGTTTTCTAATCGTAACAAAGTCTCATTCCCGTGTAATCCGAAGTTGTACAGATAAGCGGTAGAGTTTTCTTGCAGCATTTTGATGTCGGCCCCGCCGCTAAAGAACTTCTCCCCTTTTCCCGTCAAAAGAAGCACGTGAACGGATTCATCGAATCGAGCCTTCAAGATGCAGGCGTCCAATTGGGCCATCATCTCGTGGTTGTAGCTGTTCGCAGGCGGATTGTTCAATTCCATTATGGCAATTCCATTTTCCACCCGATAGTCCACTAAAGTTTCAGCCATGTCTTACTCCTTTTATTCTGATTCTTCTGAGAATTAGTTGCCTGTCATTTCGAATCAGGCGAATGCCTGATGAGAAATCTGATTAATCGCCTCCGGTGCATCTCGGTTAGGTTTTCACTCAATCTGGTCGTTCGATCAAATATCAGATTCCTCTGGCATAGAACAAAAGCTAACCTTCTTGAAGAAGGTCAGCTTAACTCCCTCCTGTTATGAATGAATTGAATGGTACGCGACGAATGTAAATAATTGTTGCAGAAAACTCAAGGAAATTCTATTGGATTCGCCTGCGGCGCTCCGTGTAAAAACAAAAAGGCTCCTGGAGTTCTTACGCGCTAAGAGCCTTTCTAATCTTCAAATCCGGGGAAAAGTGTTCTACATCATACCTAACTCGAAGCGTGCCACCTCGCTCATCATATCCGGATTCCAGGGAGGCTCCCAAACGACCTCAACGACGACGTCTTTTGTTTCGGGCAGGGCGCGGATTTTGTCTTCCACCTCACCAGGTAAGGTGCCGGCTACCGGACAGGCAGGAGAGGTCAACGTCATTTTGACCAGGGCATTATTGTGTTCATCAACTTTAATGTCGTAGATCAGTCCCAATTCGTAAATATTCACCGGAATTTCCGGATCGTAGCACGTCTTCAAGACCTCTACGATTTTGTCCTCGATGCTTTTGCTTTCGGGGGTATTTTCCATGGTCTTCTTTATTCCGTTGAGGTCACCGATTTGTCCTTGTCAAGCGCCGCAAGCATGGTGTGCCAGGAAAGGGAAGCACATTTAACCCGAACCGGAAACTCCCGCACGCCCGCGAACACAGCCAATTTGCCGACTGCTGACGCATCAAAATGGATTTCACCTTGGCCAGTAATCAGGGCTTGAAACTTCTTGAAAAACTCCCTGGCCTGCGCCACCGTCTTGCCCTTCAGGATCGTGGTCATCATGGAGGCAGAAGCCTTGGAGATGGCACAGCCGGAGCCTTCAAAACCAATGTCCTTTATGACCCCATCTTCAATCTCCAAATAGAGTTGAAGGCGGTCGCCACAAAGCGGATTGTAGCCTTCCGAGGAATGGGTAGCATGTGGTAGTTTTCTGAAATTTTTTGGATTCTTATTGTGGTCTAAAATGACTTCCTGGTACAGTTCTCTGAGGTCGTTCATCGTTCAATTGAAAAGCTCAATGGCATTCTTAATCCCAGCAACAAGCTGGTCGATTTCTGCTTGAGTATTGTAAAAGGCAAAAGAAGCTCTGGTAGTGGCCGGCACATTGAATCTCTGCATGATGGGTTGGGTGCAATGGTGGCCGGTTCGCACGGCAATTCCGTGCTGGTCCAAAATGGTGCCCACGTCGTGGGGATGGATTCCCTCGATTATGAAAGACACAACCGCCGCTTTTTCCCTTGCAGTACCGATGATTCTTACCGGTTCCAATTCCGACAGTTCTGCAGTGGCATATTTCAGCAGGGCCTGTTCATACGCCGCAATATTGGCGAAACCGACCCCCATTACAAACTCGATCGCCCGACCGAGACCGATGGCACCGGCAATGTTTGGCGTTCCTGCTTCAAATTTGTTAGGAAGCTCATTATAAATGGTCTTTTCGAAGGTAACTGACTTAATCATATCGCCGCCGCCCTGGTAAGGGGGCATGCTTTCCAACAGCGCTTCTTTGCCGTAAAGCACACCAATGCCGGTTGGCCCGAACAGTTTGTGTCCGGAAAAGGCGTAAAAGTCACAATCCAATTCTTGCACATCGACCCTTTTGTGCGGCACCGCCTGGGCACCGTCTAGCAACACGGGAACATTTTGTTGGTGCGCCAATTCGATGACCTTTCTTACCGGATTGATCGTACCCAGAGAATTGGAAACGTGCACGAGGGCAACCAACCTGGTTCTGGCATTGAGAAGACTCTCAAACGCTTCGTAGATGATTTCGCCACGATCGTTAATGGGAATTATCTTGAGCTTTGCGCCGGTTTGTTCGCACAGAATCTGCCAGGGCACGATGTTGGAATGATGCTCCATGGTCGAGATCACGATTTCATCGCCTTCGCGGAGATTCTTACGTCCAAAAGCTGTGGCAACGAGATTTATGCCTTCGGTAGTGCCGCGCACGAAGATGATTTCCTTCTCGGATTCAGCGTTGATGAGGCCCTTGACTTTTGTCCGAGCGTCTTCGTACGCTAAAGTGGCCCTTTCACTGAGATAATGGACACCCCGGTGAATGTTGGCATTCAGCTCATGGTAGTAGTCGTTGATGGCTTCAATAACAACTCGTGGCTTTTGCGCCGTTGCGGCATTGTCCAGATAAACCAGGGGATGCCCATGCACCACTTGCTGCAGAATGGGAAACTCGTTTCTGATACGTTCCACGTCAACGGCCTCAGCGGTGCGGCGTTTAGCCGTTTGTGGCGCCTGCTTCTCAGCTAATGCCTCCATCTCAGCTCTCCGGCCACTTGTAGTCGGTCGATTATTTTCTTTTCGAGCGCTTTGCGGACCGATTCAATTTTAATGTGTTCAAACACGTCGCCAACGAAAGCGTAGCGCAGCATGGCCGCCGCCAGCTCCTCGCCGATGCCTCTGGCACGTAGATAAAACAGCGCTTCTTCATCTAATTGGCCGATGGTGGCACCGTGGGTGCATTTGACGTCGTCGGCAAAAATCTCTAACTGCGGCTTCGTGTTAATGGACGCATCGTCGGTGAGCAGCAGGGTTTTGTTGGACTGCAAAGCGTTGGTTTTCTGGGCATCCGGACGCACGAGAATCTTGCCGTTAAACACAGCCCTGGCTTTACCATCCAGAATGCCTTTGAACAGCTCGTTGCTGTGGCAATGGGGTCTGGCGTGGTCCATGAAGGTGTGATTGTCGATGTGCTGGGTGCCGCCAGCCAGGTAAAAACCGAACAAATGGGTTTCGCTATTCTCGCCATCCAACAGGACGTTGAGGTTGTTCCGAACCAGTGCACCGCCCAGATCGACATTCACAGAGGTGTACACGCTGTCGCGCTGTTGGGATACCTGAGTGTTGGCAACATGGTAGGCAGCTTCGCTTTCGTCTTGAATCTTCAGGTGATCAACAATGGCATTATCATGAAGCACAATCTCAGAGACAACATTATTGAAATAGGCGTTGTTTGACAAATGGTGAAAGCTCTCGATTATTTGCACCTGGCTACTCTGGCCTACAACGAAAAGATTGCGAGGATACGAGACAAATGACGCTCCCTCCGGGTGAGCAAGGTTGATGATGTGGATAGGGTCTGCCACTACTTGGCCATCAGGAACAACCACCAAAACGCCTTCAGAAGCAAAGGCCGTGTTCAAAGCGGTGAACGAGTCATTTTCAAACTTGGCAATGCGACCCAAGTATCGAGTGGCTTCTGAACGATTTTGCAACGTGTCCTTCAGATTATCGATGACCAGGCCACTGGAAGTTGATTGTAAAACCGAGAGTTCTCGCAAAAAATATCCGTTCACAAACACCAGGAGATTCTCTTTCACTCCCTTAAAAAGGAAGGGCGCGAGGCCTTTTTTGTTCACGTTACCCGTTCCAGCCGCAAGCTTGAATTTATGTTGCAGAATCGGAGCCACGTTGGTATATTTCCATTCTTCATTTCGCGGCGTGGGGAATCCCAACTCAGCGAACCTTGCAATGGCTGTTTTGCGCATTTCATGAAACGGTGTGTCACCACTGCCGTTCAAGCTATTCTCGAACCATTCGAAATTAGAAAGGTACCACTGCCTGGCCTCAGCATGACTGGTGTCCAAATTGCTCATATTATTCTTGCACCTCGATTTTCCCTTATATTTTAGAAGTTCTCTGAATTTTCTGCCGGTCAAGCCACTGCGGCGGCCTCAGGCTCCTTAAGCCAATCGTATCCCTCGTCCTCGAGTTGCAAAGCCAACTCCTTGCCGCCAGATTTGACTATTCTGCCATCGATAAGAACGTGCACAAAGTCCGGCACGATATAGTTCAGCAGTCGCTGATAATGGGTTACCAGCACGACAGCATTATCTTGGTTGCTCAAAGAGTTAACGCCGTTTGCCACGACTTTCAAGGCGTCAATGTCGAGACCAGAGTCGGTCTCATCTAAGATGGCTAACTTAGGCTCTAACACAGCCATCTGAAAAATCTCATTGCGTTTCTTCTCACCCCCGGAGAAGCCTTCGTTTATCGAGCGGCTCAAGAACTTTTCGTCCATCTGCACCAATTTCAACTTCTCCCGAACCAGGGCAAAGAATTCCATGGCATCCAGCTTCTCCTGTCCCCGGTACGCACGCACTTCATTCAACGCGGTTTTGAGGAAGTTGGACATGCTCACGCCCGGGATTTCCACGGGATACTGAAACGCCAGGAAAAGCCCTTCGCGCGCACGATCTTCCGGAGACATTTCCAACAAATCCTTTCCCTGATACAGCACTTCGCCTGCCAGCACTTCGTATTCCTGGCGGCCGGCTAAGACATTGGCCAACGTACTTTTGCCTGACCCGTTGGGCCCCATGATGGCGTGCACCTCGCCAGCATTGACTTCCAGGTCAACACCTTTGAGAATCTCATTACCTTCAACTGCGATTTTCAATCCTTTAACGGTTAACATATTCGTATTCTGTCTCCTTGTTTTTGAACCTTGTTGGTTGTTTTTCGACCAGATGAATCCGATCGGTCACCCCACACTGCCTTCTAAACTAATGGCCAATAGCTTCTGGGCTTCAACGGCAAATTCCATGGGCAGCTCGCGGAACACCTCTTTACAGTACCCATTGACGATGAGTCCGATAGCGTTTTCAGTGTCAATACCGCGCTGGTTGCAATAGAATACCTGGTCCTCCCCTATCTTGGTGGTGGTGGCCTCGTGCTCAATTCTGGCAGAGTTGTTGTTCACTTCTAAGTACGGAAAGGTGTGGGCCCCACACTTGTCGCCGATGAGAAGAGAGTCGCATTGGGAGAAGTTGCGCGCGTTCTCAGCTTTCCTCGCTACTCGAACCAGGCCGCGGTAGGAGTTGTTGCTGTGACCGGCAGAGATGCCTTTGGACACGATGGTGCTGCTGGTGTTCTTGCCCAGATGAATCATTTTGGTGCCGGTGTCGGCCTGCTGATAGTTGTTGGTCAACGCTACCGAATAAAACTCGCCAACGGAATGGTCCCCCTTCAAAATGACGCTGGGATATTTCCAGGTAATCGCGGATCCCGTTTCCACTTGCGTCCAGGAGATCTTGGCATTACGGCCCAGACAAATGCCGCGCTTGGTCACAAAGTTGTAAATGCCGCCCTTGCCGTTTTCGTCACCCGGGTACCAGTTCTGTACTGTGGAGTATTTGATTTCAGCGTCCTTGTGCGCTATGAGTTCAACCACCGCCGCGTGCAATTGATTCTCGTCGCGCATGGGTGCGGTGCAGCCCTCCAAATAGCTCACGTAGGCGCCTTCTTCAGCGATGATGAGGGTTCTTTCAAATTGTCCCGTGTTCGAGGCGTTGATGCGGAAATAAGTGGACAACTCCATGGGACAGCGCACACCTTTGGGAATGTAGCAAAAGGAGCCGTCGCTAAATACCGCCGAATTGAGCGTGGCGTAAAAGTTGTCGGTGTACGGCACGACCGAGCCCATATATTTGCGCACCAATTCGGGATGGTTCTGCACGGCCTCTGAAAAAGAGCAAAAGATGATGCCCCGTTCCGCCAGCTCCTTCTTGAAGGTGGTAGCCACCGAAGCGCTGTCCATCACGGCGTCCACTGCAACCCCGGACAAACGCTTTTGTTCTTCCAGAGGAATCCCCAGTTTTTCAAATGTTTCGCGAATCTTGGGGTCCACCTCGTCCAAGCTCTCCAACTGCTTTTTTTGCTTCGGAGCCGCGTAATAGTAAGCATCCTGGTAATCGATGGGTGGATAGTGGACGTTGGGCCATGTGGGTTCCTTCATGGTCAGCCAGTGCCGGTAAGCCCGCAAGCGCCATTCCAGCATCCACTCCGGTTCGTTTTTTTTGGCTGAAATCAGGCGAACGATATCTTCGTTGAGACCCTTCGGGGCAATATCAGTGTCGATGTCGCTTGTGAAGCCCCATTTGTATTCGGTGTTCGTGTATTGTTCAATGGTTTCCTGTTCAGTGCTCATCTAAACACTCCCTTAGGTATTTATAATATAATAGCTTATTAGCTAAGTCTGGCCGCGCGACAGCTTTCGCAATGTCCGTAGAACTCCAGCCGGTGGTGATCAACGCGAAAATTGGCCATTTCTTCAACCCTTTGGTCTAAGCCCTTCTGGTGCTCGAGGTCGAGGTCTGTAATCAAACCACAGACCTCGCAAATGAAATGGTAGTGTGGCTCAACGTTGCCGTCATACCGGTCAAAAGTACTGCCGAATTTCAACTCGTGAATTAACCCTTGCTCAACGAGTATATTGAGATTCCTGTAAACATTACCCAAACTCAGCGCAGGAAAATCTGCCCTGAGTTTTTCATAAATCCAGGTCGCTGTGGGATGACTCCTGGTGGATCTCAATATCTCTAAGATCTTGTGTCGTTGCTTGCTGTTTCGATACTTGATTTGTCTTTGTTGCTCCATTTGTGCAACCGGTCCTTCCCACATTAAACTGAAAAACTGCTGCCGCAGCCACAGGTTCTTTGTGCGTTGGGATTCCTAAAGGTGAAGCCGGTTCCGTTCAACCCATCGCTAAAGTCCAGTTCTGTTCCCTTCAAGTACAAAGCGCTTTTGGGGTCGAGCAAGACCTTGATTCCGTCGGTCTCGATGATCTTGTCTCCTTCTCTGGCCTCCTTGGCAAAGTCCAAATAGTATGAAAGCCCCGAACAACCACCGCCTTTGACGCCCACGCGCAGACCTATGAGTCCGTCAGTGTCTTCCTGTTCCAGGAGTTTCTTGATTTCGGCAACAGCCTTAGTGGTTACGGTAATCATTGCAAACCTCCAAAATAGTAGTATCGTACGTTTTCTGTTCCTTTGGCTAAACGCTTTTCTCAAGAAGCCTTTTTGTAGTGATGCACAACACGAGCAATGCTTTCAGCAGCCAGGTCGACATCGTTTGCAGAGTTGAATCTGCCGATTCCAAAACGAACCGACGATCGAATCAAATCATCGCTCAATCCTATGGCCTGCAAAACATGGGACGGTCCTGGTTGGTAAGCGGCGCAGGCCGAACCGCTGGAAAAGGCCACTTCCCTGCCCAACGCGGCTAACAACGACTGGCTCTCGACATTAGGAATACAGACGTTGAGGTTGCCTGGTAATCTCTGAGTCGGATGGCCGTTCACAACGACCTGGCCAAGGGCTGCTCTCAAGTTGCTTTCCAGACGCTGTGTAAGCTCCTTTAAGAAGTTGGCTTCCTTCGCCATTTCGATAGCACAGATTTCGCTGGCCTTGCCCATTCCCACAATCGCAGGGACGTTTAACGTGCCGGAGCGCAAGCCCCTCTCGTGACCTCCACCGTCCAGCAGACTCCTAATGCGAACTCTGGGATTTTGGCTTCTGACATACAAACCGCCCGTGCCTTTAGGGCCGTAGATCTTGTGTGCTGTAAAAGAAAGCAAGCTAAGGTTCATTTTTTCAACATCCAGGGGTATTTTGCCGAAAGCCTGGGCGGCATCCGTATGAAAGAAAACATCCCGTCGCCTGGCGATATTTCCTATTTCTTCCAGATTCGCTAAAGTGCCAATTTCGTTGTTTGCAGCCATCACAGAAATCAAAATGGTGTCGTCGTTAATCGCCGCCTCCAGTTGAGCCAAATCTATCATGCCAAATTTGTCTACAGGCAACCGGGTTATCTTTAGGCCCTGTTTTTGTAGCCTGCCACAGCAATCCAAAATCGACACGTGCTCAGTGCTGACCGTAATGATTTCTCCCTCAAAACCATTAGCCGCAGCTACGCCCTTAATGGCCAGATTGTTGGATTCGGTGGCCCCACTGGTAAAAATGATCTCCTTGGGTCGGGCACCGATGAGCTCGGCAACTTTTTGTCTCGCTTCCTCCACGGCTTCTTCGGCATCCCAACCGAAGGCATGCGCACGACTGGCCGGATTGCCAAACTTTTCGCAATAATAAGGCAGCATGGCCTCCACCACACGGGGATCACACGGTGTCGTTGCGTGGTTATCGAGGTATATTTGTTGCGTCAGTGCCATGCGACTCGTTGCATCTCCATTTCATTACTGATCGCTTCCAAAGAGATTTTGGCTAAGAATATCTTGAATTGTTTCTGAATGATCTGAAAGGGATCGCTTATGTTACAAGTGTCAAACTGCGTGCAATTACAATTGACGTCCGACACACATTCAACAATGCCAAGCGGCCCTTCAAGCGCTTCGACGATTTCAGCCAGCGAAATCTCACTGCCCTGTTTCGCTAAAATATAGCCTCCTTTGGCGCCCTGACACGACTCAATAATTCCTTTGCGAGTTAGTTCTTGCAGTATCTTGGCCATGATTTCGGACGGAATCCTATACGCTTCAGCAATTTCCCTGGCCCTGGTAACCGAGCCTATGGGCTTGTGCAGCATGTGTTTTAGTGCGATAATGCCATATTCAGCTTTCTTGGTTATCCTAAGCATGACAACTCCTTAATGCGACCATATCAGTCGGATTTAATATAGAGATTTACGAAGTGATTGTCAAGCAAAAAATGAATGGAACTGATAAAGTTGTTCTGATTAAGAGGTGGGTTCGAGCCTGTCTAATGTAACTGGAAGGTGTGCGGGTCCATCTTTTTGCAACTTAAAGCACCTTTGGTTTTTTGGGCTATTTATTTAATTCTGTTTCTAACTTGTCCAAGAACTTCTTTAGGTAAGGGTTGTCGGGTTCTAGTTGGATGGCTTTGCGGATGGCTTTTGCAGCTTTTTCAAATTCTGATAACCCATAATAGGATCCACCAAGACTCCACCAAAGAATTACGTCATTGACATACGGCTCATAGGATGAGGCCTTCTCGAAATACTCGACGGCTTTCTGCGAGTTCCCCCTATCTTTATATTTCTTAGCAACTTTGAACCACAACTCTGGATTGTCCTCGTCATTCTCTAACTGCGACAACAAAGCTGAAAACGTATTTTCCCCCTCAGCATAATCTCGAAGTGTCTGGAAATAATCCTCTTTTCCAAAAAGCCCGACTATTCTGTCGATTTCCTTCCCTTCTGAATTTAAGAGTAACACAGTAGGATAAGCTTTAATAAGCTGATATTTCTGCATCAGCACGAGTCCATCTTCTTTTTCCGCATTGATCTTGACAGCAATGAATCTCTGATTTATGAAACGCCCTATCGTGGTATCTTTAAATATGTGCCTGTCCAGCTCCTTACAAGGCACACACCAATCCGTATAAAAATCGATCATAACAAATTGGTCGGTCCGTTTTGCCTTTTCAATGGCCTGCTGAAAAGTAATCTGCTCAAAATTGACGTCGGCGTACGAGACAGTTGCGGCACCAACGACCACTAATGAGAGGGTGGCAAGTCTCAATTTGCGCATGATTCACCCTGCGGATTTCCGTAAAAAAGTTTGTACTTGAGTGCCGCTTTTGAAACTGACTTACCGTTGTTGGAAACCCGGATTGCGATTGATTTTGGACGGGAAAACGAAGCGGCATCTAAGCGACTCCATCCTGGACAGGCCTGCGTCGTTTTTGCTCGCGTTGAGAAACCTTTTGGCCTGATACTTTTGGATCCGGCAACAAGATAACAAAAGTTCCAATCACCACAATAAAGCCAGCAATCCAGACCCAATTTACCAGAGGGTTAATATAGACTTTGAAGATAGCGCTCTTGTCTTCGTTGGGTTGCGCCAACACCACATATAAGTCTTCCAACAAAGTTTGATGCAGCACAACCTCTGTCGTGGGCTGTTCCTGCACCCGGTAAAAGTGCTTGTTAGGATAGATGGTGTCCACCCTCTTGCCATCTTTGAAAACATTCATCTCGGCTTGCCAAACGATTTTGTTGGGGTCGCTCATGGTGCTAAAGTTCGTGTAGACCAATTTGTAATTCCTAACTTGCATGGCTTCACCAGGCTTAAGGTGCTGCTCTTTTTCTGTGTGAAAAGCCCGGCCTGTAAAACCAATGAACAACACGACCATTCCGAAATGGACGATGTAGCCGCCATATCGGCGTTTATTTCTTTGCAACAAACGCCACAAAGCTAAGGCATAGTTCTCACCGTGGCTTTTCATTCGCGCTATGGCCCCGCGGTGGTATTCAGCAACAATAGTTGCTGTCACGAAAATAGCCAACGCAAAAGATAGCAGCGCGTAAAAATGCCGAATTCCCAGCAAGAACAGGACGCCCAAACCTGCTAAAGCGACGAGCGTCGGAAGCAGAAAAATCTTCTTTAAGAATTTTGAACTCGTTTTCCTCCAGGCAACCAATGGGCCGACCCCGGTAAGAAACAGCAAGAACAAACCGATGGGAACCATCACCGAGTTGAAGAAAGGTTCGGCCACGGTCACTTTGACGCCCCGGACGGCTTCGGAAACAATGGGAAAAACCGTGCCCCACAAAACGGCCAGACAGGCGATTAAAAAGACAAAGTTGTTCATGAGGAAAGCGGATTCTCTCGACACTACGGCATCGAAATGGGTGGTCGTTCTCAACGCTGGCACTCTTTTGACCACTAATACTATGGAAACAAGGACTATGAGGCCAATATAACCTGCGAAGAAGGGCCCGATATTAGAAAGCGCAAAGGAATGCACGGATGAAATGACGCCGCTGCGAGTGATAAAAGTTCCAAAGATGCACAGAGTGTAAGTCAAGAGAATGAGCACCATGTTCCACACCCGCAGCATGTTCTTTTTCTCTTGAATCATGGTCGAATGGATGAACGCGGTGCCGACGAGCCATGGCATTAGGGCCGCGTTTTCCACCGGATCCCAGGCCCAATACCCGCCCCAGCCCAGTTCCATATAGGCCCATTTGCCGCCCAACAACATGCCCATACCCAGGAAAAACCATGGAACGATGGTCCAGCGACGTATCGTTTTCAGCCATTGATTGTCCAACTTACCGGAAATTAGGGCTGCGATAGCGAAAGCAAAGGGAATGCTAAAGCCGACAAAACCCAAATAGAGAATTGGCGGGTGAATAACCATGGCGGGATGTTGCAGCAAGGGATTTAATCCCCGGCCATCGGCTGCTATGAATGCCATCGAATTAGCCGGCTGCACCACATTGCCGACCACACGCCCATCGCTCAATTGCCACAGCATGGAAAACGGTTGTGAGATAAATACGTTCAACAAAATAAAAAAGAAAGCACCGGCCATCAGGGTGGCTACCACGTAAGGCATCAATTGGCGGTTTTTGTAGCGATTCATGTAAACCGTCAAGGCGGCATACAAAGACAGGATCCAACCCCAGAAGAGCAAGGAACCTTGCTGGCCGCCCCACAATGAAGCCGCCACGTAGAAGGTAGGCATGGCTCTGTTGGAGTAACTGGCCACGTATTCATTGTGGAAATCGTGAGCAAGGAAGGATTTCAACAACAAAAGCATGGCCAGGGACAGCAAGATGGTGACGCCGAATAACGCATTTTCCCCGGATCGAATCAAGTCATCCCGATCTTTTCGTGCCCCCAGCACCGAAGCAAACACCGAATAAAAAGCACAACCTAACGCTAATATCAAAACATAGTGTCCATTCGCAACCATAATAGTCAGACCTTTTCTTAATTCGTGCCTTCCGGCGCGTCACCGGTATTATTTTGGTAAGAGTCCACGTCGCCATACTCTGCGGAACTTTCATATTTTGAAGGACACTTGGCCAATACCGTTTGAGCTGCGAAGTAGCCTTGAGGAGACAACTTGCCCTCAACGATGACTTCAGCACCGTCTTTAAAGGTGTCGGGCAGAATGCCGTGATAGTGGACCTTCATTTCTTGATCTTCGTCGGCAATCGCAAAACTATACTCCAATTTTTTTTCGTCGATCTTCTGCAATGAACCGGAAACCAGTTTGCCTTTAACGCGAAGTCCTGTTGTCTCAGCTTTTGCCCCCATTGCCATGACTTCTTTTATTTTTATGTAGTATTGCATGTTCCCGTCAAACCCTGAGATCAACAACCAGGATAAAACACCAATGACGACAGCAAAGGAAAAAGCAATCTTGAGTCTTTTCTTATTCATAATGTTACTCCTTGTTTGTAATCCATTGTAATTCCCCAATTGCGTGCCGGAACCTGGAGCCTCGCCCCTATCGAAGTGACCGAACCCTCTTCTTCGGACGGGTCATTTGGACCTCAGAAGCAAGGTTGAAATCTGGCTAAGCAACCAAACTGCAAGCACGTGTCGAACACCATTTCTCCTCCGCTGCGCTCTGCCAAACTTCCATTTTTTGAGTTTTCAGTCAGGTACTATTTAGGCGTAACTGACCGCGCGAGTTTCCCGAATAACCGTCACCTTGATTTGTCCGGGATATTCCAAGTCCGTATGAATCTTCTGAGCAATATCCCTGGCTAAGAGGGTCGCCTCCGCATCGTTTACTTTTTCCGGCTTAACCATCACCCGAACTTCTCTGCCTGCCGAAATCGCGTAGGCCTTGGCTACCAAATCAAAAGAATCGGCAACCTTTTCGATATTTTCTATCCGCCGAATGTAACCGTCTAAGGTGTCGCGGCGCGCTCCCGGCCTGGCGCCCGAGATGGAATCGGCAGCACCAACCAGAACCGATATGAGTGAAGTGGTAGGGACGTCTTCGTGGTGAGACGCAATGGCATTGACGACCACCGGACCCTCATTGAACTTCTCCGCGATTTCCA
>JBHHYI010000095.1:0-15704 GCA_046757525.1 bacterium | reverse complement strand
AGATCGTCAAAATCTTCAGGGACTTTCTTGTAAATCTGTTCCTGACGATAACCTTCTGGATCGGCCAGGATTTTCTCGCGCCGGTCTTTCATACGTTCCAGGCTCCGGCAAACCGCACGGACGCTGGAAGCAAAACGCCTCTGCAGCATGGCCATGGTGAAGCCAAGGGCACGGCCGCGATAAGAGTCATCCTGAGAGGCCTTAATCGATTGGTCCTCGACGTAGCGAGTCAAATCATCGTATAAATCGCTTTCCTCGGCGTTGAGTTTGAATGGAGCCGTCTTCACGATACGTTTGGTGAAAAGTTGCTTGACTTCACCGGTTTCTTGATGAGGAAAGCTGACTAGCGCTTCTTTGATGCGGCGCAAATAGAAAGGCGCTTCGTGTTTTTCCATCGCTTCTTCGAGGCTTTTGACGTCTGCGTAAACGTCTTTATCGAGCAATTCCAAAAATAGCCGGAAGTTTTCTGGATCGCCTTTGTGCGGCGTTGCGGTCATGAGTAAATAATGGTCTGTTCTTTCAGCCAGGTCTTCCCCGATCTGATAGGCCAGCGTTTTCTTGTCTGAGCTATAAGCGCTCATCTTGTGAGCCTCATCAACGATTACCAAATCCCAGGTACTTCGAAGCAGACTCTCTTTTGCGTCCTCAACTCTCGAAATCCAGGAAACCGAGGTCACCACCTGGTCTTTTTCCTGCCAGGGATTGGAGCCGTAGTTTGCGCGCAGAACTTCGCCGCGCACTACCTCAAACTTCTCACGAAACTTGTCTCGCATTTCTCGCTGCCATTGGAAGGTAAGGTTAGCCGGGGCAACGATCAGAATCCGCTTGATGAGTCCCCGAATCTTGAGTTCTTTAACGAGAAGTCCGGCCATGATGGTTTTTCCTGCACCGGGGTCATCTGCGAGGAGAAACCGGATTCGTGAAAGTTTTAAGAAGTAGTAATAAACCGCCTCCAATTGGTGGGGCAGAGGATCAACGCGAGCTATTGACAAACTGAAGTAAGGATCATATTCATAGGCTAAACCAAGACGAATCGCCTCGATGGCGAGCCGAAATTTTTGGGCGTCGCCGTCGAAGGGTTCCTTTTCTGGGCTGGCTTCTAACAACGCTATTTGCTGTGGGCTCAAAATTGGCCGGTGGACCTGTCCCGTCTTTATTCCCCTGCCCTCAATTTTATAGGATTGGCCCATCTGAATCGTGGTAATGATCTGAACAGGCTCAGGGAAGAATGGGCCCCGGATGATAATGTCTGGTTTTAGTTGATCAATTTGCATTGGAGTTTCTGGTGCTATTGTTTTTGTTGTACGCCACTGTGAATATTTACCTACAAAATAAACAGGTGCTTACAAACATATCTTGGGTTAACAAGGAAGAATATGGAATAGGCTTCGATTTTATGTTTGAACTTCCTTGTTTCTACTCAGAATTAGCGGTGTGACATAAGCTTAACCTACCCCAACCATTCCCGGGAGCAGCCACGGCCTGCTTCGCCCGGACTGGGCGAGGGAAAATGCGACTTAGCATCCAACCCCAATTCCACTTAATCCGCAAACAATCCTAAATAAGCTAAATAAGGCAGCAGGAGATAGAGGATCGAATCTCGGATCAGATAGAATATGACGATCACGGTCACGATTCTCCATCCCTTTCGCTTCACCAGGCCCAGGAAGCCGAATTCTTTCCAGAGGCCAGTCCACTCCTGGATGAATTGCGGCTTCAATACCCGTTTCACCGCCAGTCTCATGGCTTCCCAGCGATTTAGTTTTTCAATATTGTTTCCCATCCAACGCGCCTCTTGTACTCGGTATTATTCAGCATTCACGGCTCACGTACCGAATCTGAACCTGTCGTTTGTGGCGATTTCCATGGCCTACTTTGCGGGTAAAGGTTGGCGACTCATTCGTCTATTGCCAACACAATCAACATAGAACCTATTTTTTTTGCATCTCGGTCCTTACGCGTAAACCACTGCGTAGCCTTTCTGCACCATTAAATCGTTGACATTGACGAAAATGCCAGCTTCATTTTTCAGCCAGAGTTCTGCCAGGTAGCGGCCAAATTTGCCCTTGCGGTCTTTGATGGTTTCCAGGATGATTTCTTTGTCCAGTACCAGCTCCCGCAAAAAGTCTCGGGCTGCCAAACCGGCTTCCCGTTGGTCGCCTCTGAGTTCGGGTGCATCGATGCGGGCCAGACGCAGCTTCTCGTTCATGACCCAGGTGTTGAGTCCCAAATCGATGTTGGCTCGCACAGTGTCGCCGTCGTAAACGCTCACGACTCTGGCACGATAAGAATAAAGTTGATTTTCCATGTCAGGTCCTCCTCAATTTGGTTTGGGTATAAGGTTTTGCTTTGGCACTCACCCTCTAAATGCTCCTGTCTTGGAGAAAAGGGGCATTTGGGGCTGATGCTAATCTACCTGCGGGATTAACTCTGCCAAAGTGCAAACCTCAAAATCCTTCTTTAATTGGAACAAAATGAGCCTGGAGCTTGCTACATGATAAGCATTTGCAAAGTTTTGCGCAAGTAAAATTTATCTGAATTCAAGCGTTAAGGTTGTGTCAAAATTGCCCTTGACAAGTTAGCAATTATTTTTGACATTAATGCAAATGCGCACCTGAGAGTTGGAAAGAAATTCAAGAAATTATTGAAGGCGAAGTAGATGACATCGCAGCAGCCTGGAACGAGCACTTTGGTGGTTGAGGTTCTAAACATAACCATTCATGGCCTCTGGCTTTTTGTGAATGGAAAAGAATATTTTCTACCATTGCTTCCCGGGAATTTAATCCCACCCGGGGACTCAATCGTCTCGCTTGAGATACGGCTAAAAGGAGACGTTTGCCGTACTTTAGCTGGAATTCGTTTACAAATCTGCCTTCTTAAAAATCCCCTTGCCAGGTGATGGAATACTGTCGGGTCGGTTCTAAGGTGCGCTCGATTTGGGTGTAGTTGTACTGCAAGAGGTTTTCCACGTTGAACGTGAAGGTGTAGGGACCGACGGTGAGGCCGGCGCGGGCGTCCAGGACTTTCTGCGAAACCCGGTCGTCGTCCGGGAACAGCTCCAACTGCTCGTCTTTGAGACGGCTGGCGAATCTAAAATCGGCGCCAAATTCGAAGATGCCGGGTTTGAAGGTGACCGAGGTGGTCAGAATGTGCTGCGGGCGGTAGGTGAGGAGGTTGTCGGTGTCGAGGTCGCGGGGATCCACAAAGACGTAGCTCACCATGGTGTCGAGGCGGCGGTTCAGCCAACTGGTGGTCACGCTGGTTTCGATGCCGCGGATGCGAGCGTCCTGCACGTTCTTGAAGATGATGATCGGAGTGGTACCCTGGATGTCCAGGCTTGGGTTGATGAAATCAAAATAGCGTTCCTGGTACAAGGACACGTTCAGCAAAATGTGGTTCCTGATGGCTGTGTTCAGGCCCACCTCGGCGGACCAGGAGTTTTCGGAATCCAGCCCGGGATTGGGAATGACCTGAAAGCCGGAGGCTGCGGTGTTGGTGAAAAGCTCGGCGATGGCCGGCGCCCGAAAGCCGCGCCCTACCGAGCCCCTGAGCGTGGTCACCTCGCTCAAGCTGTAAACCAGGCCCAACCGGGGACTGACCTGGTATTCGGTTTGCCCGTCTAAGACCTTGCTGAGATCGAAACGAAAGCCCACGGTGGTTGAGAAACGGTCGGTGAATTTGTACTCGTCCTGAAGATAGCTGGCAACGATGTAGGCCTTTCTCTTGCCGAAGATGCTGCCGTCCACGAAATCGTAGGTTCCTTCGAATCCTAATATGACCGAATGCCTGATGTTGGGTTCCAGGTCCATCTGGTACTCGCCGCGAAATCTCTGCGATTTGGAGAAATCGTTGTTGTCGACAAAATCGTCGTCAAAACGGTTGCGAAAGTAAGAGGCCCTGATCTTGTAGGCAAAGTTCTGGCTAATCAATCGGTTCAAGGTTGAGTTCAAATAGAGTTTGGTAGACAGGATGGTGTTGTGCGATTCCTCCGCAGGCACTCGAAACGGTTGTTTGGACTGACCCAGATATTTTTGCCAGAGAATGGTATCACCATGATCGTCAGAGGCGTAGCTGCCGGTCAGAGTCAAATTGGTTGCCGGGCCGAGTTGGTAGTCGCTCTTGCCGAACAGGTTCCAGCGGTTGAATTGGCTGTTCTGTTTGTAACCGCGCGAACGCCGTCTGCCTCCCGCTAAAATAAAGCCTAACTTGCCCACTGTGTTCGAGAAGTAGACATCTTGTTGATTGGAAATCAGGGCGCGATCGGTCCACTTCCACTGGTCGAATAGGGGGTCGTCGTAGACGGCGCCAGAAACGCGCACCGAAAACTCGGGTTTTTGGGCAGGCTCTTTGGTGATGATGTTCAGCACGCCGCCGATGGCGGAGGAGCCGTACAGCGCGGAGCCTGCCCCCTTTACCACTTCAACTTTGTCAACCACCGTAAACGGAATGGTGTCCCACTTGATGTCGCCGCTGTCGCCCGGCATGGTAGGCACGCCGTCGGTCAACAGCAAAACCCGGCTGCCAGCGCCGCGGCTGTAGCCGGTGGTGCCACGAATGTTGACCTGGCCGCCGACGAAACTCACGCCGGGGGCGTATTTGAGGGCATCTCTCACATCGTAGCTGTTCCTCTTTTGCAGGTCCCTGGCGGTGATGACACTCACGCTGTTGGGTGTTTCCGCCAGACTCTTGCTTTTGCGACTGGCCGTGACGATAACCGGCGAGGTCTCGATGATGGTTTCCACCAGGCGGAAATCGCGTCTCACAGTGTTGCCCGGTGCGACCTGCACGTTGCGAAAGGTTTCTATCTCGTAGCCGATCATGCTGGCCATGACCGAGTACCTCCCCGGTCGAATACCATTGAGAGTAAATTGTCCCTGCAAATTCGTGCTGGTCCCTTTGACCGTGCCCTTCAGAATGATGTTAACGCCTGGCAAGGGCTTGCCGGTGTTGGCGTCGACCACAGTCCCCGAGATCGAGCCTGTTCCCGCAGATTCCCCAAAAACCGGTAACTGCCACAAGGCTGCACAGCTCACCAGGGAAACCAGACACATTCTTTTTAAATAGGAATTGCGTAGACGCGTGTGTTTGGAATTCATGACCGTACCGACTCCTTAAACCTGAAATCTAATCATTTTGATTGAAAGTGCTCAGATTAGCCGTGATGTCAATGTTCCGGATGTCCTGATTTTTTGCCACTTGAACGGGAGCTGCGTTTGTTGTGTCGTCATTGGCGTGATAGAAGCCAATGATGCTAATATCGGCGAGATTGGTGACGTCGGCCAGGTCCTTGCCCACGACCACGAGAATGGTGTAATTGTTTTCCGGTACCAGCACTTTGTAATTGGCGCGTTCTACTTTAACCGGCAAGACGGCCAGGCCACACGGAATCAGGTTTGAAAGGTCCAGGGGATGTCTTAAGGCGATGATGCCTGCAAAAGTGATTTCCGGCGACCAATCGCCAACAAATTGTACCTCACCGCTGATGCTTCCCTTCGTCAAATCTACCTCGATGTCTACATTCTCCACAATGGGACTATTCGATGTCACGGTGACCGCCTGGCTCAAATCAGGAATGATCGTACAGGCATCCAGCGGCGCATGGACAGCCAGGATGTTGGCAACGTCCCAGGGTTTTTCTTTTTCCCGGAAAATGACTGCGATGATCTGGTAGGTTGCTGGGGCTAAAGACAACTGGTAGTCTAAAGAGTCGATCCCGGATTGAATGGGATCGCTGAAGAGCAAAGTATCCGCAGGGTCTGGCGGGAAGTTTTCCAAAGCCACCAGACGCGTCTCCGCAATGGTGTCGGGCCAGCGGTCGGTAAAGTTGAAGACAATCGTGCCTTTTATGCCAGTTTTGAGCACCTCTGTGGGATCGTCTACGCTCAGGCCGTGGTCCACACTGCAAGTCCATAGGCACACAAGGCTCATGGCACTCGGCGCCAACAGCGCCAGTAATCGTGAAGGATTCATGGTAATGTTAGACTAAGATTTTACGAATTGTTTGCAAAATAAAAGATAGCATTCAGAAAAGCAAGAAATTTTTGACAGGAATCCAATTTCTTCAAGGAGCCGCTGAGCGTGAATTCTCTTGACAGGGCAAGGCTATTTCAGCAACTGCAGCGCTTGCTCCGTGGTTCGGACAGCCTTATCCAGCACCTCTGTCAGTACTTCGAGCTCTTGCCGGGCCTCGCCGTACGAAACAGGAGTCGTGGGAAGGTGGGTCAGGCTGTTGGCCTCTTCAGGTTTGAGCCGCCAGGCGTTTTTTGTCGCTGCCACGCCTGGCGTGAGCGGATCTCCGGGATAGTCAAAAATGTATAGCAGGCTGCCTCTTTGAATGGCCTCCCACGGACGCGAGGGGCCGTCCGGGTAGATGTCGCCGCGCATGTAACCGTTGTCGGCGGGATCCGAATAAATGATCCGGCCTACAGCGGGCGAGAAGCCGGCTTTCTCCCAGAAAGTCGGTTTCTTCGTTTGTTTGGACAAAGCTATCCGCAGGGTAGCACGATCCAGAACATTGAACAGCAGCTACGGATTCCTCGCAATAGTGTTGGCGCTCTTCTCACTAAATACTTGACTAATCGACAAAAAAGAATATATTTATGGATATGAACAAAACCCTTGAAAGCTTCAAGAAAGTGCTAAAAGCCCTGCATGAGTATGAGGTTGAGTATGTCTTAATTGGTGGTTTTGCGGTGGCGCTCCAAGGAGTCGAACGCTTTACAAAAGACCTCGACATCTTTATTAGAAATGAACCTGCAAACATAAGGAAACTTAAACAGGCTTTGCATTCGGTCTTTAACGATTCGGCGATCGAGGAAATTGATGAACATGAAACCTGCCCAGTAGTGCGGTATGGAACTCCAGATGATTATTATATTGATATATTGAGCGGAATAGGTGAAGCGTTTACCTTTGATGATTTGGAGTATGAAGTGATAAGACGTGAAGGAATCGACATTAGAATAGCCACGATCGAAACCATGATTAAATTGAAGGAAAGTACAATCCGGTTACAGGATAAGGCTGATGCCTTGGATTTGAAACGACTCCTGGAGAAACGCAAAAGGAAATAACCATGCCTGTTTATAAATTTAATAGTTTTGCAGAAGCCAGCCAGGCCCTCTGGAAAGTCGAACCGGATGAGTCACTCGATAGCTTGTCGGTTTTGTGGGACTTGGCTGAGTTTATCCATGAATTGAGACCACGCGAGAAGTGTCGACGCGGCATATTCAAGTTCAAATCGTTAGAAGAAGCCAACGACCTTCATTGAGGTGCGACGCACTTCAATCAACCTACCGTAGCAAGAGCAATTTGCGGTTTTCCAGAATCCTACCAGCGCGAAGTTGCTCAGGATCTGGTCCTTCGAAGGTAACTTAGCTCCCGCCAACAATAGAATTCCAGACCTCAATTGTGCTACCAGGAAAAGTAACAGAGAAACCGACTTTCTCCCAGAAAGTCGGTTTCTTCGTTTGTTAACTAAAAATAATTTGACTTTTAATGTAATATTGATAAATTATGAATGAATGTTCATTCATTTTTTGCAATAATCCTCTGCAAAGGTCTGTTGTAAGGGGTAATATTTTTAGAGAATTGCTAATGCCAACAGGACAAGACCTTAGAAAACAATATTTGAAAACCTGGATTCAAACGCAGAGCCACTAACAACCATGGCGGCCAAAGAAGACAAGCGAACGAAAATACGAAAAGCAGCCGTCAGGGTTTTTGCTCAGAAAGGCTTCTACAACGCAAAAGTCAATGAAATTGCCAAAAAGGCCGGCGTTGCCGACGGTACCATTTACCTGTATTTCAAAAGCAAAGACGAGATTCTCATCTCGATTTTTGAAGAGGAGATGGGCAAGTTTATTGGGAAAGTTCAAGAAAAAATCCACTCGGAGACCGACGCGGTTGAGAAGCTCAGAGCCTTCATACGCACCCATTTGCAATTTGTGAAAAAGAATCCAAAATTGGCTCAGGTACTGCAGCTCGAGTTGCGGCAGAGCAACAAGTTCATTAAAGAGTACAAAGGCACGAAACTGAAAGAGTATTTGAATATCATCGGCGAACTGGTCGAAGAGGGGCAAGCCCAGGGGCTGTTGCGGCGGGATATTCATCCGGGCCTGGCGAAGCGAGCGCTTTTTGGCGCGCTGGACGAGATCGCCACCCATTGGGTGTTGCTGCGCAATGGCCGCTACGATTTAGACAAATCCGCTGACCAGGTCGCGGAATTGTTCATCCGCGGCATAGCTACTGCAATCAATTGACCCACACTTATTATTGGGAGGAACGCAAAACATGGATGAAATAGTCAGCAAAGAGGCGACCACCACTGCAATTAATCGTGACGAATTCGAGTCATTCCACCTGGACATAAAGGACAACGGTCTGGCCTTCTTGACCTTTGACCTCAAGGACAAGAACGCAAACATCCTGAGTTCAAAAGTCATGCAGGAATTGGATCGCGTGTTGCAGCGTTTGCCTACCCTGAGTGAGATCAAGGCCCTGATTTTCATGAGTGGCAAGGAAGGCAATTTCATCGCCGGGGCGGATGTGGCCGAAATCAAAGACATCACTGATCCCGAGGACGGCAGGCAAAAGGCACGGCTGGGCCAGGCGATCTTTCAAAAAATCAACGAGTTGCCCTTTCCTGTGATCGCTGCCATTCAGGGGGCTTGCGTGGGTGGCGGTCTGGAGCTGGCCCTGGCCTGTCACTACCGCATTGCGAAGAACGACCCGAAGACCAGACTCGGGTTGCCCGAAGTGCGACTGGGCATTTTGCCTGGATTTGGCGGCACGCAACGGCTGCCGCGGCTCATCGGGATTCAAAACGCTTTGGATTTGATCTTGACCGGCAAATTGGTCGATGCCAAACGCGCGTACAAGATGGGGTTGGTGGACCGGGCCATTGCCAACCATTTCCCGGACAAATTCATGAACGCAGCCGCCGAAGAGTTTGCCCTGGAAATTTTGGACCCACAGCGGGCCGCGGCCGTCAAGAATAGGCGTGGGGCCAAAGGACTCAATGCCTTGTTGCTTGAAAAAAATCCTTTAGGCCGAAAACTATTGTTTGATCAGGCGCGCAAGCGCACTTTGAAAAACACCCGCGGTCATTACCCGGCGCCCTTGAAGGCGCTGGAGGCCGTGCAGCAGGGTCTCCAGCTCAGTCTGAAACAAGGGTTGGAAATCGAGGCACGGCTGCTGGGAGAGCTCATCACCACGCAGGTGTCCAAGAATCTGATTTCCATTTATTATCTCAACGAAGCCCTCAAAAAGGATTCGGGCGTGGAGAAGTCCGAAGCCCGGCCTGCAGAAGTCAAGCAAGTGGGCATCCTGGGTGCCGGGGTCATGGGCGGAGGCATCGCCCAGTTGCTGGCACACCACGAAATCCCGTCGCGGATGAAGGACGTCAATACGGAAGCCCTTTCCGTTGGGATGAAACGGGCGCAAGAGATCTTTCAAGCCGCGGTAAACAAGAAGCGGTTGTTGCCCAAGGAGATGACACGCAAGTTGTCTTTTATTTCCAGCACCCTGGATTACTCTGGCTTCAGCCAGTTGGACTTTGTCATCGAAGCTATCGTTGAGAATCTGGACGTCAAAAAGAAGGTGTTTGCCGAGGTGGAGGCAGAGGTTAAAGAGACCACCATCCTGGCGTCCAACACCTCCTCACTGTCCATAACCGAAATGGCCCAAGCGGTGAAAAAGCCCGAGCGTTTTATCGGTTTGCACTTTTTTAATCCGGTGCACCGCATGCCGTTAGTGGAGGTCATTCGCGGGGAAAAAACCTCTGACCAGACCACGGTAACCACGGTGGCGTTCGCCAAGAGATTGGGTAAGATTCCCATCGTGGTCAAGAACAGTCCTGGCTTTTTGGTGAATCGCATCCTGGGACCCTACATCAACGAAGGGGCCTTGTTGCTGCAAGATGGCGCCAGGATCGAACAGATCGACCGGGCGATGGTCGAATTTGGCATGCCCATGGGCCCCCTGAATTTGTTGGACGAAGTGGGCATCGACGTCGGCTTCAAGGTCGCTCAAATTTTGCACAAGGCTTTCCCGGATCGCATGGCGCCTTCAGAAATCATCGCCAGGATGCATGAAAGCGGCCGGCTGGGCAAGAAAGGCGGCAAAGGCTTTTACCTATATAATGGAAAAGAAAAACAGGTCGACCCGGCGATTTATGAACTGTTAGCCAATTTAAGAAAACCCGAAGGTGGAATCTCGGCCGAGCACATTCAGGAGCGCCTGCTTTCGACCATGATCAAGGAAGCCACGCTGTGTCTGGAAGAGGGGATTATTCGCCACCCGCGGGACGTAGACGCGGGCATGATTTTTGGCACCGGCTTCCCACCATTTCGGGGTGGGCTGTTGAAATACGCCGACAGCCTGGGACTGAAGGCCGTGGTGGACAAAATGAAGGCTTTGCAAGAAAAGTATGGCGAAAGATTTGAACCGCCAAAGCTGCTGCTTGCTAAGGTGGAAAAAAAGGAGACGTTTTATTAGCCGAATAATTCGTAAACCGCAAAGACGTAGGCACTCACTTTTGAATAGTCTCTCTTCACATTTATTCGCAGCGCCTTAGCGGTGAGTTTTATGAATTAAGAGCTAACATTTCTCACTTGCTTTCACGTGTCATTCCGACCGAAGGGAGGAATCTGAATCCTGAAATGCGATATTTGAAGGATAAAGTGATTCCTCGAAGCAATTCGCCCGCTTATCAGATTTCTCGCTTCGCTCGAAATGACATAGGCCCTTGTTATTGTCTTTACTGATGGTTATGCAGTCATTCGCAAGTGAGAAATGTTAGTTAAGAGTAAACAAAAAATGCCCCCCGTAAGGAAATAATGGAGCGTACCAAAAATCTTAGGAGTCATTATGGCCAACCATGAAAGCAACCAGAACAGCTTCACCAAGTGTCTGTTTGCCGGAAGCATCGAGCAGGAGATGGTCTTCCCGTATCCAAGAATAGACAAAGAAGAAGAGGAAAACCTGAGGATCATCATCGACAGTCTAAATCAATTTGCCAGGGACAAGATCGATTCCAGGGCCTTTGACCGCGAGGAAGAGATTCCTGCGGATGTTCTGTCCGGTCTGGCAGAGCTGGGCTTGTTTGGCATGTCTATTCCCGAGGAATATGGCGGTTACGGTTTCTCCGCTACGGCCTACAATCGGGTTTTCGAGGCAGTTGCGGGCATTGACGGCTCCCTGGCCGTGACCCTGGGCGGGCACCAGTCCATCGGACTCAAGGCTCTGCTGCTGCATGGCACCGAAGAGCAAAAAAAGAAGTATCTGCCCAAACTGGCCTCTGGTGAATGGATGGCGGGCTTTGCTTTGACCGAGCCTAATGCCGGTTCCGATGCTGCCGGTATTCAAACTACAGCGGTGTTGGATGAAAAGGCCGGCTGTTACGTTTTGAACGGCAGCAAGATTTGGATCACTAACGGCGGCCTGGCCCATTTCTTCACCGTGTTTGCCAAGACCGCGGTCGGACCAGAGGGTGAGATGAAGATCACCGCTTTCATCGTGACCCGCGACATGGAAGGGTTTGCTTCCGGCAAGGAAGAAGAGAAGCTGGGCATCCACGGCTCCTCAACCACGGAGTTGACGTTCGACAACGTTAAGGTGCCGGTAGAAAACGTTATTGGCCCCATCGGCAAAGGCTTCAAGGTCGCCATGGAGGTGCTGAATTCCGGGCGTCTGGGGTTGGCCGCAGGCTGTCTCGGTGGCATGAAAAAGCTCACGGCCATGAGTGTCGACTACGCCAAGAACAGAAAACAATTCAACACGGCCATTGCCAAATTCGAGATGATCCAAGAAAAGATCAGTCAAATGGTGGTGGACACCTTTGCCCTGGAAAGCATAGTCTATTTGACCACCCGTTTGATCGATCGCGGCAACGTAGACTACTCGCTGGAATCGGCCATGTGCAAGGTGTTCGCTTCGGAGGCACTGTGGCGCACGGTAAACGAGGCCATGCAAATCGCTGGCGGCATCGGTTACAGCAAGGAGTATCCGTATGAGCAAGCCCTGCGGGATGCGCGCATCAACCTGATTTTTGAAGGCACCAACGAAATCCTGCGCGCGTTCATCGCGTTGGCGGGCATGCAGGAGCATGGGGAGTATCTGCAAAAGGTTGGCAAGGCGTTGCAGAATCCTCTGGACGATCTGGGCATCCTGACTAATTTTGCCCTGCACAGAATCAAGGAAAGAGTTACTACCAAACGATTGACCGGAATCCATCCGGCGTTGAGTGATGAGGTCGGGAGATTTGAAGAATATGCCAAAGAGCTGCACCTGGCCGTTGAGAAGGTCCTGGCCAAGTACCGCAAGAACATCATTCACAAGGAGTTTCTGCAGCACCGGCTTGCAGATATGGCCATCGAACTCTACACCATGGTGGCGGTGATTTCCCGCCTGGATTCGCTCCTCAAGGAAAATGAAATGGCCAAAGTTGAGCGAGAATTGACCATCGGCAAAACCTATTGTGAAGAGGCCTGGCGCCGGATTCGTAGAAACGCCCGGCAGATCGATAACAACATCGACTCCTGGCGCAAAAAGATCGCAAAGTCGACCTACGAAACCAATGGCTACAGGTTCGATTTGATTGCGTAAAAAGAGGTTGATTCCCTGTGTTTTTTTGTTAAATTTTAATTTCACGTGCATGGTTAGTTAAGGAGGCATCTCCACTGTTGCCAGATTTCGAAAAACAAAGAATTCAGGTAACTATTCAGCCTGTCATTCCCGAGTGCTTTTATCGGGAATCCCCAGCGCGGCGCAGCCGCAATGAATGGAACGCGGATTTTACGAATCGAACGGATTTACACGGATTTGTGTCTGGTGAAAATCATTCGGTTCATGAGCCATTGGGTTCAGAGTCACTGCCCCAAACAGATTTACTCTGGCTAATCCGTTGGGATTCGTTGAATCCGTGCAATCCGTGTTCCAATTCTTTTTGCACTTTTGTCAGTCGGACGTCCGTCAAGGGCCGGACCTCTGAGTGGCCCGTCAAGGGCCGTCCGGCAGCCGCCGGATGACTGGCCTGACCGATGCAACAAATGAGACGGAATATTATAAGTCATGCGACCTCCGGACTCTTCTGAACATCAGCAAAGGCTTAAAACATGCAGGAATGACGACAGGCTGGATAGTTACAAATCCAGAAATAAACCAAAGAATCTGTGGGTGGTTCTTAAATTATGTCAACACACCAGAAAAAAATGAAAGGGAAGTAACGTGAAAATTATCGTCTGCATGAAGCAAGTACCGGTTCAAGACTCGCTTTTGAAGATCAAAGAGGACGGCAGTTGGGTACACGAGACCGACCTCAACTTTGAGATCAACGAAAGCGACCATTACGCATTGGAAGAAGCGTTGCGACTGAAAGAAAAACACGGTGGCGAAGTGGTGCTGCTCAGCATGGGGCCGGGCAGGACTACCGAAGCCATCAAGCAAGGTCTGGCTAAAGGCGCGGACCGGGCTATTCACATCAACAACGAGTCCTTCACCACCATCGACCCGTTCGTCAATTCAAAGATATTGGCGGCGGCCATTAAGAACGAGGAATTCGATTTGGTGCTCACCGGGTTGCAGACCGACGACTACGGCTTCGGTCAAACCGGGGTGATCTTAGCTGAGCTACTTGGCGTGGCCCACGCGACCATCGTCATGGAAATTCAGGCGCAAGACGGCGGTGTGAAAGTGAAGCGTGAACTGGAAAGCGGCTGGTTCCAATGGGTGGAGTTACCCTTGCCTGCACTTTTGACGATCCAGTCTGGGATCAACCAGATTCGCTACGCCACCATCAAGGGCATCATGATGGCTAAAAAGAAGGAAATCAAGACCCCGGGGCTGGCCGACCTGGGTCTGTCGGAAAGCGACATTCTGAACGGGGGCAGCGGCCTGCGGTTCCACAAGATTTACATGCCCCAGAAAACCAAGCAAACGCAAATATTTGAAGGCGACGCCAAAGAGGTGGCCCGGCAATTGGCCGAGAAACTCAAGAACGAAGCCAAGGTGTTTTGAGAATAAAGGAGTCTAATTTATGAGTGGGAATATACTGGTTGTAGCAGAACAGCGTGACGGTGCCTTGAACCGTTCCACGTGGGAAGCCGTGGTTGCCGGACAAAAAATCGGCAGCGAACTGGGGCAAGAGGTTTCCGTGCTGCTCCTGGGGAAGGCGCTCCAGGGTTTAGCTGAAAAGATCGCCGCAAAGGGCGTCAAAGAGGTTCTGGTGGCTGAGGACGAAAAGCTGGCCGACTACACGCCGGATGGGTACGCAGCCGCGGTGGAGCAAGTGCTCGCAAAAGAGCAGCCTTCGTTTGTATTGTTTAGTCATACCTACATGGTGAGAGATTTTGCGCCCAAGATCGCCGCGTCCATGGGCAAGGCGCTCATCAGCGACTGTGTTCGTTACAAGATCGACGGCGGCCAGCCGGTGTTTGTGCGGCAGGTATTCCAGGGGAAGATCGACGCCGATTTCTCGTTTGAAGGTGAGGGGCCTTATCTGGTCAGTTTCCAGGTGGGGGCTTTTAACCCGGACGACTTGCAAAGCACCGATGGCCAGGCTACGGTGCGCAATGTGGAGATCGACCTGGCGGGCGTGGAGGTTCGTACCAAAGTGTTGGAGATTTTCGAAGGCGTCAAGCAGGAAGTGGATCTGAGCAAAGCCGAACGCATCGTGTCCGTTGGGCGTGGAATCAAGAAGGAAGAAAATTTAGAGCTGGTTCGTCAACTGGCCGGGGTTTTGGACGCCGAGATCTCTGCCTCGAGACCCGTGTGCGATGACGGCTGGCTGCCTCTGGATCGCCAGATCGGCAGCTCCGGCCAAACCGTGGCCCCCAAGCTGTACCTGGCTGTGGGCATCTCAGGCGCCATTCAGCATATTGTGGGCATGAAGAATTCAGGTACTATCGTCGCCATCAACAAAGATCCGCACGCCCCCATTTTTGACATCGCCGACTACGGCATCGTGGGAGACTTGTTCGAAGTGGTCCCTGAGTTGATTGAAGCCGTTAAAGAAATCAAATGATCATTAGGAAGGTCAAAATGGAAAAGACTGCAAGGCTGAGTGCCCTCTGCCTGGGGTTCAGTGTGATAGTGCTCATGGCGTGGGGGTGCGCATCCACGAGAAAGGTCAAAGCACCCTCAAGAAAGAACCCCAAATTGTTTACAAATTTTGAGCAAATGGATGAAAGGTTTGATCCAACGACCTTGAACGACGAGGACATCATTATTGAAGAGACCCAGGGGAGGGGATCGGCGGTGGAGGATATTCTGGCCTCTTCAAGTGAGACTGCTGCAGACAGCGTTGTAACCGGTTACCGGGTGCAATTGATTCAAACCAGCGATCCCGAAGAAGCCCGAGAAGTGCAAAAGGGAGCTATTTTGAGATTTGACGCCGATGTCTATCGTGTTTTTGATGCTCCTTTTTACAAAGTAAGGGTAGGGGATTTTGTCAACTGGTATGATGCTCAAAAACTACAAAAGGTCGCCATTGCCAAGGGGTATCGCGAGGCCTGGGTCATCAGGACCAAAATAAATCTGAAGAATGCCAAGCGGTGGGAGTAAGATTTTTCACAGACAAGACCACACTTAGGAACCGCTCTGTTGTAGGTAACGCAATCGTCTCGATTGCGCAGCGTGCTTTTCCATAGGACAATTCTCCCTTTGAAGGGAGACAGATTTTCGCTCGTCCAGAGCGAAAATCAGAG
>JBHHYI010000094.1:0-15777 GCA_046757525.1 bacterium | reverse complement strand
TTTGCAAAGTACATACTCGACAAATACAAGATTCCCACGGCCGATTGCATCGTGTTTGAAAATGAGCAAGAAGCCTTGGAATACGTTAGAGAAGTAGATTACCCGACGGTGATCAAAGCCGACGGCCTTGCCGCAGGCAAAGGGTCCATCATTTGCCAGAATGAACAAGAAGCCCTGGCGGCTTTGAACAAGATCATGGTGCAGAGAGCCTTTGGCGAGGCGGGCCGAAAAGTGCTGATCGAGGAATTCATGGCTGGCGAAGAGGCGTCGATCATGGCGCTGAGCGACGGCGAAAACGTCGTCATTTTGGCGCCTGCGCAAGACCACAAGGCCATATTTGACAACGATGCAGGACCCAACACGGGTGGCATGGGCGCTTATGCCCCGGCCCCGGTAATCGACGATGAAATGCTGCGGCAGGTGCGAGACGAAATTATTGAGCCCACCATAAGGGCCATGGCCATCGAAAACCGACCTTATCGTGGGGTATTATACGTGGGATTGATGATTACGACGCGTGGCCCTAAAGTCGTAGAGTTCAATTGCCGTTTTGGCGATCCCGAAGCTCAGGTCGTTCTCCCATTGGTGCAAGGCGATCTGGTGGCAAGCATGCTTAGAATTTCAAAGTGCAAAGGCGTTAAATCGGAGTTGACCGTCGAAAACAAGTGGGCCTTGTGCGTGGTGGTGGCCTCCGGAGGCTACCCCGGGGCGTATGAAACAGGCAAGCCGATCTATGGTCTGGATTTGGCGTTAGGGGATGGCATCTTGACCTTTCATGCTGGTACTGATGTGGATGAGCACAACAAGATCGTCACTTCAGGAGGACGGGTGTTGGGCGTGACCGCCATCGGCGATGACTTGATGGAGGTACGCAACAAGGCCTATTGGGCTGTGGGCAAGATCGCATTTGACAAAGCCTATTACCGCAAAGATATTGGTGCAAAAGCCCTGGCCCATTTGAGCCGATAAATAGAAAATGTACGCAACCAAGAAACAGGTAACGCAATTAAATTGAACCAAGAGGGTTAAAGCAGCAAAAAGGAGTTTAGATGAAAATTTTGGTTACAGGCGGAGCCGGTTTTATCGGTTCCCACATCGTAGATTCATACATCGAACTTGGACACCAAGTTGTGGTGGTAGACAATCTTTCTACCGGGAGAAGGGAAAACCTCAATCCTCAGGCGGAATTTCACCAGGAAGATATCCAGGATGAACAGATGGAAACGCTGTTCGAGACACACCGTTTCGATGTGGTAAATCATCAGGCGGCACAGATGGATGTGCGGCGTTCTGTGTCGGACCCAAAATATGATGCAAAAAACAACATTCTCGGCATTCTCAACATTTTGCAGAACTGCGTTAAGTACGGAACTCAAAAATTCATCTTTTCCTCTACCGGTGGAGCTGTCTACGGCGAACAGGATTACTTCCCGGCCGATGAAGAGCACCCCACCTGGCCGGTGTCGCCGTACGGAATCTCCAAGCTGGCAGGCGAGAAGTACCTGTACTATTACAAGGAAGTCCACAATTTGCAGCATGTGATTCTGCGCTATGCCAACGTTTATGGCCCAAGGCAGAATCCACATGGCGAGGCCGGCGTGGTTGCCATATTCACCGAACGACTCCTGAAAGGTGAACAGCCCATCATAAATGGCGATGGCACGCAGACCCGGGATTATGTTTTTGTCGGCGATGTGGTTCGAGCAAACGGCAAGGCCCTCGCTTACGAGAAGAGCGACATTTTTAATGTGGGTACCGGCGTTGAAACCGACGTAAACGAGATGTTTGCGCTGCTCAACAGGTACACCGAAGCTGGCAAAGGGGAAACACACGGCCCGGCCAAACCAGGGGAGCAGTTGCGAAGTTGTCTCTCTTTTGCCAAAGCCGAGAAAATATTGAATTGGCGTCCCGAGGTGGAACTCAAGGAAGGTTTGAGGCGAACCGTTGAATATTTTGCAAAACAAAAACAATTGTTAACTCAAAGGGGATTGAGGTGTTGAATCCGAGAAACAACACCTACGTGCACGAGAATTTTGGCATCACAGGCCAATCTTCGGCAATCAACCACATTCTGTTAGCCATACGGCAGGTAGCGCCGACTGACATTTCCGTGTTAGTTGTTGGGGAAAGCGGTACGGGCAAGGAGTTGGTGGCTAAGGCCATTCATGCTTCGAGTCGTAGAAAAAACAAGCCCCTGGTGGTGGTCAACTGCGGCGCCATTCCTGAAGGCATCTTAGAGTCAGAGCTTTTCGGTCACGAAAAGGGGGCGTTTACCGGTGCGGTGGGGGCGCGCAAAGGCTACTTCGAATTGGCCGACACCGGAACCATATTTTTGGACGAAATTGGCGAGATGCCGTTGGCCACTCAGGTGAAACTCTTGCGGGTGCTTGAAGGTAAGGAATTCATGCGCGTGGGTGGCACCGTGGCGCAGCAGGTCGATGTGCGCATCATTGCTGCGACCAACAAGGAGTTGGAAAAAGCGGTACGAGGGGGCGAGTTCCGCGAAGACCTGTTCTACCGCCTGAACGCGGTTAGAATCAAAGTGCCACCGCTACGGGAGCGCCGGGAAGATATTCGTTTGTTGGTGAAGACTTTTGCCAGCGATTTTTGTCGAGAAAACAACATCGAGTTTGACGGGTTTTCCGAGCCTGCCATGCGAATGTTGGAGGCTTACAATTGGCCTGGAAATGTGAGGGAGCTGAAGAATCTGGTGGAAAGCATCATCGTTTTAGAACGGGGCAGTCGGATCGACGAGCTCATATTGTCCAGGTACTTAAAGCCTGTACAACTCCTGGATCGCAACCTGCCGGTGCCAACCCATCGCACCTCGGAAGAGGTTGAACGGGAATTCATCTACCGGGCCTTGTTGGACCTGAAGTCCGAAATATCTCAGCTCCGCGATGTCATTGTGAACTCGGTTTATTCGGAAAGTAGACCCAAGTCGCTGCCTTACTTTTCTGAAGTCTATCCGCGACAGCCTGAAACCTTGCATGAGCCTGAAACCAACGAAGCGTTTGACATCGATGGCAAAAACCTCGAAGAGGTTGAACGGTACATGATCAATCGGGCATTGGAATTGTCGGCGGGTAGCAAACGCAAGGCAGCCAGGTCTTTGGGTATTAGCGAAAGAACGCTTTACAGGAAGATTAAGGAATATGAATTACCATTCTGAAACCCTTCGATCGCTTGGCCTTGCGCTGGGTTTGGTGCTGGGGCTGGCTCTTTTGTCGCTGTTTTCATGTGGCCCGTACTCGTTTTCTGGTTCCTCGAATCCGGACATTAAAACCGTCTCCATTCCCATATTTCAGGACCAGACTTCTGAGTTCGGAGTCAAGGAAAAATTGACCGATGCCGTCATCGATGAGTTTACGCGCGACAACACCCTGAAGATTGTAGACCGACGCAGTGCCGACTCGGTTGTCGAAGGCACCGTCTTGCGCGTAGATGACCGCGCCGGCTCCTTTACCAGTGACGAGAAGGTCACAGATGTCAAAATCTTTATTACGGTTTCGGTGAAATACGAAGACGTGAAGAAAAGGAAGGTCCTCTGGCAAGGCGACATTACTCAGTGGGGCACGTTTAATCCTGATGAGGGCCCTGAAAGTAGAAACAAAGGCATTGACGAAGCGCTGGGCAAAATTGCCAACGAAATCCTGAACCGATCCGTGTCCGGTTGGTAGAAGCCCCGCAATCCGGCGGCTGCCGGATTGCTTTAAATGTCGGAAACGCCCAAGAGTCGGAACAAGCGATGTCTTTCCTGCGAAAGCAGGAATCCAGGGGTTGGAGTTGGGTGGCCCCCTACCCGGCCACCCAGTGGATGCCTGCTTTCGCAGGCATGACAGCAAACAGGGAGCGTTTCCTAAAAGCCCCTGGCACTAAAGTCTAACATCACTGAGGGGGTTTAGAGGGGTTGAAAAGCAACTACGGAGACCATCACATGGATGGAGACTTCGACGATTATTTGGAGGATATTTTAGAAGCCATGGAAAAAGCTCAAGGTTTTATTAGCAATATGTCCTACGAAGAATTTGCGGAAGATGCCAAAACCGCCTTCGCCGTAGTAAGAGCTTTGGAAATTGTTGGTGAGGCTGCCAAAAATATTCCAACCAAGATTCGCAAACAAAACCCTGCTATTCCGTGGAAAGATATGGCGGGAATGAGAGATACTCTGATTCACGATTACTTCGGTGTTGATCTGAGAACCGTTTGGTTGACGGTGACTGACAAAATACCTGAGATCAAACCGTTGATTCACAAGACGTTGGAGAGAAAATGAGAGAATTGAAAAGCCTGAAAAGAATTCTACAAGATCACAAAGAGGAACTGAGAAGAGAATATGGGGTGAATGAAATCGGCGTTTTTGGTTCGTACGTTAAGAATGAACAAGATCAAGCGAGCGACATTGACATTCTGGTTGAATTTCGAAAACCGATAGATCTGTTAACCTTCGTTCACTTAAAAAATTATCTTTCTGATCTGCTGAATGTCAATGTGGATCTGGTGATGAAAACTGCCTTGAAACCCCGAATCGAGCAGCGGATATTGAGAGAGGTCATGTATGTTTAATATCAGGGGAAAAGCAAGTTATCATGATTGTCATGGAAATTTAAGGAGAGATCAGCAATGAATGATGAGAGGAAGTCGGACGTGCAACACCTGGGGGAACACCTCAAGGATAACCCCGATTCTATTCTTTTTGCCCGTTATGCCGACACCCTGCTCCACGAGAATCGAGTTGATGAAGCCATTGAAATGTGTGAAAGCGGACTAAAAAAGCACCCTTATTACGTGACCGGACACATGATTCTGGGCAAATGCTACCTGGCCAAGAAGCTTTATGATCAAGCGGAAAAAGAATTTAAACGCGTGCTGCTGTTTGATCCCAAGTACCTTTCCGCGCAAAAGCATTACGGCGATTTGATGAAGGAAATCGGGTGGGAGAACACTTGCGAGATGAGCTACCGGAAAATTTTGCAAGTTGACCCATTGGACGAAGTTGCCCAAAGCATGGTAGGGGATTATATCCTTGAGGGCGAATCTGTGCCCACGGAGGAGGATGTGTTTGAGCCCGACCGTGGTGCCCAACCTGTGTTGGACAATGTGGCGCCGGTAACGGAAAGTCCCGAAGAAGAGGAATTTCTGTTTCAAGAGCCGGCGCAATCGGAGGTTGAAAGCGCCGTACAAACCGAACAGGCGCAACCGGAGATCGATGAAAAGAAGGCCGAAGAATTCTCTTACATCCTGGAAGACATCTTCAAGGACGAAATCACCGATGAACAAACCAGATCTGCGGAGAGGGAGGCCCCCGGGGGTTCAGCCGAGGGTTTGGACCTCGAGGCGGAGAGCGATGCCGACAGCTATCTGGCTGGTTTGCAAATGCCGGAAAAAATGCTCAAGGAACCAGAATCTGAACCGCAGCAAGATTCGTTTGCGGAACCCGATGTTGCTAACAACAAGGGGCTCGAGCCAAAACCAAACATAGATTTCTCCACTCGAGACTTTGGTCCGGCACCCGAACCCGCTGAGCCGGAAAAAAAGCCGGAGCCTGTTTTTGCCAAGTCCAAGAAGTCCAGCGATCAAAAGATCGTTACGCCTACTTTGGGCGAGATTTATGCGGCCCAGGGCCAGTATGCCAAGGCCATCGTCGTCTTTGAGACGCTGCTCAAGAAGCATCCCGACAATCCCGACTTTGCCAACAAGATCAATGAGCTGAAGAACAAACTGAACGAAATGCAAGAATGACCAGCAGAATTGATCGGGCCAAAACACGCTTGGAGCAACTGGGCCTGGATGCCTTTCTGGTCAGTTCTCTCACCAACATCAGGTATTTGTTCGGTTTCACAGGGTCGAATGCAATTGCTCTAATTACATCCGGCCTTTGTTTTTTAGTGACCGATTCGCGCTACCGTGAACAAGCCGCCCGGCAAGTTGACGGTGCTGAGGTCTTGATTGCCAAGCGGGACTTGTTGCTTGAACTCAAAAAGAGGAATGTCCTAAAGACCGGAGCAAGACTGGCGATCGAGGTACAGCACCTCAATGTCAAGGACTTCAATCATTTGAAAAAGCTGCTTCCGGAGGTCAAAATCATCGCTTCGGAACGAATCGTCGAGAACATTGCCAGTGTCAAAGACGCGGACGAAGTTGAGAGCATCAAACAGGCCGCGGCTATTTGCTGCAAAGTAATCTCTGAAATCTACGCTCTGATCGAGCCAGGCGTTCTGGAACTGGAGGTCTCTGCCGAGTTGTCTTACAGAACAAAGATGCACGGCAGCGAAACGGATCCCTTTGAACCCATCGTCGCAAGCGGTCTCCGGTCAGCGTTGCCACACGGAGTTTCCTCAAAGAAACCGATTGAAGCCGGGGACCTGATCGTATTGGATTTCGGCGCTGTGGTCAACGGCTATGCCGCCGATTTTACGCGCACGGTTGTGGTAGGGGACCCCACAGTCAGACAACAGGAACTGGGAAGAGCCGTTCAGAAGGCGCTGCTCGTTTCTGCACAACAGGCGAGACCCGGATTGAGCGGTAAGGAGTTGGACAAAATCGCCCGGGATTGTTTGCAGCAAGCCGGACTTGGAAGCGCGTTTCTGCACTCTTTAGGTCACGGCCTGGGCCTGGAAGTGCATGAGCTACCGCGCATCTCACAGCACAGTCAGGACAAACTTCAGGCCGGCAATGTGATCACTTTGGAGCCGGGTGTCTATTTGTCCGATGTAGGCGGCATCCGCATCGAGGACGATTTTCTCGTCACCAACCACGGCGTGGAGAATCTCACGCCGTTTCCGCGGGAGATGGTTGGTGTCGGCTGAGCAGGCGATCGAATTCTCCGTGGTCATCGTCACTTTTAATAACCAAAACGAAATTGCGGCCTGTTTGAACGCGTTCTTGCGCGAGCTTCAATCTCGCTCTTCTGAAATCATCGTGGTTGACAATCATTCATCGGACAAGACGGGCAAATGTGTAAGACAAGTCGAGGCTCAACACAAAGGTGACACGAAGATCCGGTTGATCGAAAACTCAGAGAATCTGGGCTTTACCAAAGCCCTCAACCAGGGTTTAAGAATCAGTCGCGGCAAGTATGTTGTGACCTCCAATCCCGATGTGGAAGTTAAGCGGGGCGCGCTTGAACAGTTGAAGACAGCCCTGGACGCGCAGACCAACGTCGCCCTGGTGGCGCCGCAATTGTTGAATGCCGACGGAACCGTGCAGCCATCCTGTCGCCGATTTCCCAGGTACCGCGATGTGCTCTCTGAAGTCGTAGGCTTGAGCTACTTTTTCAGAAGGAGCGCAGTCTTTAACGGCTGGAAGATGGGTGATTTTGATCATCTGAGTACTCGCTTGGTCGACCAGCCGCAAGGCGCGTTCCTGCTCTTCCCCGGTCACTTGTTGCAGAGCATTGGCTTCTGGGATGAGCATTTCCCCATGTTTTTCAGTGACGTGGATTGGTGTCGCCGCATCAAAAACCATGGCTGGGAAATCTTGTTTGTCCCTTCGGCAAAGGTAACCCATCATCGGGGCCGAAGCGTGTTGCGGCGTCGCGCGCAAATGATTTGGAGTTCACATCGTTCTTTTTACAGGTATTTCAAGAAATACCACACCAATCTACCTGCGACCATTTGTAACAGGATCGTCGGCGCCCTACTGCTGGTCACAGCAATCTTAAGAATAGCCTGGACTCTTTTTGTGGGAGGTGGAAATGAAGAAACTCAAGGGAGGCACCCATGAATAAGGACACCCGCGTGGAAACAAGGGTGGTGAACGATGTTGGGATCTTGGACATTCAGGGAGAAGTCACGAGTTTCTCTGAAAAGCTGTTGCTCGAGGCCTACGAACGCTTTACGCAAGAGGGCATTACAAAGATCGGGTTGAATTTTGAGCAGGTCTCCTACATCAACAGCGCCGGGATGGCTATCATCATTGGAATCCTAACCAAGAGTCGGAAAAAAGGTCAGGTGTTGCGTTCCTGGGGTCTGACCGAGCATTTCAAGAAAATATTCGACATGGTTGGCATCACCAAATACATGGACCATTTCGATGAAGAAGCCGAAGCGTTGAAAGGGTATTGAGCCCAATCGCTGGAATGGAGCCTGGATAGTGTCTCGACCGCAAAAAATGTTAAGCATGCTCAGCATATCTACATTGCTGGCCATGACGGTTTGGTTCAGTGCCTCTGCGGTGGGGCCTGCGTTGAAACTTCAGTGGGGCTATTCCAGTGGTCAAATTGCCTGGTTGGTGATGGCCGTCCAATTGGGTTTTGTATTGGGCACCTTGTTGCTTGCCATTACCAATTTGGCAGATGTCCTGAACACCAGGCATTTGTTTGCCGTTTCCGCCTTTTTGTCGGCCCTGGTCAATGCGTTGTTTCCTGTTACTTCGGGCAATGTTCCAGTCGGCGTGTTTTTGCGGTTTCTTTCAGGCATCTTTCTTGCCGGCATTTACCCGCCGGGCATGAAGATCATGGCCGGCTGGTTTAAAAGTGGGCGGGGATTTGCCCTGGGGACTCTGGTCGGGGCTCTGACCATCGGTTCGGCCTTGCCACACCTGGTTGGCTCCTTTTTGCAGCAACAATGGCAAGCGACCATCTTAGCCAGTTCTGCTTTTTCTGTCCTGGCGGGATTGATGGTGCTTCTGTTTGTGAAGGACGGCCCTTTCAATGTGCCCGCCCAGGCTTTTGATTTCAAGTACTTCATTACGATTCTGAAGGATAGACCTACGCGACTGGCCTATTTTGGCTATTTCGGTCACATGTGGGAGCTGTATGCCATGTGGACCTGGATTCCCTTGTTTTTGTTGACGGACAGCAAAGTTTACCAAAATCACACCCTATCTTATTCTCCCGGCGTTGCAGCTTTTATTGTCATTGCGGCTGGCGCGGCCGGCTGCATTTTGTACGGATTGTGGGCCGAACGGATCGGGCGAAGCATCTCCACGATCACGTCTATGGGAATTAGTGGATTTTGCTGTTTTGTCGTGGGCTTTCTGCACTTCGTGCACCCGCTGGGTTTGCTGCTCATTTGTACAATCTGGGGACTGACCGTTGTCGCCGATTCAGCGCAATTCTCCACCGCGGCCTCGGAGCTGTGCGATCCCGAGTACATGGGCACGGTTTTGACTCTTCAGACCAGCCTCGGTTTCTTGCTCACCATGATCTCTATTCGCCTGGTGCCGTACGTTCAGGAAATAGCCGGTTGGGGCACCGCCTTCTCGATCTTGGGGTTCGGACCGATCCTTGGCATTGTTGCCATGGCGCGTTTGCGGCGATTGCCGGAAGCTGCAAGAATGGCCAATGGGAATCGCTGACCGCCTGCCAAATCTCCCTTTGCTTTTACCACAATTATTCTTAAATTAACGCATGATGAAACTGCTATTATTCGATGTCGATCTGACCCTCGTCAATTCCGGGGGAAGCGGGCGGCGCGCCATGACTCAGGCGTTTGCTACGCTGTTTAATCGGAGCAATGGTTTTGACAGCGTGGATTTTGCCGGACGCACCGACCCGTTAATCCTCAAGGACGCCCTGGCTGGCAACGGATTGCAATGGAGCCCGGAGAAAGAAGAAAACTTCAAAGAAACCTATTTCAATCTGCTGAAAACGGAGATTGAAAAACCTCACGCCGGCAAGAAGATCGAGCCTGGCATTCCAGAAGTCCTGCAAGCGCTCTCTGCAAAAGAAGACATTCTGTTGGGCTTGCTGACGGGCAACTGGAAACAAGGTGCGCAGATTAAATTAGCGTATTTTGGTATTCTCTCTCATTTTAAAATGGGCGTCTTTGCCGACGACTCGGAAAATCGCGAGGCCTTGCCGCACCTGGCTGTGCAGCGCTGTCAGGAGGAGTTCAGCACGAGTTTCCCGCCTGAAAATGTGTACGTGGTTGGGGACACCCCGCTTGACGTAGCTTGTGCCAGACCGTTGGGCGCAAAGAGCGTTGCCGTGGCCACGGGCTTCTTTTCCTTCGATCAGTTGGCCGATTCAAATCCAGACTACTTGTTCCGTGACTTGAGCAACTACGCAGAATTTTTGAAAATCATCGAAGCCTGATTTTGCTACTAAATTGAATCAGGGTGTTGATTCGCAGGAAAGTTTACTTAGCACCTCGCTTCCTAAATACGATGACGTACCCCTCGTTTCCACGCTCGGCGTGGAGAACGCATTCAGGACGCTCTTGCGTCCATTGTAGCGCGGCGCTGGTAGACTCGACGCTGAGCGTTGGGAGAGATCCCCACCGAGACCGTGGGCACGAGATCAATGAAATAAAAAAAGCGACCCTGGTGGGGGTCGCTTGATCGTACCTCAATTGGAAGAACTTCGTCCTTGAGTTCGTTCCGGGTACGTTTTGTTAGTCCTCGAAACTCAGTCTCTCATCCTGATCTGAATCCGATTTCGCGAGGGCGTTTTTGTTTTTGACTCGTTTGACTTTGGCAAGGAATTCCAGCCGTTCGATAGACTTTTGTATTCGCAACCGGTCCAGGTGCAACTTTTCGATTTTTTTTGCCGCAAACGGGACGTCCCCGGTGAGCCTTAGCTGCCAGTAAAACAGCTCCTTCTTTATTCGTGCCTTTTCCGCCAGGCTCTTGCTTTCAGTCGGAGCAGTGATCGAATCTTCCCCTTTGGCTGTTTTCGATCGACTCAAGGCTGAACCGGATAGGGAAAGAATCAAAATACTCAAGGTGAAGCAAAGAGATCTAACTTTCATTTTTAACTTCCTAAATCTTAACCTTTCTTAACTTAATTTAATGTATCGGTTGGCTGCAGAAATACTTAAGCTGGATTGTTGACAAAACTTCGTCTGAGCTGTTGTAGTAGTGATTTTTTGGTTCCTTAGCTATTGTAAAATGGGGACATCGCTCTATTTCAGACCGTCCAAAAGCTCCGCCGGGCTGTCATTTCGAGTCAGGCGGCAGCCTGAGGAGAAATCTAGACGCGCACTTACGATCGCTTAGTAATCAGTTTTTGTACGCACTCAGAACGTTCAGTGCCCTTTCAGATTCCTCATCCGGCTTGCCGCCCATTGGCGTCAACTTAACGGGTGTCTAACCACCAGATTGTCACCCCGAGCGAAGCGTAGTCGAGGGGTCTGATTTAGGCACAGACCAGATTTCTCGCTTCACTTCGTTTCGCTCGAAATGACAGTTTGGGGGCTTAAGTTGAGGCCTATGGGCTTGCCCGAATTCGGAATGACATCAGTGCCTTTATCGGACAGCCCCTACTCACCGCAAACAGCAACTATTCTTCGCGGGTCCATACTTGCTGGTTTTCCAGGCATCACAGATTTCATCTCAGTTTGAATGATTCCCGTTACCTGAATGGTAGGAGAAATTTCTCAAAAAAAATTAAAAAAATTTGCAAGTTGGGGAAGAAAACAGAAAATTACGTTGTTACCTATTTTTGAAAGAAAAGAAATAAGTTATCATTTGGTAACCTCCTATTTCTTTCCTTCCTCCTCTAAGATCCCTAGGCTAAAATCCTAGGGATTTTTTTTTGATTTTCAATTCAAAAGTAACTATATTCCTTTGCACAACTTTCCGCGGTGTGAGACCGTAATTTTTGAACTTTTCGCTGCATCTGGGGCGTGCGCCAGACCAGCTCAATGAGTCGGGAAATTTCAACATGCGCGTTTGTAACACAGGCTGCTTGCAAAAGATTGTGATTTTCACCTGTCTTTTTGTGGCAAGCAGCAATTATGCCCAGAATTTGGAGTTCTCGGACTCGTTGCGGTTAAGAGTGGTCATTCCTTCCGAAGGAGACACGGTGGCTTTTGACCAGGTACGCTATGCCGGCTCGGCCCTGTCCACGGCCAGAGTCTGGGTGCAAGGGCAGGAAACCCGGGTTTACCCGTCTGGAGCATTTGTGGGATTGGTTTCTTTGGAACCCGGCACTAATGAGATCGTTGTGACGGCGCGGGACAGTTTGGGCGTTCTAAGCGATACGGTCGCAGTGTTTAGGCCGACCCCCGTTCAATCTTTGCCTCGAAGACCGACACGCATTGATCCTGAGCAAGTTAAACCCACGAGCGATGTCAGCATCGTGGCCGGAGAGTTTCTGGAAGTTGAGTTCCAGGGAAGTCCTGGTGGTAAGGCGTCGTTCACTTTGGATAAAATTGCAAAAAATCTGTCGATGGCGGAAGTGCCGCCGTCCCAAGCGCACGGCTTGAGGGGCGTCTATCGAGGCGTTGTTCGAATCCCGAGTTTGAAGGAGTTTAAGCCCAGACCGATTAAGTTCAAGCTGCGCGGCCGGGACGGTCACACGGCAAGGACAAGATCGGAAGGAAAGGTGCGGGTCTTACCGGCTGCGCGGCCGCTCATAGGCGTGACGGCCGATTCCAACAACATCGTTACCACCGAACCCGATGGTGTCATCCTGACGGAGCTGCCCGCGGGCATCAAGCTGGAAATCCTCAAAGAAAGCGGAGCAATCACCAGGGTGCGATTGGCCAACAATGTGGTCGGCTATTTGGCGTCATCGAGTCTTGGCAGGCGCGCATTGAGTGGCTCTCTTCCTTTTGCCGACGTTGGTAGCATAAGCGTTTTTGAAACAAGGAATTGGCTGCAGGTGCGCATAAATGTGAGCAACAGAGTTGCCTATCGCCTGGAGCAATTGTTGCGGCCGGCCGCGTTGGAGATTTACTTTTACCGGGCACAACACAGCTCTGAATGGATTTCTAATTTGCCGGATAACAAACACATTAAAATCATAAGAAGAAGGCAGCAAGGAAGCGATGTTGCCGTCGTGAGGATTGAGCTTATCCAGAAGCAACAATGGGGATTCCGTGGCGCTTACCTTGGCAATCAGTTCTGGTTAAACATAAGAAAAACGCCACGCTTTTCCGCCGCTGCCGATTCGCTGCTGTTGCAAGGACTGGTGATCGCTGTAGACCCCGGGCACGGTGGCGAGAATCATGGGGCCCTGGGTGCAACGGGTTTGGAAGAAAAAACAGTGAATTTGCGCTACACCATGAAGGTTGCCGACTTGTTGGAGGCCGCGGGCGCAACGGTGGTGCGAACGCGCAACCAGGACACCACCATGACGCTCCAGGAACGCATCGATTTGGCGCAACGGGCGCAAGCTCACATTTTCGTCTGGCTGCACAACAACTCGGTGGGTCTGAGCACCGATCCTTTGCGCGTGCGAGGGACCAGCACCTATTACACCGTCCCCCAGGCCATGGCCATTGCAAAGAGCGTCTATGCCCGCTTGCTGAAGTTGGGATTGCAGCCCTACGGCAGGATTACCTCCACGTATTTTGTGACGCGTCAAACCAGCATGCTTTCATTTCTGGTGGAGGCTACCTTTTTGTCCCACCCGGAAGATGAAATGCTGCTCATGAACGACGCCTTCCTGGAGGACCTGGCCGTGGCCGTAGTGGCGGGCATTAAAGATTTCGTCAGAGAGCAGATTGCCGAAGAGATCGAATCCTCCTTTCCGGACACGGAAAAAACGCCAACCAGCGCACCAGGGTCTCAGTGAGGGATCGTTTCTGTGGCGCAGAAGCTCAGAGAGACGCTGACTGTTTGTTTGGAAACGCTCTGTTGAACGTAACGCAATCGTCTCGATTGCGAGGGCATCTCATGGGTAAGTTGATTGACGAGTCATCGCCAAAAAGCTTCTTCACAATTTCAGGAGGCTGTTCTTATGGAACGATTGGAAACCTTTGAAAACAAATATCCCCAGCGGGATTACACGGTCACCATCGTTAACAACGAATACACCTCGGTATGTCCGAAAACGGGTTTGCCGGATTTTGGCACCATTACCATTACCTACGTGCCCGACAAAAAGTGCCTGGAACTCAAGGCCTTGAAATACTATTTCCTGGAATACCGCAATGAGGGCATCTTTTACGAAACCGGGGTCAACAAAATATTGGATGATCTGGTCAAAGCTTGCGCGCCGCGCAGGATGGAAGTGGTTGGTGATTTTACGGTGCGGGGGGGCTTGCAGACCACGGTGAAGGCAACCTACGAAAAGGAGTGAGCCATGGCTAAAGAGCTCGCGGTTGTGTTGGCCAGCGGCGGCATGGACAGCGCGGTCACCACCGCTATGGCCAAACAAGACTTTCGCCTGGCCTTATTGCACCTCAACTACGGGCAGCGTACGGTTGGCCGGGAGCTGCAGGCGTTTAAGGCCATCGCAGAACATTTCCAGGCGGAAAAGCAGTTGGTGGTGAATGTGGGTTACCTGTCACAGATTGGAGGCTCCAGTCTGACCGACGGAAACATGGTCGTGACCAAAGCGGATTTGGAAAACAAGGGCATACCGACTTCGTACGTGCCGTTTAGAAATGCCAGCCTGCTCTCCATCGCCACCAGTTGGGCAGAGGTCGTCGGGGCGACCAGAATATTTGTCGGCGCCGTTGAGGAAGACAGCTCAGGTTACCCCGACTGCCGACGCGAATTCTATGATGCTTTCGAACGTGTGATTGCTGAGGGAACCAGGCCCGAAACAACGATTTCCATCGAGACCCCCATCATTCATTTGAAAAAACACGAGATTGTCAAAAAGGGTTTGGAGCTAAAGGTACCTTTTGAGCTGACCTGGTCCTGCTACCAGAGGGAAGACAAAGCTTGCGGCGTGTGCGATAGCTGCGCTTTCCGTCTGCGGGGATTCCAGCAAGCGGGGGTGGCGGATCCAATCGAATATGCGGAGCGGCCGGAATATTGAGAGTGTTGTCCCGCATGATTTCGAGAAGCATGCCACCGCATGCGCGGCCCAAGGTAGTGTCAAAGTTTCATGCAACGTGGGAGGGAACCGCTGAAAACAGTGCAAACCGTCCGCTTGAGCGAAACCTTCGGCTTTGGGGTGCGCAAGCCACGCTTGCGCCTTTGAACCGTTCCAAGAGTCCAAAAGAGTATCGGAGATTTGTGATGGAATATAAGATAGATGAAGATACACGAAACAAGCTTCAGACTTATTTACTGGAGTAGTCTAACCTCCCGAAGGTTCAAAACCTTCGGGAGGCTGGAGAGATTATGTGAGCTTAAATCCCCAACAAACAAGCCGATATGTTCGCGGTCTTAACGTCATTGTTTGTCCCGGTTAAAGAAAAGTTTCTTGAATTAATTTATTTGTTTGTGTATATTTAATCACCCGAGGAGGTGCAAGATAATAATTTCAATCCCTCCGAAATTTTGAATTGTTCTTTTAAAGTCCTGCAAACAGTCTCCCGAAGATTTATGAATTAGAATTTGGAACACATCTGAATAATTAAATTAATGAATCTTTGAAATGCAGCAAATCCAATTCAGACAGTCACACCAAAGTCATTATCTTTTTTCAGACCATTATTTAAATGACACCCTACCAAAACAAGATGTCTGGAAAGGCGCCGGAGAATCTGAGGAAGTTCTTAAGAAAATTCGGAACCTCTATCTTAAAGTTCGGGACGGCATAGAGGAAACCAACGAAGCGCAGTTAGAAAAGGATTTCGTGCAGCCCATCCTTAAGATTCTCGGTCATGCCTTCGAGGTGCAGGCGGCTTTTCATGGAAGTGGTGAGCTGATTCGGCCTGATTACACATTTTTCAAAAGCGATGAAGAGCGGCGTAATCATAGAAAACTACAAGGCAAGAAAGAATATTTTGAGCAAGCGCTGGCTGTTGGGGACGCTAAGAGTTGGGTCGCCGACAAACTGTAAAACTCAACGGTTGAAGACAAGATGTTAGTTGTAGTATTGACTTTTATCGTGTTCTTATTGATCGCCTACATATTCAAGATAAAGTCTTGGTCTAGGATGAGTGGTGAGAAGCTTTGTCAACATAAAGGGAACGGCACTCAAAATGC
>JBHHYI010000093.1:0-16057 GCA_046757525.1 bacterium | reverse complement strand
GCTTCGGCGTGCCGGCAAAGAGGTCGTCTTGGTTTCCTCTGGAGCGATAGCAGCAGGGGTTGAAGCTTTAGGACTCAAGAACCGACCCAACAATCTGCCGCAATTGCAAATGGCAGCCGCGGTTGGACAGGTTCGGCTGATGTCGGCTTATGACCGGCTGTTCTCCACTGAACCGTGCAGCATAGGGCAAGTTTTGCTGACCCACGACGACCTCACGAATCGGACCCGACATCTCAATGCCCGCAACACCATGATGCAGCTCCTGCGCCAGGGTGTCATCCCCATCGTGAACGAGAACGACGTGGTGTCGGTGGACGAAATCAAGTTTGGGGACAACGATATTTTAGCGGCCCTGGTGGCCATCTTGATCGAAGCGGACCTCTTGCTTCTTTTGACCACCACCGATGGCTTGCGCGCCCCTTATCGAGCCACGAAAACGCGTCGTGTGCCTTACCTCGAGTCCGTGACCAGGGAGACTCTGGCTCTGGCGGCCGGCAAGAGCAGCGAATTTTCCCTGGGTGGCATGGCTTCTAAGCTGCAATCCGCACAAACGGCTGTGACAGTGGGTGCCAGGGTGGTGATTGCCGACGGGCGCAAAACGCGCGTGATCGAACGCATCCTGGCAGGAGAGGACACGGGTACTCTGATTGGCCATGCCAGCGACAGGGAGCGTCCGACCATTGGCAGTCGCAAACGTTGGATCGCGTTTTTTCACAAAACAAAAGGCACCCTGGTCATTGACGAGGGGGCTCAAACGGCGCTGGAAAAAAATAACAACAGCCTGCTACCCATTGGAATTCGCAGCGTTGAAGGCAATTTCAGCAAAGGCGCCCTGGTCAACGTCAAGTCGCTGCGGGGAAAACTCATCGCCCGCGGCCTGGTCGATTACTCGAGCGAACGTATTCGGAAAATTAAAGGGCACCGGACTTCCGAGATCGCGGCCATACTCGGCGCCAAAGATTACGACGAAGTGATTCACCGTGAGAATATGGTGATCCTGACCAGTAGAAACGGAGAAAGTTTATGAGCTTGCACCAGGAAATGTTACGTATTGGGGATCAAGCGGTCGAAGCAGCACGGGCTCTCGCCCTGTTGAACACCGCCGACAAGAACGACATTCTACGTGCCATGGCCGACGAATTGGAAGCCAGACGAGATAAAATAAAAATCGCCAATGTTCAAGATTTACAAGCAGGCGAACAAAACGGCCTCTCCAGGGCCCTGTTAGACAGATTGGCCTTGACCGATGCCCGCATCGACAATATGGTGCGGGGCCTGCACCAGGTGGCCGTTCTGAAAGATCCGGTTGGGGAGGTCATCAGCAAGCAGACCAGGCCAAACGGACTGGAAATCCAGAAGGTGCGGGTGCCCATCGGCGTCATCGGCATCATCTACGAATCGCGGCCCAATGTTACTGCCGACACTTCGTCGCTGTGCCTCAAATCCTCCAATGCCGTGATTCTGCGCGGCGGCAAAGAGTCCATTAACAGCAACAAAGCCATTGTTCAGGCCTTGCAGGTGGGCGGACACAAGAAAGGGCTGCCGGAACACGCCATCCAATTGGTGCAGACCACCGATCGCGAAGCGGTGCGGGAATTGGTGCAATTGGAAGGTCGCGTGGACTTGATCATCCCGCGCGGAGGTGAAGGTCTCATCCGGGCCGTGGCCGGTATGGCCCGGGTGCCCGTAATCAAGCATTACAAAGGTGTCTGCCACACGTACGTAGATGAGACCGCCGATCTCGAGCAAGCACTGGCTATTTGCGAGAACGCCAAGTGTCAGCGGCCAGGCGTGTGCAATGCCATGGAAACGCTGCTGGTACACGAAAGGATTGCCAAGACTTTTCTGCCTCAATTGGCTGAACAACTGCACGCCAGCAAAGTAGAATTGCGCGGCGACGACACGGCCCGGGCGATCGTCCCGGCCATGAAGGCGGCCACGGAAGCGGACTGGTCGGCTGAGTATTTGGATTTGATTTTGGCTGTGCGGGTGGTGCCGGACCTTAGAGCTGCCATCGAACACATCAACACTTACGGATCCCACCACTCCGACGCCATCGTGGCGAAAGCTGAATCCGCTCAAAAGAGGTTTGCGCAAGAAGTGGACTCAGCCACGGTGTACATCAATGCTTCTACCCGGTTTACCGATGGCGGCGAATTCGGCATGGGCGCAGAAATGGGCATCAGCACCGACAAGCTGCACGCGCGCGGTCCCATGGGCCTGGAAGAGTTGACGACCTACAAATACGTAATCTCTGGCAGTGGGCAGATCCGCGAGTGAGCGGCTCCATATTTCATGGTGCAAGAAACTGAATTATAAACGCCTGCTTGAAACATTTTGTTGCTATCGTGAGTTATCAATCTGTCGCTCATTCTTCCCAACCAAATGTTAGAGTAAAGATTGCGCCATTCTGGACGACTATTAGAGTTAACCATGCAAATTGGATTGTCTGTTGACAAATACAAAGGCATTGAGCCCTCGATCTTATTGGGCCTGGCCAGAAAGTTTGGCCTGACGCACGTAGAGATCACCAGGTCCGTCTTTGAAGATTTAGTCCGTGTTAAGAAACAAATAAAAACCCTCACCGCCGGGTTTCATCTGCCGGTGCTCGAATTGGACAAATTTGATTTTTCCTGCCTCCAATGCCAGGACAAGATTGACGACCTGATTGCGCAGATCAATTCGAATTGGCGCGAGTTAAACATCCACTACTGCGTGGCACACCCACCGGAACCGAAAGCGATTGACGTTGAAGTAGAAACCTCCATGCCCTTCTTGCTGGACAATTTAGCCAAACTGCAGCCGCCCATCGTGCTCGAAAACGTGCCAACCTGGGGCAAGCGAGAATTTGACATCATGTACCGGGAGGCTAAAGAAAAGCTTGGGGATAAGTTGTTGGGACTTTGCTTTGACGCCGCCCACTGTTACCTCAGTGGCGAGGACATCGACGCCTGGTTCAGCGAATTGAACGGCGAGGTAAAGTGCATTCACCTCTCCGACTGCGGCCCTTCTGAAGACCTGCACCTCCCTTTCGACTCTGGCGGAATTCTCCCCATCGCCAACTTCTTGAAGAAGTTACGAAGCCTGAAGTACCGTGAAACCATAAATCTGGAACTGATGCCGCAGTCCCTGCAAGACCTGGAGCCGATTCTAAACAGCTACCTGAAAGTGCTCAGGCATTTCAACAAGAGCAAGTATCTGACGACCAAGGTGAAAATGCTCTTCCTCATGCCTGTGTTGCGTCTGCTGCTCCCGGAGGATTGAGACTGTCCAATGTTTCCTTGAATGTGTTAAATGCCTGCTGGCCGAACAAACAAAACACGATCTTCTCCAGGGCAGTGTCGCCTCGCAAGTAATCGATGGCCGTTGCAAGCATGATCTCGGAACAGCGTTTTAGCGGGAATCCAAATATACCGGTGCTGATCGCGGGAAAGGCAATGCTCGTTAGATTGTTTTCGTCGGCGACTCGAAGACTGTTCAAGGTTGCGTTTCTTAATTTCTCCTCTTCGTCGCCTTCGCCCATGCGTGGCCCAACCGCATGAATGACCCATTTCGCTCGCAGGCTGCCGCCAGTAGTAATCACCGCACCGCCAACCGGACAACCGCCGATTTCGTTGCACGCCTGCTGGATCGTTGGCCCACCTTTGCTGCGGATGGCGCCGGCTACCCCGGCCCCCAGGATTAAAGAAGAGTTCGCTGCGTTGACGATGGCGTCCGTGCTTTCTTCTGTGATATCCCCCTCGACCAGTTCTAAAGTTTTGTTGTTGATTTGAATTTGCATTTTGCTCCCTTTTTCCCTAAATTGTTTTTGACGGAAAATAACAAATTCTATTTGGAATAGCAAATTTCTCACACTGAAGTCTTTGGATGAATTGTCAGCACGCTAATAATCCAATCCTTGTAGTCAGGATCTCACAAAACATATTGTACTTGCAATTTATCCAAAAACCCAATAAATTTAAAGAAATCAACTTTGCAATAATGCTGAACTCAAACGATGGTGGTGCTAAATGGTTCAAATTACCTTTAAAGATGATGAAGCCATTCTAAGATTTCCAAAACAGTTGGTGTCTTCTGGTTATGTGCAAGCATTCCTCGAAAGGTTGCGTTTAGAGGCAATCGTCGAGAAAAGTCAGCTTACGGAAGAACAAGCGTGGGAATTATCAGAAGAAATAAAGCAGGAATGGTGGCAAAAGAACAAAGATAAACTCCTTAAAAGGAACAAGTATTGAAAGAGGGCTTACAATCGAAACGTTTTGATTCATTTTTCGAATTTGAATAATTTGAACGTTCGTTGCGTTTTCCATAGTGTACCTTGCGGTTGAAAACTGAAGATTTATCCGTCTGTCACCCACACAGTTCAATACAGAACCTATGTTGCCCTCAGTTTGAATCCATCTTGACTTACTCATGTCTGCACAATTCGATATCGTCGGCTTTGGCATTTGCACGGTGGATTTCCTCGGATTGGTGGCCGAATATCCCGAGGCCAGTCAGAAGGTGCAAATGCAGGCATTCTCCAGGCAAGGGGGTGGTTTGACCGGCACCGCTTTAGGCGCGGCGGCTAAACTGGGGGCAAATGTTGCTTACCTTGGCAAGCTGGGTTACGATGAACACAGTCGGTTTTTATTGGATGAATTCCGAAAAGACGGAGTCGACGTGCAACACACAATTCGGCAGCACGGCACGCAACCACCCCTTTCGTTCATCCACGTGCAGAAGTGCAGCGGCGACAGGCGTATTACCTGGTTTTGGAAGCCGTTCGAGTTAAAGGCCGTGGAACTGAATCGCTCTCTGGTCGACAACAGTCGCATCCTGTTCTTAGATCACTTTTTCATACAAGCTGGCATCCAGGCAGCTCAATGGATTCACACCTCTGGCGGTTGTGTGGTGGTCGATGTGGAGCGGGCTGAAGCCGACTTTGAGGACATTTTGCGGACGGCTGATTTCATCATCGCTTCTCACAAGTTTGCTCTTGAACAAACGGGAGAAAACGATCCTGAGATGGGAGCCAAATTGCTTCGACAAAAATATGGTGGCGTCGTGGTGGTTACTGCAGGTGAAAGAGGCGCTTTTTGCAGTTCGTCTTCAAGCAGCATGTACCAACCAGCTTTTCAGGTGCCGGTGGTGGACACCACGGGTGCCGGCGATGTGTTCCACGGCGCTTTCATGGCAGGCTTGAGCAGAGGTTGGCCGCTGGACAAGGTGCTCGAATTTGCGTCAGCGGTAGCCGCTCTAAAGTGTCGCGGTCTTGGCGGCAGGGCTATGATTCCCAATCTACCAGAGGCACTGGCATTTCTGAAAGATCGCGGCAACTCAACTCGTTGGTTGTAGCCTGAGTTCGAGGTTCATCGAATCAAGGCGGGGTGGCCGAACAGATTCGAGGGACCAACGCTCAGAAAACCAGATTCAATTCTCTTTTCAGCCGGCAGTACCTACTGCACGATTCCAGAAAATTCGTCCTGGCGTCAACTTAAGGGGCGTCTAACCACCCTACTGTCACCCCGAGCGGAGTCCGGCAGTTTCCGGACGTAGTCGAGGGGTCTGATTTAGGCACAAACCAGTCAGGCAGCCGCCTGACTTGAAATGACAGTTTGGGGGCTTAAGTTGACGTCAAAAAGCAAATTAGGGAGGACCCAATGGACTACGAAACGATTTTGTTCGAGGTAAAAAAAAATGTTGCGCATTTAACGCTCAACCGTCCGGAGCGGATGAACGCTTTCAACGACGCCATGATTCGGGAGATACAGGAGGCTATCGACCGTGCAGCCGAGGATGACGCCATCCGGGTCGTGGTTGTTTCCGGCGCAGGCAAAGCATTTTGCGCTGGCGGCGACATCAAGTACATGCAAGAAGCTTTGAAGCAGGGCGAGCCCGCCAGATTCTTCGGAGAGCCGCTGAAACACTTGAATCGATTGGCCCAGGCCATTCGCAACTTGCCCAAACCCGTGCTTGCGGCCATTCACGGATTTGCCAGCGGTGCCGGGTTCAATCTGGCCCTCTGTTGCGACATTCGCATAGCGGCGCATTCCACGAAGTTCAACCAGGCGTTCATCAATATCGGTCTGGTGCCGGACACCGGCGGCACCTACCTTTTGCCGAGAATCGTCGGTTTGGCCAAAGCCGCCGAGCTGTTTTTTACCGGCGCTTTAATCGACGCTGAAGAAGCCGGACGCCTTGGAATCGTGAACAAAGTCGTCCAGGACGAACAACTGGTCCAGGAGACGCGCAACCTGGCAAACCGATTAGCCCACGCACCTACCTATGCCATTGGCAAAATCAAGATGCTCTTGCAGCAGTCCTACCACCACGACTTCGAGTCCCAGGCGGAGTTAGAAAGAGCCACGCAAATCCAAATCGCCCGGCAGAGCCCGGATTTTGTCGAAGGTGTGAAGGCATTCGTTGAAAAACGCGAGCCGGAATTTCGCGGGAAATAGACATTTCTACGCCCGCAACGCCAATCCCTTGCTGGTTTCAGCCAAATTAAAGGCGGCTGGTTTCGGTGAGAAAATGGACAGGATAAGAAGGCAACAGCTCGTAAGATTGAACGTCGAGAAGGCTGGCGATCTCGCCCAGTTCCAGTACTCAGAACATTCTGACCACGCAGCGCTGACCAGAATCTAAGCCTATTGGTGTGGCAGCGACAAAGCCGCCGTAGAAATCAGCAAGATCGGACGCGACTTTTAACCAAGAACCAGGCTGGCAAAGGTGACCGTGGAATGGTGCGAGTCTACCGCGGCGCTGGCGTAGTTCAGCAGTTTCCCCTGTTTGGCCTCGATCGCTTGCAGAAGCGTGTAGATGGGCGAAAATCCACACACTCGGTAGCGGTCTTCGTACTCTTTGATGCAGTCGTAAAAAGCAGGCCCGTCGACTGCTTCAACGTGGTGCAGCAAAGTCTGGTCTGCCTGTTTTACTTTCGACAAAAAGGCCTGGTCCGGTGCCCGCTCGTCCCCATATCGCGGCCCTACGTGCGACATATCTACGCTTGCAATGAGGCACACCTTTTTGTGGAAATTCGCCACCGTCTTTTTCAATGCCGAGGAGAACTTTTTTGCTATTTCAGCTTCCCGCGGAAATTGTTCCCCGTCTAATTGATGGTATGAGAAGGAACAAAGAATCGGGACGAACGTAAATCTCTTTCGCCCCTGGAGCAGGTACTGTAAGAACAAAAGCTGAAATTCTATGGTGTGCTCCGACTTGTGGGGCAATACTTCTGATTCGAAGACGCCGTCGTAATTACGGTTCAATTCATTTATAAAACCCAAATCACATTCTGCCTTCCCAAACGGGGTTTCGAAATCTTTTGGCAATACCGAATACAAGTTCGTCAGTCCGGAATGGCCGGTGCCCAAGATGACGAAACATTCTGCCCCGGTTGATTCGGCCAGTTCTTTGTAGGCGTGCGCGTAACACGCACCGCCGGCTCGCAAATCAATGTGCGGCGCGATGAGCCCCCGGATTTCTTTCTGGTGGTGGTTTAACTCAGGCAGTCCTACGCCGCCCGCGCGTCTGAAAAAGCCTGCAATTTGTTCTTTCAGTTTGGTTGGGTCTGCCGCATAACTCGTGCCTGCATGCGCAGCCGGGCGCACGGGCTGTTCGAGGATTTCTTGCTCGAGCTGTTGCAATTTGGCTTGAAATTTAGCGTTGTCTAAATAGAGATGGGTGTCCAAATGCAAGATAAACTGCGACAGCAGGTCTTCGTAAACAAAATCGCCAAAAGCGTGCAGGTACTCATAACGCAAATCTACTACTGAATGTTGGCCGTCAAAATACTGCAAGAGGTAGAATAGGTCTGGCGCAAGCAGCAAGGGGTCGGTGGCAATGCCGCTGGGATCCCGCAAACCAATCATTTTGCCTTGGTTGGTTTCTACGGGAAAGGCTTCTACAAATCGAATCTTGGGAAATTTAGTCTCAGGCACTTTTCGCTCCATAGTCGTTTTAGAATGAATGTGAGATTTGGATTTTGTCAAAAGCAATCAACATGGGTGACTCGAAGTACATCATTTCCTAAGTACGATGACGTATTATATCATTTTCTTTTCTTAGCCATTCTTTTTTTAGACAGGATAACAGGATAAACAAGATTTAAGAGATCCTGTTTATCAGTGGAGTCATAAACTCGATCAACCCTCTGCTAATTCTCTGACTTTCCCGTCAGGAGCCGGGCCTTTGACTGGTCTTTTTATCTCAACTTCTCGCTCAGCAAAGTTGATAATGAGACCCACGTCTTTGCGCGTGGCTGTCAAATAGTTTACCAGTTGAATCCGGCCCCTGACGGATGTGCCTTAACCACTCGTCGAACCGATTTTAACTCCAGAATTATCGCATCCTCTACAATCAAAACTCTCCCACAACCTCATCCTCGTAATAGACCCGCATAGAACGCTGTGCTTCGGCCTTCAGTCCTGCCCTTTTCAATTCAAGCAGTAAACACTGGCATGAGCGGCAGAGGGTTTAAGGGCACTTAACTATCTGTTTCAAAAGACCTTCGAGAGGGCACAAAACAACCCAAAAAGCAGGATCCCTCTGTTCGTTCAATGCAATGCTAGGCCATCTATATAATTTTAATGAATTTAGTAAGGCTATTTTTGACGACTTGGAGTTTGTCTTTGCTGACTCAAAGCTTGCTTTCATTAGAGCATTAATTCCATATTATCTCAATACCTTCAACTTCATCAAATGTTTTATCACTCGAAATAATTGGTATCTCTAACCATTTTGCCGTTGAGAGAATTAATCTATCGTGTAATTCTCTAAAGGGAGTTATTTCTGCAACCTTTAAAATTTCAGGTGTGAGGTCAACAACACTATAAAGTGATGATGATTCTATCCTGTTCAATGTTTCCGTCAAGTAGATTTCAATGCGATGCTTTTCTGATAGATACATAATTTCCATTAAGCTCACAACTGAAATGAAAAAATGGTTATCAAAGCTCAAAATTCCTTTTTCAAAATAGAATCACTTAGTTCACTTCGGATTGATTTGAGTTCTGATTCAAGGTCTGAAATTTTCTCAAAGCCTTTATTTTTCCAAATTCCTTTTAGACTTATTGGTTTTGGGGGTTGGACTTCCAATTGTGACAGAAGGTGTTTCAAAAATGTTTCAACTTCCCCAAGCTTCTTTTCAGGAAGTTGCGTAATTTTTTGCATCAATTCCATTTTTTTAATTGCTATTGATTGCATGATGAACTCCTATTGAAATTCAAACAGTTGAGTGGCTCAATTAACGTACTTTAAGGCTTTTTCAGCCGCTTTGAATTTATCAATAGACAATTTAATGAGTATTACTGCCAAATCAAATAGAAATTGTTATTCCCCCCTGAATATCTTCACAAGGAGTTCGAGGTAGTACATCGGTTCGTTCGGCCTAACACCGCGTTTCAGGCACAACGGGTTTTACCGTACCTGACCCCCTGAGAAAAAATAAACTGCCAAAAGCCAACCAAACCACCGGAAAAACCACAGCCCCGCTGTCGGCTACAAACGCCGGTTCGGCCCTCAAACACTGGACACCGCCTGCCCCTGTCGGCGTTGGGATCGGCGGGGTAGGTAGGGGTGGCCCTACGCTGACCACGAGCAATCCGTGGAAGGTGGGACAGGCCCGCTGGCTCCTCTGCTTAATTCAAGGTGTTCCCGCGACGTTCATTTTTTAGGCTGCAGCTCACCTCTTTGGTTTACTTTGGAGCACCTTGGTTTGTTTGCCCTAACACTTTTCATAAACGGACTCTAAAAAACCAAATCCCATCTTGTTATGAACTCGATAGGCACATCCGATTTATTCTCTCAGTCAAATCTTTATGAGGTGCTAAGTTACAAATGGCAATTGAATGAGATGGCCAGGAATCTGTTGATCACCCGATTTGACGAGCACCTCAGCCTGCTCCTGGATAAACTTGGTGCGGACATAACCCATGGCGATGGTTTTGTTCAAAGCTGGCGAATGAGTTGCGCTGGTGACACGTCCCACGTCCTGTCCTCCCACAAGGATTGGGTCATCTTTTTGCGGTTTAGCAGTCCCTTCGAGGATCAGTCCCGTTAAATATTTTTGCACTTTTTCGTACGTGTCCAGGCGGGCGATCACCTCCTGGCCGATGTAACATCCCTTGGTGAAACTCAAATAAGGCGACAGGTTGGCTTCATGAGGATTCATATCCGCGCCGTAATCTTTATTAAATAAAGGCCATCCAGCCTCGATGCGTAAAACTTCGTAAGCCTCTTGACCCATCGGTTTTATTCCGAATTTGGCGCCACGCTGAAGTAGCAGATGCCACAAACCGGACAGACCTGAGCTGCTGAGCAACAGATCGAAGCCAGGCACGCCCAGCTCTTCGGACCGCACAAGGGTCACCAGCCTTTCCTGCCACGGTACGCTCTTGAAATGACGGTCCGGTAGCGCCCTGAAGTCGGTCTGAAAGATCTGGTTTAGAAGCAGCGGAGCCTTGGCCCCAAACAGGGTCAACTGACCCACCCTGGTGGTTTGATCTTCCACCTGGACATCTTCAAGGAAGGTAAACTTGTCGATCCACGCGGAGACTTCTTCCGGTTTCTCCGAACTGGTCAGAAGCCAAATGCTGTCTTCAAATTTCAGCAGGACCACACGCGCCACAATCCGCCCCTTTTCGTTGGGGAAAATATTGATTTGGCCCTCCCCAGGTCGCAAGCGGCGCAGCTCATTGGAGGTCATCCTGTGCAGCAAATCTACATGATCCTGACCAGACACCTTTAGCCGGCCCAGATTCGAACGATCCATGAGGGCACACGCATTTTTGGCTGCTGCGTATTCATCCTCTGCATCCGAATATCTTTGCGGGAGCTGCCACTCCGAGTAGTCTCCGAATACGGCCCCCAGCGATTTCTGTTGTTCAAATAGACTTGACTTTTTCATGGCTTGCGCTGAAGCGCTTGCAACTAATTTTCAAAGAATGAAAAATATTAAAAACTCTGCCTAAAGTCAAGAGAAATGGTGGCAAAATTCTCCCTTCTGATCGATTTGAATTTCATGATCCGGAACCCGAGTTCAAGGGCTGGCTGGAAGCTTCAAAAGCGTGCGCAGGGTTGTGATTCTGTTGCAATTGTACTCTGGATGTTTGTCCAACGGATCGAACAGAATCGCTTTGAGCCCCGCGTTTTCAGCGCCGACCACGTCCCATTCGTAGCTGTCGCCCACATACAGCGCCTGCTCCGCGCTCACCTGCAGTTGCTGCAAAGCAAATTCGAAAATGGCCGGGTTAGGCTTGCGATAGCCAACCAGTTCTGAATCCACAATGGAGTGGAAATAGGTGGCGAGCCCCAGCTCCTGCAAAAGCTGTTCCAGGGTTCCGTCGGCGTTGGAAACGACACCCAGCAGGAAACGCCGTTTCTTGAGCTCGCTTAGCACCTGTGTGAGACCCTCGTCGGCTAAGTGCCACAGGCCATCCCGCCGATGCTTTTGCCAGAGTCGCTGCAAGAGTTCAGGGAGGTCTTTTTCTCCGACCCCGGCGCTCTCGAGCCAGGTGCCGAAATAGACTTTCCACGATTTGGGCGCACCTCGCTTCACAGTGGCGCGTTTGGCCACATCCTCCAAATCTCTTAACGTCGCTAGTTCGATGTTGATGCCAAAGTCGGCCAGCAGGTTCTGCAAAAAGTCGTAATCGGGAAAGATCAAGGTGTTGCCAGCATCGAACAAAACGGCCCGAATGTTTCTTAGCTCCTGGAACATCGACTAAACCTCGAACCTCATGGAGTCGCAGCCAATGGTCGTGTTGGCAAAAATCGCCCTGGCCTGTTGTAGCAGCAAGGCTTCATCGGACTTCTCGTAACGCTGACTAATGTGGGTGATGACCAGTCTTGTTGCGCCGGCTTCTCTGGCAACCGTGGCGGCTTGTCCCACGGTGGCGTGGCCGGTGCTCCGTGCCAAATCGGTGTGATCGTCGTCAAAGGTACCTTCGTGCACCAGGAGGTCCACACCGCGGGACAGTTCTACGGCATTGCGGCACGGCCTGGTGTCCAGGCAGATGGCCACTTTCTTGCCAGCTCGTTCCGGCCCCACCACTTGCACAGGTTTAACTTCCCGGCCGTCCGCAAGGACGATCGTCTCACCCCGCAGCAGGCGTCCTCGCTCAGGACCGTGCGGAATGCCCAACCTTGCGGCTTCTGTTGCGTCGAATTTGCCCGGCAGAGGTTTTTCTTCGACGCGAAAGCCGAGGACAAACAGACTGTGTTTCAGAGGCATCGCTTTGATCAAATAATCCTTCATATCCCAAACGGTTGCGGGCGTCTTTTTGTTGCATTCATGAATGAAGACTTCATATCCCAGGTTAAAATGCGACAGTTTTTTCATGAACTCCAAATACGAATCGAGACCCACCGGTCCAAAAAGTTGCAGCGGTTTGGTTCGACCGTTCAACTGCAGACTGGTAAGGAGTCCCACCAGACCGTAAAAATGGTCTCCGTGAAAATGCGAGATGAAGATTTTGCTGAGCCTGCTCGGTTTCAATCCGGCCAATTGCAACTGCGATTGCGTGCCCTCGCCGCAGTCGAAGAGCAAGAGTTCGCCGCCGCGCACCAGGGCAGTGGCAGCCGGGCGTCGAAGCGGGGTCGGCAAGGCTGCGCTGGTTCCTAACAGAACGATTTCCACGTACCCAACCCTATCTACGCTCTGCTAAGATTGCCGACGCCACCCCGGTCAAAATCAAGAGGCCGCCGAATAGTTGTAGCACAGACATTTTTTCTCCCAACAAGAAATAGGCCAAAATAGAGGCACCGATAGGCTCCCCCAGGGTGACAATAGTCACCAACGACGCTGAAACGTACTTCAAGGCCCAGTTGAAGCTGGTATGCCCTAAAACCTGAGGCACAAACGCAATCAAGAACAACAACAAGAAGACCTTGGGCGGGTATTCGAAAAAAGGGAACCGCAGCGTCATCGTGATGATGACCAGAAACAGCGCGGTTGCAAAGTAGACCACGCTGACGTACGCCACCGTATCGATTCGAGCTCGCAACTCGCGACCCACCAGGTAGTAGCCTGCAGCTCCAATCGCGCCCACGAGCGCCAGCAGATCCCCCAGGAACAGATTCTCGCCGGTTGCTAAGTTTTCAATGCTCAGGATGAACGCGCCAAGAATGGTAATAAAGATGCTGACCAGCACCAGGATCGTCGGTTTTTGTTTTAAGAAGATAAACGAAGCCAGGGCTACAAACACGGGCGCTGTGGCCACCAACACCACGGAACTGGCAACCGAAGTGTATTTGAGCGAGGTGATCCAGGTGGCGAAATGCAGACATAGGAATAGCCCGGATAGAAGGGCGAAAAACAGATCACGGCGACAGAAGCTGGCCAAAGGATTCACTCGCCTGACGCCCGCGGTGACCGCAAAAAACAGAGTAGCAAAACTCATCCGGTACGAAGCGATGACCATGGCAGGCGCCTGGCAAAACTTGATGAGGATGGAAGCGAATGAAATCGCAATCACCCCGAGAAAAAGCACCGGGTAAACAGACATCAGCTTTGCAGGCGTTTTCGACAAGGAAGAGTCCAATATTTGTAATGACCAATGATTGGCCGCAATATAACAGAAATCATGCTAAAATCAAATGGTTTTTAGAAGGCCAGCGTGCAACCCAAACGGTGCTGTTTTGGCAACGACAAGGCACGGAATCTTCGCGACAAAAATGTTTCTGTTTCTTCAGACTGAAAAAATCAGCGCAGCGTTATCTTGCATGGGCCATTCTCCCTTTGAAGCTGGTCTTGACCCATTGGATGAGCGGGTCGTCTAATTCAATACTTTCTTGGTGTTGAATTGATGATATTCAGAGCAATCAGTGTGCAGTATGTCATGCGTCTTTTATTCCGGATAAGCGCGTCGGCGCTCGCCAACAGGTCTGTTTTAAGCGCCGTTGCCAACCAGTACGCAAGCGACGCAGCCAAAGACGCTCGGTGAGCCAAAACTCCGGCTATTTTCAGGACCGGTATCCCGTTGACCCTAATAAACATGAACAATCAAAACAAAATAGTTGATTTTTCTGTTAACTTTTCCCATAGTATCTGAACCGGGGCTTCAGCACTCCAGGGAAGCGGCTCGTTAGTCAAAATGAAGATTGTCAACTCCATATTCGAGCAGAAACTTTTGACAATACGCGGGATTACCACAGGAGAGCAAGATGAAAATACGTTGTGAGTGGTGCCAGTCAGATCCGTTGTACATTGCCTATCATGACCACGAGTGGGGAGTGCCGCAACACGACGACCGCAAACAGTTTGAGATGCTGATCCTGGAAGGCGCGCAGGCCGGGTTGAGCTGGCTCACCATTCTCAAACGGCGCGAGAATTACCGAAAAGCCTTCGATGATTTTGACGCTGAAAAAATCGCTGAATACGATGACCGCAAGATCGCTGAACTGCTGGCCAACGAGGGCATCATTCGCAACCGGCTCAAGATTCGCGCCGCCGTGCAAAACGCCCGAGCATTCCTGGCGGTCCAGGAAGAGTTTGGCAGCTTCGATGCCTACATTTGGCAGTTTGTCGGCGGCCGGCCCAGGAAAAACGCCTGGAAATCGCTGCAAGAGCTGCCCGCCAAAACCGCGGAGTCGGAGGCCATGAGCAAGGATTTGAAAAAACGCGGATTCACCTTTGTCGGTCCCACCATCTGTTACGCCCACATGCAAGCCACCGGCATGGTTAACGACCATGTGGTGAGCTGCTTCCGCTATGAGGAAGTGTCATGAACAACAATGGGAAGGTGAATTGAACAACACGGATCTCTTTTCCATTGAAAATATGGTGAGAGGGCCGGCGCCGCTGCGTACAATGGCGACCTGGTGCAGGCCCTTCAACGCCTCCGCCCCGTTCAAGAGGGTTTTATGTGGACATCGTCGAAATGGTGCTTAATGGTCTTGGCTTCAACCATGAAAATCACCTCTTCACCGAAATTGGTGGCGAGGTCTGCGATGCGTTCCAGGTTTTTCGCCACCATGGACAGACTCATGACCTGGGAGATGTTTTTTGGGTTCTCCAAAATGTAAGTAGACAGCTCGCGATTGATCTGATCTTCCAGGCCATCGACGACGTCGTCGCGCTCGCAAATAGCTCTGGCTTGCTGCACATCGCCGACAACAAAAGCGTCCAGGGCATCCTTGACCATCTTTTGCGCCAAATTGGCCATGTAGGGAATATCGATCAGCGGCTTTAGCGGCGGTGTCTTGATCAAGCGCTGCGCTTGTTGAGCGATATTTACTGCGTGGTCGCCCATGCGTTCCAGGTCGTTGCAGATTTTCACTGCCGCCATGATGAAACGCAAATCCGCTGCCACCGGTTGGTACCGTGCCAAAATGGTCAGGCAGACATTTTCAATCTCGATTTCCAAGGCATTGATGGCAGCGTCTTCTTCGATTGCTTCCACGGCGAAGTGGTCCTGACGCTCTTTTAAAGCACGCACGGCTTTGTCGATGGACTGCTCCACCAGCCCAGCCATACGCAGAAGCTTTTGCTTGAGCCGGTCTATCTCAACATCTAAATGTCGATCCATTACCTCATCTCGCTAAATATGTCATTCAAGAACAAAAAATTGTCTGTTACTACGGCCATTTCAACAACACTTGCTTTTGAACACTAAACTTAAACCAATTTAACCAAAGTTGGGCTAATGCGCAAGAATCAACCGAATCTGCCGCTGATGTAATCCTCGGTCAACTTTTCGCGCGGGTTGGTGAAGATTCGGTCGGTACGGTCGTATTCAATGAGCTTGCCCAACCAGAGATAGGCTGTCCGGTCCGAAATCCTGGCCGCTTGCTGCATGTTGTGCGTCACGATGATGATGGTGTAATCCTTTTTCAACTCCAGGACGAGCTCTTCGATCTTTGCCGTGGCGATGGGGTCCAACGCCGAACACGGCTCGTCCATGAGGACGATCTGCGGGTCGATGGCAATCGCCCGGGCAATGCACAGCCGCTGCTGCTGTCCGCCGGAAAGGCTCAAGGCATTTTCGTCGAGGCGATCTTTGACTTCATCCCACAACGCGGCACTGCGCAAGCTGCGTTCCACCAGCTCATCCAACCGGTGGCGATTCTTGACGCCGAC
>JBHHYI010000092.1:0-16999 GCA_046757525.1 bacterium | reverse complement strand
ATAGGTTTATAGCAATTCATCCATTCATCATCGAGAAAACCCCGTTAGGGGTGACTGAAAAGTTGTGCAGGCGTCGATGTTGTGAAGAGCAAGATTCTCAGACTGATTGATGAGAAAGAGGTCTGGGAATACGATCCGAACTTGAAACTTCGATATGAAAGCTTGTGTCGTTATGTGCAGACCGTGGTCGCGAGGGAAGACCGTTTACGTCAAATGCTGAGTCAATATGGTTGAGAATAGTAATGCGGTACGGCCTCACCTGGCGGGAGATCAAAATCGTCGACCCGGAATTTGCCATGAGCGAGGCAGAGTACAACCTCCTGCTTTTCGATTTTTAGAAGGAATTAGCTACCGGCCGTTTGGAGTGGGCATTCCTGGTGGTAATAGAGAGAAAGGCAATTCCTATTTCAGTGGTAGTGAAAACATTGCAGAAAATCACTTGACAAAGATTTTTTTATGTCTTAGCTTTAAAATAAAAAGAGGATATAATGGCTACAAATTTTTCAAATTGTCATGACCAGGTTTTGGAGGAAATTGAAAAAACCCCTGTCGAGCACCTGCCCTATTTATTACAAATAATACGTATTTTCCGAGAAAGTATAACTTTAAAATCAGCCGAAGGAAGTTTTAAACAGGGCTGGTTAGAAGCATTAAGAGGCGAAACCAGGCCAGTATCTGAGTTGTGGGAGGGAATTGATGCCGAATGAGGATGCTTCAGATAGAATACAGGTTGAGTTTACACCGGAATTTAAGCGAAACATTAGGCATCTCTCCAAAAAATATCATCATATAAAATCTGACGTAAAGCCGGTCATCGAGGATTTAGAGTCAGGTAAAACTGCAGGAGATCAGGTTAAAAGTGTGGGTGATACTGTATACAAAGTAAGAATAAAAAATACCGATTTAAAGAAAGGCAAACGAGCCGGTTACCGGTTGGTTTATTACATCAAGACGAAATCAGAAATAATCCTGATTACAATATATTCTAAAACAGAGCAGGGCGATATTTCATCAGAAAAGATTCGACGAATACTATCAGACTTCGAAAGAAGCACATAAAGGTTTTTGGAATGCACCAGGGATGGCAAGTATGCTTCTATCGAGGAGAGCTCCTTGTCTTTTACGAGACTAAAAGAAGTGACCGCGTGCATCGAGTCAGTTGATGATCAATACTACTGCGGCATGAGTTAGATTGGTCGAATAAGTATATTGGGGGATAAATGGCCACGCTTTAAAAGTAACTTTGTCCAGCACAAACCCTCCGTGAACTAAGCTATATGGATCCTGAAGGAATCATCCGATAGTAATAAAAAAAAGCCCCGACTTCAGCCGGGGCTTGAAGCAGGGCCTCCACCGCCTCCATGGACGGGTTCGGTCCTGCTTCCAAAATATAAGTGATTTTTTTTGAAATACCAAAAAAAATCGTGACGTAATTCAAAAAACCTGGGAAGTAAACTTTGGCGATCCCCCTGGCCGGAGGTCAAAATCGTCGATCCAGGATTTGCCATGAGCGAGGCAGAGTACGACAATTTGAAATGCTCGCAGGGGCGTGATTTCAGAGTTCGAGATATGGTCGCAGGTTTATTCTTAAATAAAGGTTAAGTGCATTGAATGGCCTCGTCGGTTATGCGTCAACGATATGTGCATTAAACAGTACAGGAGACGAAATGGATGAATATGAAAAATGGGAAAAAGATTGTAAGCGAATTAGAGAGCAGAATGCCAACCTTCTTGATCAGTTTGCAGATGCTCTTGAACAACAAGGCCTTAAGAAAAAGACAATAGATAAACATGTCAACAATATTGATTTCTACATCAACCATTTTCTGCTTTATGAAGATGCCATAGAGCCAGAGAATGGTCTTCACTTTGTAAGCATGTTCCTGGGATATTGGTTCATCAAAAAGGCAATGTGGGCTAATCCATCTGCAATCAAAAACAATGCATCGAGTTTGAAGAAGTTTTATGCATTCATGCTGGAAAGCGGAAAGACAGACAAAGACGACTACCAAGAATTGAAAGATACGATAAAGCAGGAAATGCCTGAGTGGGTTGCAACGATGCAGAGATATGACGACCCAGACATTGAAGATATGGAAGATGTGTGGGGAATTTAGACGCAACCAACTACTGGTGTGAACAAGGACAAACTCATGGCTCGAGTAGTATCAAGAGAGGATGAACTACGCTGGCAGATCTCGGAGTCGGCCAGAATGGTTAACCCAGAAATGATCACCTTTAACCTTGCGAAGGTGTCAAAACCTTCGCAAGGTTTGATTATAAAGAGCGACCAAAGCCTGCGGTGTGTGCGATAACTGCGCCTTTCGCCTGCGGGGATTCCAGCAAAAGCGGGGACTGAGAATCCAATCCAATATGTGACGTGACCGGCGTATTGAGACGGTGCAACAGTGGAAAAGGGTCGCACCCCATTCATGAGCTCATTTGACTTTGGCTAACTTGTCCAGCACCACCTGAACCTTTTTGGCCCGGTCGTCGCCTTTGGGGGCCATCTCCACATATTTCTGGTACTCTACCATGGCTTCTTTGATTCTACCGAGTCTGTGCAAAAGCACCGCCAGGTTAAACTGGCTGGCGATGTGTTTTGGGTTGACCGTTAGCTCCTTCCGATAGGCGGCAATCGCTTCCTCTAAATGGCCTTGTTGTTCCAGGATTTGGCCGATCCGGAAATTGACCATCTGATGATTCGGTTCGAACCGGAGGACTTTTTCGAAGTTTTGTAGAGCACCGGTGGTGTCTGCCAGCAAGTAATCCACCTGAGCAAGATTAAAGTAGCTCTCTGGCAAAGTGGAGTCGATTTGGGTGACCTTTGCAAAAGCTTCTTTGGCTTTTTGGTAGGCCTTCATGTCCACATACAGGGAAGCGAGATTCTCGTAGGCATCGATATACCGGTCGTCAATCTGGATAGCCCTGCGAAAGTAACGGGCAGCGGTGTCAAAATTGCCTTTGTCCTTAAACAGCTTTCCCAACTCGTTGTAAGCGGCTTTGTTGTCTTTGTCCAATTTAAGAGCTTTCTCAAACTCCTTTTGCGCCTCCGCCCACTTGCCCTCCTTCTTGTACAAAACGCCAAGCGCCAGATAGGGTTTGGGCTGCTCCGGATCCGTCTCGATGGCTTCGTTGAGGTATTTGTGGGCTGCTTCCTTGTTGCCCCGTTTTTCTGCGATATAGGCCAAATTATAGTAGGCCTTTGCATAGCCAGGGTGATATTCCACGGCCTTTTTTAAATACTCGGTTGCCTTGTCATACTGCTCCAAGCCGATATAGGCCAGGCCAAAATTAAATTGAATATCCGCCTGCGTGTATCCGGGTTCTTCCAATGTGGTTTTAAGTCCGCTCGACTTGGTCAACAACTCAATGGCTTTGTTGAAGTCTTCGGTCTTGATGTAAACCAATCCCAGTGCAAAGTAAGCCTCTGCAAAATTAGGATTAAACTCGATGGCTTGATTCAACAGATATATGGCTTGAATGTATTTGCCTTTTTTGTACAGATTGGTTCCTGCGACATAAAGACCGGTGGTTCGCTGTTCTTTCGTCCGCAGTGGGGAACCCACGGCGCACCCTCCGACCACGATTAGAATGAGCAGAAATGCCACCAACTTGAGTGTTTGGCGACACTCTTGGGATAAGGTTAGTTTTGTCATGAAACTTCCTCTTGGTTTTCCTCGATTACGCACAGCCAGGACTGTTGTTCCGGAGGCCACGCGTCCTTTTAGTCCCCCCTAATAGGCTGACTCCAAGACGGTTTGCGGTTCCGCTTTCTTTTGTTTGTTTTCTATGAACTGCAAGAGCGCGGGCAAAGCAACGATTGCGGTCAAGAAAGTGGCGCCGATGCCAATGACCGCCAGATCCCCGATAGAATTGAGCCCCGGGTGGTGCGCCAGGATCAAGCCTGAATAGCCCACGATCGTTGTCAAGGTGGTCATGGCGATGGCCACTCCGGTATTCTTCAGCACGTACACAAGGGAGCGGCGCCCTTCTTCCAGGTAACGGTGGTAAATATGCACACCATTATCAACACCAATGCCGATGACACTGGGAAAAACGACGATGTTGAAGAAGTTCAATTTCATGCCCAACAAGTACATCATGCCGCCCATCCAAATGACTCCCACGATTAACGGCGTGAGAACCATCAGTGTTGACTTTATGCTGAGGAAATCGAAAAATACGATGAGGAACACTACGACAAAGGTCAAAGCCACCGCTAACCTGCCTTCTCGGATCATGATCAGGAGCATTTCTGCTAAGATAATATTGGAACTGGAGGCGTAGTAGGTCTTGCCAGAAGCCGTGGTGATTTTTCCGATATCATGACGAAACTCAATAGCCTTCCTGCCATCTCGCAGGGCCACGCTGGGGTAAATGAACACGAAGTTGCCCAACTGTCCTTTTTTGTTCACAAATTGGCGTTTGAGTTTTTGAGGCACTTCTTGCATGGTAAATGGCTTGTCTACTTGCAGATACTGGGTCAACCTGTCCAGCCGTTCCTTGTCCTGGCCCGTGACCACGCCCTCAGCTTCATCTTTGACCAGCTTCCTGATTTCACGAATCTTCTCTAATTTCTCCGGTTGATGATCGGGCACGAGGCTATAGACGGAACGGACGGTTTCCACGGTGGGAGAGACCGTGTCCTCTTTAATGATTTTTCGCACCGCGGCCATGACCTCTTGCGATTCTTCTTTGGAATCGGCCAGGATGACCGCTGGCGACTCGGAAAGCTTAAACACGCCCTTGGTTTTTTCATTGACCAGTTTTCTCTGTGCTGTTATGGCCCGCAGATTGGTGAAATCATATTCAAAATCCACCTGCGTGAAAAAATAAATGGCTAACAAGGTCAACGCGCCGGAAACGAACAAAAGGGGTTTTGTAAAGGGGAATTCTTTACGCTCTAAATGCATGCTTTTGCCGGGTGAAGGTTTAATTTTTAACAGCTTCAACTTTTCAGCCAGAGTAATGAACGCCGGCAGCACGAACACCATGGCGATGAGAGCAAATAGAATCCCAACGCCTGATATGAAACCCAAATCTGAGAAGCCCTTGAAATCCATGAGTGTCAGGGAAAAGAAGGCGGCGGCCGTGGTGATGGCCGTGGTTACCAGGGCTTTACCCGTAAAGCAGAACAGTTTGCCGATGGAGTCCTCGAAGTTCAATCCAGCGCGTCGGCTTTCGGCGTAGCGCGCAAATGCATGAATGCCGTAGTCGATGCCTAAGCCGAACAGAATGACGAACAAAAAACCCGTAATGGTGTTCAAGCTTCCGATCACCCAGTAGGTTACGCCAAATGTCCAGGCTAATGAAAAGATAAGGGTCAGCGTTATCAAAATAGCCCCGACCAGACGGCGAAAATAGATGATGATCAACAAAAAGACGCCCCCAAAACCGTAGTAAGCTGTTCCCAGAATATCCTTTTTCACCACTTCATACTCATCCAGTCGGTTCCTGAAACTGCCACCGTACAGGACCGTCATATCCTGGGCATATTGCTTGGGGTTGGCCGAGTCGACGATTCCCTTGACCTCGTCAAACATTTTTTGGACGTAGCTGATGCTGGTGTTGGTGCCGGTCGGAAAAACTTTCATAACGAGAACAGAGCTGTCGGCATTGGTGTAGTACTCCCTTTGTTCTTTGCCCTGGTACTTTCCCTCCCATTTGGCCAAATCATCGCCCTGGGTCCCGTCGGTTTCATCAGCAAAAAGGTCTTCAACATAGAGAGGATTGAGTTTCTGCTTTTCCGTCTCAATTTTGTTTTCAATAGCCTGGTGCAAAGAATCCAATTCCGCGACGTCCAGGTAAAGTAGGGCATTCTTGTTGTAAAAGGCTGCATCGTTTTTGTAGTCTAAGTAGTGCACATAGGAACTTGCCAGCAGCGTGGGTGCCAAATCGTTGGCAAAAGATTTTGCCGCCTCAAAATCCTTCGTTTCAAGGATGACTCTGAGGTGGCCCACACCGCCAACTTCATCCTTGATTCGGTGCAAAGCTTTGACGCTTTCAAAACTATCGGGTAGCAGCTCGGCCAGGTCGCTTTCCAGGGACAGCTTGGAAGCGTAATAGCCGCCTGCTATGGTAGCGAGCAGTGCAATTATCAAAATAGGAATATAATACCGATGAAGAAAACTTATGTTCTCCAAACATGTGGACATAAACTTGTACATTGTTACCCTTCCAATTTTGATCTACAGATGATGACAAATCCGTTTAGTTTTGAATAAGTTATGACCAGAACTAACCAAACTAACGAAGCGATTGGTAAATTAGTTTCTTTGTTAAGATAATTATACACAAAAAGCATTTTATAGTAAATATAACAGTTGCAAGACAAGAATATTTCAGGCGATTGCACAAATTATTGTGGAATTTTAGGTTCAGATATTGATGATGGCAGGTTTCGGTTTAAGCTTGTTTTTGAGCTTCATGAGGAGATGTTTCTCTTCGGGTTCCCTGGCGCCGAGGAAATAAATGGCGGTGTAGCAGAAAGCCAACATGACAATTGCAACGATTGTCTCTGGCACCGATTGTAGGTCGAGCCAGGTTTTCAGAAAAACAAAAATGACGGTGGTCATGCCCGCGGTGAACAGAGGCCAAAGGAGTGCGTAGTTAAATGGGTGCAGGTGAAGCTGCCTGTACCCATGAAAAATCCGGCCGAAACTGACTGCTGCGAAGGCAGCAAGAGTTCCCAGGGAAGCGCCCGGCAAGCCAATGAGGGGAATGAGCCACACCGAAACTGCAGAATTGACCAGTAGCATCACAAAGGCCAGCTTGGTATTGAGCAAGGATTTGCCGGTCATGATCAACAGGTTTTCTGAGGCGCTAAAGGCACCGAACAGGCCATGTGCAAGCGCCAACAACATGAGTGCCAAGGAAGCCTGTGGGGACTGGATTCCGAACAATCTGAGCAGTTGGTCCGGATAAAGAATCATGGCCAACACGGGTAGCAGGGAGCCGGCGATAAGCCAGCGTGTCACCAAAACGTAGTTTCTCTGTAGCCGCTCTTTTTGTTCGTTGTAATACAGTTCCGAAACGATGGGAGCAAATATGGGTTCAAAGCCCTGGCGAACTCGCTTAATGATGGAAATGATTTCAACGGCTACGCCATAGTAGCCGGCGGAGGTTACATTCAGTAGCGCACCAACCAGGAAAATATCCATGCGGGCCACCAGCAGGTTCAAAAAATCCATGATCGCGATAGGTGAAGCGTAACGCAGCGTTTCCAGTTTGTTTTCCTTGCGCAGCGGGCCGGGGTGCCACCCTAAATATCGGAATTTGCGGTAGAACACGAAAGCCGCTGTAACGGTCGCTGCTATGCTTGCCACCAGGTGGGCAATGACCAAACCGGTAGCGCCTAACTTCAGAGGAATTAAGGAGAGGGTGACCACCAGTAGAACCAGCGGTTCCAGGCTTTGCCTGATCAGGACTTCGTAGCGCATCAATCGCAGCGCCTTGGTCGTGGAAATGAAGACCGTGGTCAAGACGATAAACGGCAGAGCGATGGCCAGGATTCTCAACGTGTTGGTCAGGTTTGGGTCTTTGAACGCAAACTTAGCGATTACCGGACTCAACAAAACAACAAGCCCGGCAACCACCAGACTCAGGCAAAATGCGACGGTGATGTTGAACCGTAAGATGCGAAAGATTTTGGCTTTCTGTTGAATCGATTCGGGCGAGCGGTACCGCGCGATGTCTCGAATTAGGCTGCGGTCCATGCCCATGAGCCCCAGCTTCGAGGCGATGTCGATGGCGCTCCAGGCCAGAAAATACAGGCCGATGGCATTGGCGCCGTAAAACCGCGTAGCAACGATCACAAACACAAGTTTGCTGATCTTGGCGAACATGCCCAGGAAGTTTACCAGGGCTCCACGTGCCAGATCCTTGGCGTCCTTTTGGTTGAAGAGGTCAGGAGGCTGGTCGTCACTCGAGGTTTTGGGGATAATGTTCATACTCGATTTAATGCAGGCTTTCTCGCCTTTGTTCTCCAGGTGACCCAGAAAAAACGAACCAGGTGCCAGCACGCGGTGGCCAACATCCAGAGGCTTATGCCATAAAATGCTTCTCGGGCAAATCCAAGGATTATTCCACTCATTAGAAACCAGACGTTGTTGTTCATGCGACTTCCAACTAACCGACCCAACTTGTCGATCTCGGCGTAGTCGTAAATCTCGGCCCGGTGGATTTTCTTGAAAATACCAGGAATGATGCGTTCTACTATATAAGAAATCAAAAGAATGGCGGTAAATATTCCAGCAGTTGAATTTAACTGTCCGCCAGTGAAATACCAACCCAGGGCCAGGTACCAGCAGGCGTCGAACACTGTACCACCAACGTGGTCCAGGACGTCGCCCGCTTTACTGAATTGAAGAGTCAGGCGGGCCAACTTGCCGTCGATGCCGTCCAGAACTCCGCAGAGGGCTGCCAGGATGATGCCCGCCAGAAGGTGCCCGGTGGCAAACAAGCCGATGGTGATGGCAGCCAACGACAGCCAAAGTGCGGTGATTTGGTTGGGCGTGACTGAGGTTTTGGCTAAGAGGCGTGTGGCCCCAAACTCCAATGGGGGATGGATGTACTTGCCTACAAATTCTAACACACCCTTATGCACGGTTTGCCTGAGGACCCGGTCCGCTTCTTTTAATTGCGCCGAGTGTTCCACCCGCAACAGAAACGGCTCGATCTTTCTTCTGAGATTGATCACGTGTCTTTGAAAGCTGGCGAGATCCAGGGTGTTAATTCTGGCATCGCGAATCGCTGCGTCCAATAGTCCGGTCAGGGTTTCACAGCAAGGGCTGTCAAACAGGGGAGAGTCGCATGCCGCAAGGATGGCAGCCGCGCCCGGCTGGCTTCCGGTGGGCGAAAGAATGGCACAGGAAACATTGCACTGCAGCAGATTCTTGAGGACGCGACGGTCGTTGAGGGCATGCCCTTCCAGTGCCAGCAGGAACTCATCGGTTGTCAGTTCAGCTCTTAAACTTTCGAATGCATCTGTTGCGTCGGCATCGACCAGGGTGAGCTTTACGCTTGGCGGCAACGGGTGACAGAAATGTTGCAACGGGTCGTCCCCTGGCCGCCGGGCGATCAGCACTTCGCGAATGCCCAATTTGTGCAATTCTCTCACATTTCTTTCTAACAATGTCAAGCCCCATAAGCACTGGTTGGCAAAAGGGTGACGTGCGTCTATCCAGGCTTTTTCAATGCGAATGGTTTTCTCCTCATCAGTTGGTGCAAGAAAGCTTAAAATTCAGAATTCAAAATATAAAGCAATTATTTCAGAAATCCAACATTTTTTTGGATGCCAACACCCTGGTGCCGACCTTTTGCTTGCATTTCCAAACTTTATATTTTAAATTGTCGCACAAATAATCAGACTTCACGTTTACAACGGCACAGAGATGCGCAAGAATTTTGACTTGATCATTTTTGACCTGGATGGAACCCTGATCGATACCATGGGAAGTTTTGCAGATATCGCCGGGGAGCTAATTGAAAAACATTGTGGTTGGAATTTTGAAATTGGCCGAAAGCGTTACTTAGAGACGAGTGGCATTCCATTCTTTCAGCAAATGGAGATTTTGTTTCCCGGTGGCGACAATAATGAGGTCATCGTCCAGCGGTTCGAGAAGTTGAAAATCGCAGCATTCGTGCACGAAAAAGTTTCTGAGAAAACCCTGGAGACTCTGCACGAACTAAAAGAGTGCGGCTTTCGCACCGTCATTTCCTCGAACAATTTTCACGACTTAGTCAGGGAATTTGTCCATCGCGAAAACGTTCCGGTGGATCTTGCTCTGGGCTTCAGGCCCCATTTTTCAAAAGGGTGTCCTCATTTCGATTACATCGCTGAATATTTCAAGGTGCCCAGAAACAAAATGCTGTTTGTGGGGGATTCGCTCAGAGACGCCGAGATTGCCCACAAAAATGCCATTCAATTCATCGCCAAGGTCGGAACTTTCAATCCCGAGGATTTCAAGTTGGAATGCAACTCGGAGTATTTGCCGGTGATCTACGAAATCTACGAAATTCTCGAAATACTGGAGGATTTATGAACGCCTTAATATTAGCCGCTGGTACCGGAAGTCGATTGGTGAATCTGACGCGGGATTTGCCCAAGGCTTTGGTTGAAGTTCGGGGACGCCCCTTGCTGGATTACACCTTAGAATTCGTGGAAGCTCTGAATTGTGAAAAGATAACCATTGTGGGCGGATTCTACTACGACAAGTTGGTGAGTTTTGTGCAACGCTGCCCGGGCAACATTGAATTGCTTGAGAATGCAAATTTCTTGAAAGGCAGCATTTTGACTCTACAAAAGGGTCTCGCCAATATTGACCAATCGTTTTTATTGTTGAACGTAGACCATATCTATCCGTTGCGGTTGGCAAAGGCCTTTTTGGCACACAAGGATCGGTTTGCCAGGGTTACCGCATTTGTAGATTTCGACCGATACCTGCGAGAAGACGACATGAAAATCCTGCTGACGGAAGACAAAAGGGTCAAGAAAGTATCGAAGGGATTGCACGAATTTGACGCCGGCTATATCGGTCTGACCTACGTCCCCAGGCACAAGCTTGCGATTTACAAGCAGGCCGTGCAACAAGTGGCCACCGAGAATGAACATGCGGTGGTTGAGAACATTCTCCAGTGGTTAATAAACCATGATGAGGCGCCCGAAATCTTTGACGTCTCGGGCGTGCGCTGGCTGGAGATCGACAACCAGTGGGACTTAGAAAATGCGCAAAGGATTCTGACCTGGATGGCCGATTTTCTCAATTAGATCGGTCGGGCCCGACGCGACCACGCAACAGTCGATGCAGGGGTGTTCGTCACGTACCCTTGCAATTGTCACACAGAAGTCCGTCCAATTGTTTCGTACGCCACCTTCTTCTCAGGTCTCTGTAATGGGGGTCGTTCCAAACTTCTTGGACCGATCGCTGGCTGCAGTTGCCCAAAAGGTTTGAGCGTTCCTGATCCACACAGCACATGATCATATCGCCGTTCCACATGATCCAGGCGCGCCAAAAAGGGATGACGCAGAACGGCACCCGCACAAATTCTCGATCCCCCAATCCTAAATCTTCGACGCTCTTGTTGGCACGATTGTCCAATTTGCGGGCTTTGAAACCGATACCCACTTTTTTCCAGTAAGCCTGTTCATTGTGGAGGTTTTCAATAACCGGCTGCGTTTTTACGGTCCACACGGTGAGCTTTGGTTTTTTGCCGGGAAACTTATCCCACTGCTCTTTGAATCTTAGGATATTGCCCATGACCCGGTCAAATTTGAGAGGTGACATCATGCGTTCGTAGACTTCCGGAACAATGGAGTGAAAGCTGAAATTGATTTCGTCCAGGCCTTCTGTCTGCAAGAGCCGGTCCCCCATCTCTTCGAGCAACAGGCCCGCGTTGGTGGTAATGCGGACTTTGGGATACTTGCGTTTCCCCTTTTTTCGGGCGATGTACTCGATGCGCTCGGGCATCCTTTTGTCCACGAGTGGGTCGTTCAAGAGATAGGGGTCGATCTTGCGCAACATCGGGAATTCGACGACCTCGTCGATGATGTTCTGGAAAAGCTCGTCGCTCATGGTGCCGTAAATCTTGTTCTCTTCCTTACCCACAGGGCAAAAGGAGCAATGGGCGTTGCATCCGCTTTTCGTTTGAATGTCGATGGAAAGGGGATAGCCAGGTGTGAAACGGGTAAAGTAAAACCACTTCAGGTACTCCGCCAAAGGTACTGAACTCGAGGAAGGCGAATTTGGGAAGACCACTCTGCCTACTTTATGCTTAAGGCGTCTATATGTAACGGGAATGGAAAAACCGTTCATGTTTCCTCTTGGTAAAAACTTGATCAGTGATTTAATTCACGTAGCGATGCCTGCGTACAGGCCCTGAATGTAACATCAAACTCGATCTATCAATTGCCTGATTGTTGCTGTTCCTCACCTCATAAGAAACAGAAAATATGAAGCAACTGCAACAAAAAGAGCCGTTAATAATAACCATTTAAATCCAAAATGTCAAGGGCGGCGGCAAAAATTATGCTCGCCAGTTCATTTAACGTGTCGGACTGCTTAGCACGATGGGCACCAATGGCCGTTTAACCGTTCGCCCTTGCTGCCGATACAAGGACAACAATTGCGGTTTGACCAGGTTAAGTCCATGAAAATTAGTATTTAGCCATCCATTTGAGTGAAAAATAGAATTCTGAGTAGTGCGTAATTTATCCAAATTTCCCTTGACATTTAGGAGAAAAATGGTGAAATTGAGCACAAATTCGAGCAGGGGAAGATTTTGTTAAGGGAAGGAGGTGATTAATTTGGCAGAGACAGCTTATTGTGTTAAATGTCGAAGCAAGTCAGAAATGGTGGATGCGACAAAAGTTACAATGAAAAACGGACGTCCGGCAATGAAAGGGAAGTGTGCTAAATGCGGCACCGGGATGTACAAGATTCTTTCGTCCAAGTAGTAAGCGTCACGAGGAATGGAAAGGCGGGATAGCAAGGACTCTATTCCGCTTCCTTATTCCTCAATTTCCGAATAAAAAGCTGTTGATTTTGTTCGAAGCAGATTTTGCTGCCATCAGGTGAAAGCGTGACCTCCCTACATCTCAGTCTTTCTTGCACCAGGGTGCAGTTGCCCTCTAAATCACACTGAAACATTTGATTCTCGTAAAACAGAAATAGGGTTTTCTCGCTTGCAACCAAGAAGCTTGCTTGCAAAGCTCCGGGTTGTTGCGTTTCAAACAAAGTGCGTTCCTGGCCCGTGTGCAAATTGAGAACGATGATTTTTGTCGTTTGGTGTTTAATAGCTCCTGTTTCGGGATCCCCGACGGGTTCGAAAGCCGAGTAGATGAGGTCGTCGGTTTCGGGGAGATACCGCAGCATTTGACAATTTCTCACCGCTGGCCCGCTCAACATCTTTCGTGACTGATGAGTGTTGGGGTCATGGCTCCAAACTTCATAGGCGTAATTGTGTGAATAGCTCATATTGCCGTAAGTTGTGAGCACGATGAGTTGGTTGGCGGCATCCCAGCCGGCACACCACTGCGTGCCCCAGGGTAGCTCCAAATTCTGTTGGCCGGAAGTCAATGAGACGAGTATGACTTTTTGTAGGATGTCGGAGTGGGCGTCAGATTTGCCATAATAGGCGTTGAAGGCCATGTGCTGTCCGTCGGGTGCCCATTTGAGGTTCCTGATTTCAAATGGAAACTCATTCTGCTGGGTTAGCCTTTGAAGTCCGGTTCCGTCTTTTCTCACGGCGTAAAGGTTCTGAACGTCCTCGCCGCCCGGCGCCTCTTCAATGGCCACAAAAGCCATTCGATCCCCTTCAGGCGACCAGGCGAAGTCGGGAACAATCTTGAGGCTCTTGGTACTGGTAACAATCTGCGAAATCTGCCCTCCGCCGGTCCCGATGCTGTAAATCCCCTCTGCATTTTCCTCCCGTTTGAAGAAGGCAATTTCCCGTCCGTTGGGAGACCATTTGGGCGCTTCGCAGTGGCCCGCGGTTGTCAACTGACTTATTGCATTTTCCTGGTGTTGGAGGAGGGTATCGAGTTCTGCTTTGTTGGTGTGGTCCCTGGGGGTCGCACCCTTGACAAGATAAGCGCTCATGTAGCCGAGTTTTTCGAGCTGGCTCAGCGTGGCGTGGGCTTGACGTTCATTCTTAAAGGGGCCAATTCTAACCCGGTAGAGCGTCTCTTGTGGCGGGCTGGTTAAGCTGATGAAGACAGGGAAACCTGAGTCGTGCAGAACAGAGGTCAGTTTTTCGGCGTTGATTTGGTTATTAAACGCTGCCACCTGGATTATGAAAGGCTGTAAGTCGTTCTTGTCGATCGTGGCAGATTCCGCCGTGGCCGCTTTGTCTGTATGAGTTGGGGAAGTCTTGCTTTTCCCTGACTCTTGGCGGCAAGCTGAGAAGTCAAGCAAACTCAAGAAAATGATTAGCAGAAGGCCAGGCGCAAGGCTTAGGACCTTGTTACTCGAATATTTTTGTTGATTGGAACCGGGCCAAAGGTTGGATTCGTTGAAATCGCTCATCATTTTGCTTAAGCTGATTTTAGAAAAGCTGTGCATCTCGTTTCCAATTTGGCAATTTGTTGGTATATAATCAAGAAAAATTATGCATCTTTTTCGGTGGGTTTGCAACTAACTAATGATTGGGGTGCAGCTTGACGATAAAAAATGAAGGGATTGTATTTATTGATGGCTTGGTTCTTGCAACGAGTTGACCCGCGGTTAACTCAACATCAAACTTAAAGCGAAAGCAATGTGAAATGGAATATTTGGCCTTAGTGATTTTGATCGGTTGTGTCGTTCTGATGAAATATGTGCTGCCCAATTTAGGCGGATCTCCTTGAGTGACCGGAGATTGTGCTGTTTCGGAGAAACAGAACGAAGATAAAAAAGGCGCGGCCTCAAGAAAACCAACAAATACTTGAAATTGAAATTATTTGGAGATTGTTATGCCGATCTATGAATACCGGTGCAAGAAGTGCCATGAAACCATGGAGGTTTTTCAGAAAACAGGTGAGGACTGCTCGGGTCTGAAATGTGAGAAATGCGGTGAGCCTGAGCTGGAAAGGATTATTTCGCTGTTTTCATCCACAAATAGCGGCGCCTCTACTGCAACGACCGACTGTGCTTCTCAGAGTGGTTTTTCCTGAGGTTGACGCTGGAATCAGTTGGATTCCAGATGACTCCTCTGGCCTATCAGAAGTTCAGATTTCTGTTAGGCCATTTTTATTGCGCTGGTGCCGAAGGTGGGATTCGAACCCACACGTCCTTTCGGACACACGGCCCTGAACCGTGCGCGTCTACCAGTTTCACCACTTCGGCAGAAATTCAACTTATAAAATTAATAATTACCAGAAACAAAGTCAAGATTTTTCACTGCCATCTTGACTTTTGTTGTTAAATAAAGTATTTTTGAATTATTTGAAGCGGCAAACTATATGAGCGAAAAGATAATTACAACCAATCGCAAGGCTCGTCATGAATATGAGATCATCGCCAAAATGGAAGCCGGAATAGTTCTTAGTGGCACAGAAGTCAAATCGTTGCGGGAAGGTCACGCCAATTTAAAGGACAGCTATGCGAATGTAAAAAACAGCGAAGTGTTTCTGCATCATGCCCACATCAGTCCTTACTCCCATGGCAACTTGAACAACCATGATCCGCTTCGTGTGCGAAAACTGCTGCTGCACAAAAAGGAAATAAAAAAGCTGGTGGGCAAAGTGCAGGAAAAGGGCCTGACCCTCATCCCGCTGAAATTGTACTTTAAAGATGGCAAGGTGAAAGTGGAGCTGGCGCTGGCCAGGGGCAAGAAACTATTTGACAAACGTCGCGACATCGCTAAGCGGGAATCTGAACGCGACCTGCGAAGACGAATTCATTACAAACAGAGATTTTAAATGGTTGCGGATGAGAAGAAAATGAATGCATTCGAAGTCCTTAAGGAGCGGGGTTTCGTTCAGCAAGTTACCAACGAAGCATCCGTAAGCCACAATTTTTCCAACAAAAGACTGACAGTTTACGTTGGCTTTGATCCCACCGCTGAAAGTCTCCACATTGGCAACCTGTTGTGTTTGATGGCCCTGGCGCACACCCAGCGCGCTGGGCATCGTACCATCGCCATCATAGGAGATGGCACGGCCTTGGTTGGCGATCCCAGCGGCAAAACGGAGATGCGTCCCATACTGGCACGGGACAAGATTGCCAGTAACGCCGAGAGAATTAAGTCGCAAATCGCTAAGTTTATTGATATCGACGGCGAACGAGGTATTGCTGTCCACAACGCCACCTGGCTGGTGCATTTAAAATACATCGACTTCTTACGCGAAATCGGCCGACATTTTAGCGTGAACCGAATGTTGGCTGCTGAGGCCTACAAAGCTCGATTGAAAACCGGTTTGTCGTTTCTCGAGTTCAATTATCAATTGTTGCAGGCCTACGACTTTCTGATGCTCAATCGGGATTACGATTGTACCATCCAAATGGGCGGGGACGATCAATGGGGCAATATCCTGGCTGGTGTTGATCTCATTCGCAGGGTCGAACGGAAGGAAGCCGATGGAATCACCTGGCCATTGATCACCACAAGCGGTGGACAAAAAATGGGGAAAACGGCTTCTGGCGCTTTGTGGCTGGATGCTGCTAAAACTTCTCCTTACGAGTACTATCAGTATTGGATCAACGTTCACGACGACGATGTTCGCAGATTTTTAGCATGCTTCACCTTTTTGCCCATGGGGGAAATCGCGGACTTGACCAACAAGCAAGGGGCCGAGTTGCGCACAGCGAAAGAAGCTCTTGCGTTTGAGGCAACGAAAATCGCTCATGGTGTGGCAGAAGCGGATAGGGCCAGAGCCGCCTCCCAGAGTGCATTTGGAGGTAAGGCACATAACATGGCCGCAATCCCATCTACGATTCTGAAAACCGCAGACCTTGAAGGCGGGCTGTTGGTGGTCGATTTGTTTGAGAGGGTGGGCCTGGCCCCTTCCAAGAGCGGCGCACGCAGATTAATAGAACAAGGGGGGGCTTATGTCAATGAGAATCGGATTACGAGCATTGACGCCACAGTGGATTTATCGAGCTTGCAAAATGAGATGCTGGTCCTTCGTGCCGGCAAAAAGCGTTATCATCGTGTTTTGCTCCGGTGATAATATTCGACAACGTCTTGGTGCTGTTGATCACAACAGTGCAAGATTTCTCCAGATGTTTTTCTTGATTTTTGCAGCAAAAGTTGTATATTAGGTTTTGCGACAGATGACATTGCGAGATTGAAAATCGCTAAAAAATGTCTTGACATTTAGGTTTTTATATTATATATTTAGCGTTGCCCATTCGAAGAGAATGTATGGGCAATTTTTTTGGTTCTTTGAAAAAAGGAGCGTGCATGGCTCCGTCGTCCATCAAAAAGTCAATGAGTTTAAGTGATTAACAACGAAGAGTTTGATCCTGGCTCAGGACGAACGCTGGCGGCGTGCTTAACACATGCAAGTCAGGGAGAA
>JBHHYI010000091.1:0-17220 GCA_046757525.1 bacterium | reverse complement strand
CGTTCCCACGGTCTCCGTGGGAACACCCTCACCGACGCTCAGCGTCGAGTGACCGGTGCGGCCCTTGGTTTCATTCCTGGGGTGCAACTTCTATGAAATGCCCCTCTGAGGCAAAATGACCCGTGCTTTTCTTTGAGCACAAAGGTAGTCGCCCTGAGTAGTCACGACCGCTTCTGGGTCGGGACGTATCGCAGGGCGACGGCCTGTACGGTCACTTGAGAAACAGTGCCTACTTGAGATGACTCGCCCATGGCTCTCTGGAGCTGCCTGGAATAACGTTGCCAAAATTCAAAGCAACAATGTTTTGTTGTTGCTTCTTATTAAAAAAGATGTAAATTCTACGACTGTAATTTCTTTGATTTGGAAAAGGAGGCTTTTTGATGTTCGATTCAATGCTTACCGAAATGCCCCCAAGCACCAGTGTCAACGGTGACACTGATTTGGAGGAGACACAAGAATGGCTTGAAGCGCTGGACAGCGTCATAAAATATAAAGGCGTGGACCGGACACGCTTTCTACTGGGCAAGTTGGTTGAGAAAGGCTACAAACGCGGCATTCAGTTGCCTTTCACCGCTAACACGCCCTATGTCAATACCATCCCAGTGGAAAAACAGCTACCCTATCCCGGCGACCGGAAGATCGAGCGCCGGATCAAGAGCATCGTTCGTTGGAATGCCATGGCCATGGTGGTGCGGGCCAACAAAACGTATTCAGGCATAGGGGGGCATATTTCGACTTTCGCTTCTGCGGCCACCCTTTACCAGGTGGGCTTTCATCATTTCTTTCGCGGCAAAGGCGAAGAATTCGAAGGGGATCAGATCTTCTTCCAGGGGCACGCTTCGCCCGGAATCTATGCCCGTGCCTTCTTGGAGGGCCGGATATCCCTGGGTCAGATGGAAAACTTCAGGCGGGAGCTGGAGAAAGGCGGCGGTCTGTCCTCTTACCCGCATCCCTGGCTGATGCCTGATTTTTGGGAATTCCCGACGGTTTCCATGGGACTTTCCCCGATCACGGCCATCTACCAGGCGCGCTTCAATCGCTACTTGCAGGACCGCGGGATTATCGAGGACAAGGGTACCCACGTGTGGGCGTTTTTAGGCGATGGAGAAACCGACGAGCCAGAATCACTGGGTGCCATATCGTTGGCGGCCCGTGCCCGTTTAGACAACCTGATCTTCGTGATCAATTGCAACCTGCAGCGGCTGGACGGACCGGTGCGCGGTAACAGCAAAATAATTCAGGAGCTGGAAACGATTTTCAGAGGCGCAGGTTGGAACGTCATCAAGGTAATTTGGGGGGATGATTGGGACCCGCTTCTCGCGCAAGACATCAAAGGACTGCTGGTGCAACGAATGAACGAATGTGTGGACGGCCAATACCAAAAGTACACCGTGGAAACCGGAGATTATATTCGCCGCGACTTTTTTGGCAAACACGCGGAACTCTTGAAAATGGTGGAGAATTACAGCGACGAACAACTGCGGAAGTTGCGGCGAGGCGGCCACGATCCTGAGAAAATCTACACGGCCTACAAAGCCGCTGTTGAACACGAAGGCAGCCCAACCGTCATCCTGGCCAAGACCGTCAAAGGCTACGGTCTGGGTGAGGCAGGCGAGGGGAAAAACATCACCCACCAGCAAAAGAAATTGAACGATAAGGAGCTGAGGCATTTTCGCGACCGCTTCGACATTCCTGTGGCGAATTCCAAAATCAACGACGCCCCGTTTTATCGACCACCGGAAGTCAGCGAAGAAATCCAGTATCTGTTGGAGCGAAGGCGGGCCCTGGGTGGGTTCGTGCCGCACCGAAAGGTTTACTCGGTTGCCTTAGGGGTACCCAAGCTGGAACAGTTTAAGGAGTTTTTGCAGGGAACGGACCGCGAGGTTTCCACCACCATGGTCTTCGTGCGCATGCTGTCCCAGCTTCTCAAACATCCCGTAATCGGAAAACGCATCGTGCCCATCGTTCCGGATGAGGCCCGCACTTTTGGCATGGAGTCGCTGTTTCGCCAGTGTGGCATCTATTCACATGTGGGGCAGAATTATGAACCGGTGGACGCCGAAATGTTCCTTTATTATAAGGAGGCCAAAGACGGGCAAATTCTGGAGGAAGGCATTACGGAAGCCGGCTCTATGGCTTCCTTCACTGCGGCTGGCACATCCTACGCCACCCACGGCGTGGATATGATTCCGTTTTTCATCTTTTACTCCATGTTTGGATTTCAGCGAATTGGCGATTTAATTTGGGCCTTTGGCGACCTGCGCGGCCGGGGATTTCTCCTGGGTGCAACTTCGGGCAGAACCACGCTCAATGGTGAAGGACTGCAGCACCAGGACGGGCACAGCCATCTGTTGGCGAGCGCGATTCCCAATCTCCTGACCTACGATCCGGCCTTTGCCTACGAGATTGCGGTAATCCTGCACAATGGCATGGAACGGATGTACGACAATCGCGAAGACATCTTTTACTACATTACGTTGGGAAACGAGAATTACGCCATGGCGCCAATGCCCAAGGGTGTTGAGGAAGGCATTTTAAAAGGTTTGTACAAATTTTCTGAACAACCTGCAGGCAAAAAAGGCGGCTGGCCCAGAGCCCACATCTTCGGCAGCGGGTCCATTCTGCGGGAAGCTTTGCGTGCCCAGAAGATTCTGGCCGAGCGTTACCAGGTAGCTGCTGATGTGTGGAGTGCTACCAGCTACAAAGAGCTGCGCCGGGATGCCCTGGCAGCAGAGCGGTGGAACATGCTGCACCCAACGAAGAAGCCGAGAAAGCCTTACCTCGCCCAACTGCTGGAAGGCGAAGCAGGGCCTTTTGTTGCGGCTTCGGACTATTTGAAGCTGGTGCCGGACCAGATAAGCCGTTGGGTCCCCGGGGGACTCTACTCTTTGGGCACCGATGGCTTCGGCCGCAGCGATACCCGCGAGTCGCTACGACGCTTCTTCGAAGTCGACGCCGAAACCATTGCCATAGCAGTGCTGCACCAGTTGTCCCTGCGGGGAGAGATTCAAGCTCCGGTGGTCAACAAGGCGGTTGCAGCGTTGGGCCTGGATCCTGAGAAGCCGGATCCTCTGGTCTCTTGAACCCAGCCTACAATTGTAAAACGAACAAAACAGGAAAGGAACGAGAATGCTTCAGGAAGGTCAAGTGACTCCAGATTTCTCTTTGAAAAACGAAAACGATGAGACCGTAACGCTTTCACAGCTACGGGGAAGAAAGGTAGTGCTGTACTTTTACCCAAAAGACAATACCTCAGGGTGCACCAAAGAGGCTTGCGGGTTTCGCGATTTGAGTGCAGAATTCGAGAAGGTTAACACCATCATTTTGGGCGTGAGCCCGGACAGTGTAAAATCGCACCAGAACTTCAGGAGCAAATTTGAGCTCCCATTCCATTTATTAAGCGATGAGAACAAGGAAGTGGTTCAGCTTTATGGTGTCTGGAAAGAGAAAAGTATGTACGGCAGAAAATACATGGGCGTAGAGCGAACCACCTTCGTCATCGACCAGCGTGGCACGCTCCGCAAGGTTTTCCCCAAGGTCAAAGTCGCACAACACCCGGACAGAGTTTTGGGGTTCGTAAGAGCATTGTGATCCTTGCTGGAAAACGTATTTGTTTGAAATTGAACGGGTTGCGGTTGTCTTAGAAAATGCTCACCAAATGTTAGGAATAATTCCATTTCACACATCGTTTATTAGGGTATATTAAATTTGATGGTCTTCCATTCATAATGGCAGTGGAAAGAAATTCTCAACGGTCATTCATGATTATTAGCATAAAAGAAGTCTTGACATACTACAAAAGATTTTGTATATTGACGGCTTGAATTAGCTAATAGACAGTGGTTTAGGTTTTATTATTATTGGGGATACTTAATTAAGAAGTTGTTACAATTCTGGCCCTGGAGGTCAACTTACAGAACTTTCAAATACGGAGTGGAGGAATAATATGGAGTTGAATCTGCGAGAGGAGTACGCATCGTCTTCCTGCCTATCTGAAACACAGTCATCATCCATCCAAATTGGTCTATTCGAAGGGAAAAACTCAATAACTAAAGCCGTCATAATTGCCGCAGGTAAAGGTAGCCGTTTGCGGAGTTATCAAGATGGCACACCTAAACCATTGGTTAAAGTCGGCGGGGTACCCTTGCTGAAGCGCGTAATCCTTTCGGCAAAGAAGATTGGCGTCACCGAATTTGTAATCGTCATAGGGTATCAGGCGGCGCGGATTCGGAAATCGATTAGCGCCCACAAGCTTGGTGTTAAGATTACCTGGGTGAGGAACACGGAGTGGCAGAAGCCCAACGGCCTTTCGGTGTTAAATGCCGAGAAGTTTGTCGATGGCAGGTTTTTGCTATTCATGGCGGATCACGTTTTTGACCCCAAAATACTGAGGAAGCTCGAGCATATCCGGTTGGACGCCCAATGTGGACTTCTTTGCGTGGATCGTCGTCTGAACAGAGTGCCGAATCTGGACGATGCCACCAAGGTGCGCGTAGATCAGGGTCGACTTTCGAACATCGGTAAGAGTTTAACAGATTTTAATGCCATAGACATCGGCATTTTTGTTCTGACACCGCAAATTTTCGAAGCGCTGCGCCAAAGTCAGCTTGACGGCGACTATTCGCTCTCAGGCGGCGTTCGAGTCCTTTCTGAGGAAGGGCGTATGTGCACCATGGATATTGGCGAGCATTTCTGGCTGGATGTGGATACCCAACCCGACATCAATCATGCCAATCGCTTGCTGCTGCAGGCAACGCGGTCCAAGACCGATGGGGTCGTTGCTAAGATCATCAACAGAAGAATATCTAATGGGCTCACAAAGTGGTTAATCAAAACACCCATTACCCCGAACCAGATTTCCATTTTCAACTTGTTTTTTACAGCCTTCGTCGCCTGGGTTTTGTCCTTTGGTAAACCGCTGACCACGGTTATCGGTGGAATCCTTTTTCAGTTCGCCTCCATATTGGATGGCTGCGATGGGGAAGTCGCACAGGTCAAACTGAAGGATTCCAAACTTGGTGCACTGGTCGATACGATTACCGATCATGTCTCCTATTTTATTTTTATCATTGGCGTCACCGTTGGTGCTTATCGAGTTTTAGGGGATCCCAATGTGTTTTTTGTAACCGGGGCGAGTCTGGGATTCTTAGTCATCGCCTTGAGGTTGGGTCTTATTTACATCAAGAAGCAAGGTTCGAGAAGCCTGCGCGACTTAGACCAGGATATTGCCGGGCTCAATCATTCGCGCCAAAAAGTTTGGTATTTGAAGTTTTTTGGCATGATTCATCACCTCGGTAGAAGGGATCTATTCTCCTTTGGTGGCTTGCTCATCATGCTTTGGGGAAACATAGTCATCTTTTATTGGGGCTTGATGGGTGCAGTCAATTTGATGAGCTCAGGCATCTCCGTCTCTGCCGCCGCTTTACTTTCTCAGCGTCACAATTTCAGTTTGCTGAATCCGATCAAAAGACTGGTGCAACATTTGGCGAACGGATTCAAAAGCCCCGAGATCGAATTTCAGGCAGAGAAAGAGCTTACCAAGTAATAGGACGGACGCAACCCCCCAATTGAGCGCTTCCATCTAATCCGCCAGGAACCCCACGACACGCCCTTTTGGTTGCGGGAACCGCTCAATTTGGGGCTGCCTAAGTGGCTAAGTTTTTGCTTTTCAATCCACTCAAGCTGCATTTATGCCTCCTCACTGAGTTTTTACCTACAAATCAAAGAATTATGCAACCAAAAATATCAAATCGACGTGGAACAATAATAATGCGAACTCTGTTGATTACTTTATGAGATTTGCCTAAGACGTGTTTGAAATAACTAACTGAGGAGTAAGAACTTGCTGTTCAAAGCCACCTTAAAACGCGGATTCTTGATTTCAGCCTATCTGCTTCTTGTCCTTTATTTTGTTCTGTTTGTATTAAGAGACAACGGGACTTGGGGTATCCTGGCGGCGGAAGACAATATTCTTTCTCCATCGGAAACTATTGCGGTTAGTTATCAGAGACTATTGGATGTGTACAACAACCGTTCCGATGCAGACGACGTTGAGTTGGAAAATCAACTGTATGACATCGCAGCAGACCTTTTTGACGCCGCAAGAATTGCACCCATGACCATTAGCAATCGTTGGAAAGAACTCGATACCTACGAGCAAAACAGATTTGTGGGCGCCTTTATGGCGTCTCTACAAAGGAAAATGCTGGAACAAATCAAAAGATTTGACGATGAGGGACTGCCCACCTTACGGGTGGTGAATGAAAAAAGCGGAGATCGGATCGCTGCAATTGAGTACCTTGTGTCGGGCAATCGCGAAGAAAAAAGAGTCACCGTTCACATGCTAAGATTCGCAGACGGCAATTGGCGGATTAGCAACATAACCTTTGACAATACCAGTCTGGTGCGGCATTATTTTAGTCTGTGCAGCAAAACACTGGAACGATACTCCCTGGCTTTCTTGGAGGCCGAACTCAGCAACAGCGACTATGTGGTGTTGGAAGATTTTGAGCGGTATAAAGTTGGCAAGTTTCCCAAGGGCTGGCACTGGCGCAAGAAAGATCGAAAAAAGCACAAGCCTTATGTAATAAGAGAAGAGAATGGCAACAAATATCTGGCCGCCGAGGATAATGGTGAATCGGTCATTTTAGGCAAGGATATCAAATGGAATTTGAAGAAATACCCGTATGTTTCATTCAGATGGCGGGCCCACATTCTCCCCAAAGGCGGGGATGAGCGCTATGGCGAAACGGTGGACAGCGCTGCTGGCATTTATTTTGTTTTTAGAAAAAAGTTTGGTCTAATCCCGGAATCGATCAAGTATGTTTGGAGCACCACGCTTCCAGTCGGTTCTGCCATGCGACGCAGCGGCACCGGAAAACCGTGGATGGTGGTCGCGGAAAGCGGGGATGAACATTTGGGAGAATGGAGAACCTATGTGTTTAATGCCTATGAGGCCTACAAGAAGACCTTTGGCGGGAGGCCACCAAGTAGACCCATTGGCCTGGGTATCCTTACCGATGCCAACTCTACCCATTCAAAAGCCTACGCCGATTACGACGACATACGCGCTCTAAAACATGCAGACGCGGATTCTGGGATAAAAAAGATTTTAAAAGCAGAATAAGATAGGAGCCCAATGACTGGAAGACCATTACTTTTTGTAGGTTTTTTTTTAATCATATTTTGTCAAAATTTAGTCAGCCAGGAAAATAAGCCCCTGGTCCTCAGCTTAGCAGATGCCGAGAAGTTGGCTTTCAAGAATAATTTTTCTATCCGGGGGGCAGAGCTCAGCCTAAAAGTATCCAAGGCAAGATACTCGCAGGCATCACACGCGAAAATTCTACCCAAGTTTCAGCTAAGAAATGTTTGGGGACCGGTGCCAAGGGCTCGGGCAGCGTTCACAAAATTCGGTGTCTTGACATCGCCGGACACCTCAACCGGACTCAACGATTTGCGCTACTTCACACAACTGGATGTTGATCTGGTGCAACCGCTCTTTACTTTTGGCAAGTTTAGCAATTTGAGCCGGGCGGGCTACTACGGGCTGCAGGCAGATCGCGCAAATTTAGACAATGAACACGAGAAAGTTAAATTACAAGTCAGACAACTGTACTGGGGATTGGTTTTGGGCAAAGAATTGTTGGCCGTTGTCGAGGACGCCAGCAAGGAGCTGGCCAAAGCAGAGCATAAGGTCGAGAAGAAATTGGACGAGGGCTCCGAAGATGTCAGCCAAATCGATTTATTCAAGCTGCAACTGTTCCGGTACGACGTTGACAAAAGACGACGAGAAACCCTGGACAAGATTGCGCTGGCTAAATCGTCTTTGAAGACGGTGCTGGGAATTCCCGAAGATGTGGAAATAGAAGCGGCCACAGAGTACCTGGATCCCATCGAAGTGCAGATAGACAATCTGCCGGCTTATTTGGAAACCGGGCAAAAAAACAGATTTGAACTGAAGCAATTGAGGGCTGGCATCGGCGCCAGCAGGGCTTTGATCGGGGTAGCCAAGAGTGATTACTTCCCCCAGTTTTTTTTCGGCGGCTCAGTCAAAGCCAATTTTGCTCAAGACCGATTTGACAGCAACAATCCGTTTGTGTACAACCCGACCAATTTCTTCAGGCCGGGATTTGTTTTTGGTGCCAGTCTCAATTTGAATTTTCTGCAAACAAGCGACAAAGTAAAGGTGGCGCAGGCGCAATATCACCTGTTGGCTGAAAAAGAAAGATTGCTAAACGACGGGATTAGATTGGACGTGCAGAAAGCTTACAGGGAGTTGAGGCAGGCCGAACAGAATATGCGCGCAAGTGGCAAGGCTGTTAAGGCCAGCGACAATTGGCTCAGGTCGGCCACCATGACCTTCGACATTGGCGTGGGCGAAGTCAAGGATTTGATCGACGCCTTCAAAGCCAATGGGGCGATGCAAGCTGAAAATCTACAAAACATCTTTAAATACAACGTGGCTGTCGCTAAACTGAGCAAAGCCGTGGGACGGGATCTGTACCCTAAATAACCATTAAGAATCCTTTAACTTGTTTAAGGAGAATTAGGTCAAATGAAAATTGGTTTTAGAATTCTAACCCTTCTGGCTGTGATAATGTTGTGGAGCTTTTTCGGTGCAGAGAAAAAGGCACAGGGCAAAACCTCAAACGGCCTGGAAAAATCGCCGGTGGAATTGATCAAGGCGAGGAATCAGGCGGTTGAAAAAATATTACAACACACCGACGACAAAGTGAGTCCTGAAACCAAAGAAAAATTGAAAGAAGTCATAAACGGGATCATGGATTTTAGGGAGCTCTCCCGACTCGCTTTGGGCAAATACTGGAACCAGAGAAGCGCAAAGGAAAAAGAGGATTTTGTCAATGTTTTCTCGCAGCTCATTAAGAACTCTTCTGTAAAAAAGTTGGAGATCTACAAAGCCGACCGTTTGGTGTACGAAAGTCCTCAAATCAACGGCACCAAAGCCAAGGTCACGACCATTGCTTACAAAAAGAGAAAACAAGTGGAAATAGTCTACAAGATGCACAAAAACGCACAGCGATGGCGGGTTTACGACATGGAAATCGATGGTGTGAGCACGGCACGAAACTATCGCGATTCTTTTTACAAACAGATTGCCAAGAGTTCTTACCAGGAGATGTACAAGAAGCTGGTTAGAAAACTGGCGGAGGAGAAGCAGGGAGAATAGGGCCGAGTGACCACGCTGCAAGCAACTGGTCTGACTTTCGAGGGTTCGAGGCGGACCTGGCCAGATGCTTGTAAAACAAAAAATGGATTTTTGACACGATGGGCAACGAGTTAAATACAGAAGAATTTGAAAGGATTCAAAGTATGCAGGCCTTTGAGCGCCGGCTTTGGGCACAAGGGCTTCATTACGTGGCGGGAATGGACGAATCGGGTCGCGGCCCTTTAGCTGGTCCGGTGGTGGCAGCGGCCGTGATTTTTGCCGAGGGCACCTATATCCCGATGATCAACGACTCGAAGAAATTGTCTGCTGAGATTCGCGAGTTTCTGTTTGACATCATCATTCATGAAACCCTCGGGTACGGCCTGGGCCTGGCAGAGGTGGAAGAGATTGACCGCATCAACATATACCAGGCTTCATTCTTAGCCATGCAGCGGGCGCTCAAACAACTCAGGCTAAAACCAGACCATCTGCTGGTTGATGGTCGTGCTTATCCGCACGACAGCGTGCCATTCACCACGGTGGTCAAGGGGGATAGAGAGTGTTTTTCAATCGCTGCTGCTTCGATCCTGGCGAAGGTGACGCGTGACAGAATCATGCGCCAATACGATGAGCAGTATCCACAATATGGCTTTGCCCGCCATAAGGGCTACCCCACGCGTGCCCATTTGGATGCCATCGAGAAATATGGCTTTTCTTCCATCCACCGCAAGTCTTTTCATCCTAAACGATTGTTCGCCAATTCAATCTCCCCAAACAAGAATGCCAAAACACGCCAATAGGAGGGTCGGGAACCTGGGGGAAAATCTGGCCACGCGATACTTGAAGCAACATGCTTTCGAAATCATCGACCGCAACTATCGCTGGGCCAGAGGCGAAATCGACATCGTTGCCAAGAAAGAAAACACGCTCATTTTTGTCGAGGTGAAAACGGCCCGACAGAAAGGGTTCGGTTCTCCCGAGAGCTGGGTTGATGAACGAAAACAGCGGCAAATCGGCCAGGTGGCGCAGCACTACCTGCAAGAGAAGGAAATTGAAGAAATGGACTGTCGATTCGACGTGGTGGCCATCACGAAGGATGGCCATGAGTGGAAAATTCATCACATCCAGAATGCTTTTTGGCTGTAGCCGATACCCGCGAGCCGGCGTTTTTGGCCTCCTTCATTTGATCCTTTAGATCGGTCGAGAGATTAGCCAGCACCTGCTTGACGGCTTCTCTGATACACCGGCGCCAACGACGCAGATCGTTTTCTTCCATGATCAAGCCAGTCATTTTGTTCTAATTCAATCTGTTTGCTTCTGAGGCTGAATCCCCAATCTGGGTTGCGTAAGAAATGGAGCCTCGCTTGCCTGGGATGGTTTCAAGTTGATTTTGAACCACAAGTTTAGTATCATCCAACATGAATTCAAAGCAGGTGCTCAGCTATGCCAGAGAAATAGGGAAATGGGCGCTGGTCTTTTGGCTGTTTTTACCGCTCAAAAATGCCACGACCACGCCCGTAGAATTCGGCAGGATTGCGCTGGGGATGGTTTTGTTTGTAATCTTTACGGGCAAGTTGTTGTACGACGTGGTGTTTTTCCCGCGGCAACACCGGGCCGAAAGCAGCGCTGGAAAAGATCTCCTTTCGATGATCGGAATCGTTGTGGGCATTGCTTTCCTGGTGATCGTTGTGGTGTTCTTTGTCGTCATGTACGTGCTGAGCTATATGAATTCGAATACCGCGGGGATCCATTAGACAACTCTGTTCTCAGGAAAGGCACGCCTTGTAACGCAAAGGTCTCGTTGGCGCCAGGGCTTGAATCGTCTGAGGAAGGTCCACATCGCAAATTGTCATGGAGTTAACGTTCACGCAAGACTCACCTTAAGGAGCATTCAATGGAATTGAAAAACAAAGTTGCCCTGATTACCGGCGCTGGTAAGGGAATCGGGCGCGCCATTGCCCTGGCATTAGCCCGAGAAGGCGCAAGTGTTGTGGTCACCTCGAGAACCATGTCGGACTTGCAAAGTTTGGCGAGAGAAATCGGCAATCTGGGGCGCAAGGCGTTACCAATTACGGCAGATCTGTCCCGGGAAAGCGAAATCAAGAGCATGATTGAAGGCGCCATGCAAAAATTCACCAGCTTGGACATTTTGGTCAACAATGCCGGTTTAGGCCGCTTTGCTCGCATCGAGGAATTTTCCACCCTGGATTGGGACGACATGTTTGAAGTGAATCTCCGTGGTATGTTTATTTGCACGCGGGAGGCGTTGCCTTATCTGAAAAAGAAACCGGAGAGTTTCGTAGTAAACATCGCTTCGCTCGCCGGCAAGAATGCCTTTGTTGGCGGCGCTGGCTATGCCGCCACAAAATGGGGTGTGCTGGCGTTTTCAAAATGTTTGATGTTAGAAGAAAGAAATGCGGGGGTGCGGGTGTTGGCGGTGTGCCCGGGTTCAGTAGATACGCGATTCTTTAACCACCCTTCGTTGCCGAAGCCAAAACGAGAAAAGATTTTGCAGCCCGATGACGTGGCTCAGACCGTAGTACAGGCCATAAAACTGCCGCAAAGAGCTATGGTGAGCGAGTTCGACGTCAGACCGACCAATCCATGAGCGCGATTTGTGGGAACCTCAAACCGGGTGGTTTCTTTCATTGACTTTCTTACAGATTTGTTGTAATTTTGCTTAGGTAATTCTCTTTTTGAAGTGAGACAGATTTTGGCTCGTCCAGAGCGAAAATCAGAGGGATGTCTGCCCGGATGAACCATGACTCGGGATTTCAGGCTGCCTCCAAAAATTCCCCTGGTTTTTTCGCTGGACGCTTTTAGGAAACGCTCTGTTGTCGCTGTCCTTTACTGCAGCCCTCGGTTGTCATTCAGGAGGAATCCTGTTGGCTCGCTGCAGCACCGTGCTGACCTGCAACAAGATGCTTCCAGCATGACAGGGCTGCCTTTGGCGTTTGCGACATTTAAAGCAACAAGTTTTTGTTGGGTTGTCAAACGGTAACCTTCTCAAAGAAGGTCACCGTTTGAGGTCCCGACCGCCTTTTGGCCGGGACGTATCGAAGCCCGTCACCCCTCGATACGGTCGCTTGAGAAGCAGCGACCTACTCGGGATGACTCGCAAATTGCTTCGAAGATACGCCTGCTCTTCGTAACGCAAACGTCTCGTTTGCGCGAGGGCATTTCTTTTTTGTGTAAAAGCACGCAAAGCGTGTACAGAGCTGTTAGTGAAGGCAATACGCCGGGTGACCCAAACGGACCAATCCTTGGGCAGCGGGGCGGAGCCGCCTCAACGCAAGAATTAACAGATGCCATCATCGCCGAGTCGAAGCATGTTGTCAGATAAATTCAACAGACCCCTGAAAGATTTACGTATTTCGGTTACCGACCGTTGTAATTTTCGTTGCAACTACTGCATGCCTGCCGATATTTTTGGCCACGATTACAGCTTTCTCAGTCGCCGACAAATTTTGAATTTTGAAGAGGTTTACCGCGTGGCTAAAGTTTTTGTAGGCCTGGGCGTGACCAAAATTCGCTTAACCGGCGGTGAACCGCTGCTGCGACACGAGCTCGAGGTGCTGATTGGGATGTTGGCACAAATTGAGGGACTCCGGGACCTGGCACTGACGACCAACGGCTATCTTCTGAAACAGTACGCCGGGAGCTTGAGAAAGGCTGGCCTCAGGAGACTCACCGTGAGCCTTGACACCTTGGACCCCCGGTTGCTTAAAACCCTGGCCGGCAAGCATCTGGACCTTGGTGTTGTGTTAGAGGGAATCGAAGAAGCAAGAGCGGTGGGATTTAATCCGATCAAGATCAATTCTGTGATTCAAAAGGGCGTCAATGAGCGTGCCATTTTGGAGTTAGCGAGGTTCGCAAGAGATGAGGGTCACATCTTGCGCTTTATCGAGTACATGGACGTGGGAAATCTAAACGGCTGGCGGATGGATCGCGTTATTTCAGCGCAGGAGATCGTCGACCTCATTGCCTCGGAAATGCCTCTGGAGCCCGTGGCCAAAGAGCACCCCAGCGAAGTGGCAAACCGCTATCGCTATTTAGATGGAAAAGGCGAAATCGGCGTCATCGCGTCGGTAACCCGGCCTTTTTGCGGCAACTGTACCAGAATGCGACTCTCTGCCGATGGTAAACTGTACACCTGTCTCTTTGCAAGCCGCGGATTTGACCTTAAAACCCCGTTGCGGGCGGGAGCTTCGGACCCGGAATTACGGCAGCTCATCGCTGCTGTCTGGCACAAAAGAATGGATCGCTATTCTGAAGAAAGGGCTTTCCACACCAGCGCAGAGGAGCAGGAAAAAATAGAAATGTACCAGATCGGCGGCTAATCGATGCGGTGCGCGTTTGAGCGAGCGCAGTTTGGCGGAGTGGAACACATTCAGTGCCATTTTAGTCTTACTAACGGGAAATCTTTTTACTATATTTTTAACCGCAGGAGATACTCATGAAGATAATCGTCACCGAAAATGCCCAAAAAAAGCTGCAATCTGTTTTGCAGGAGGACAATAGAGCAGGACACGGAATTCGGGTGATGGCACAGAGAGGGGCGTCGCCGTTTTCCGTGGAGTACGGCCTTGCCTTTGTTGAACCGGGCCAGGCGCACCCGGCCGACAATGTGGTCGAATTTGACGGATTCAAGATCTATGTGGACCCCCAAAGTGCTCCTCTGGTGGAAGGGGCAACCGTAGATTTTGTCCACGGTTTAAACGAAAGTGGTTTTAAGATCACCAATCCTAACACCACGGCGCCGCCCACCCCAACCGGTCCGCTGGCCGAAAAATTGCAGCAGATCATCGATTCCCGCATCAACCCGGCTGTGGCATCGCATGGCGGATTTGTTGCGCTCGTCGCTGTCAAAGATGACGTGGCTTATCTGCGTTTTGGCGGCGGGTGCCAGGGCTGCGGCATGGTGGATGTAACGCTCAAACAAGGCGTGGAAGTCATGATTAAGGAGGCGATTCCAGAGATCCGCGGCGTGATGGATATAACAGAACACGCGGACGGGAAGAACCCCTATTACCAGCCGTCGAAGTAGGGGGCCTATTCTCCTTCCCTTAGTGCCAACTCGCCGGGTTGGGCAGCAATCACAAATTCCAGCTTGCGGTGTGCTTCGCTGATGGCTTCCTCGACAAGTTGAGGCGTTTCGTTTTTGGCAAAGATGAAGCCGAGATAGCGATGGCCTTCTGGCAGGGGCACAACTGTTTGTCCAAGAGGAACGGTAATTCTGATATCTTCCACGCCGTTTACCTGTCTGGCGCTTGCAATATTTCTCACCTCTTTTAGAATACCCGCCCCGGGCATTGGAATCATCATCACGCCGGAGGCCGATTCTTCTCGTTGGATCGAGCTGATGTTGAGTCCAATGGCATGTTTCAAAATCACCTCTTCTAATGTCAGATCCGGGCGAAATCTGAGGGCGCGCGAACAAAGTCCGCCGATGGAACGGGCTGCGATTTCGATGATCCAGGCGCCTTGGGCATTTAGGCGAAGTTCGGCATGCACGGCGCCATGTTGGATGCCCACGGCGGCTGCTGCCTGTGAAACGGTGCGTGCCACGTTATCCTGCTCTTCCGGGCTCAATCTTGAAGGGGTGACGTAAATGGTTTCTTCAAAGTAGGGGCCTACCAGCGGATCCGGCTTGTCGAAGATCGCCAGCACTTTGAGGCTGCCGTCAGTCAAAATGCCTTCCAGAGCGACTTCTCTTCCAGGAATATACGATTCGACCAGGACGTGCTGAGCCAGCTCCCCGCCCTTTTTTTGGACCTCAGGTTCAAGCAAAATCTTTTTGATCCGGCCAAACGCCTCGATAAACTGTTGCCCGTCGTCTACGCGAATCACTCCGCGGCTTGCGGAAAGAAAGTCGGGTTTGACCACGCACGGATATGGCAGCGCTTCTGCAAATTCGCGCGGATTTTCTGCGACAGCAATCAATTGAAAGGATGGGGAGAGCAATTCCGTTTTAGAAAGGATTTCGCGCAGGCGATGTTTTTCTTTGCTTGCCAGGGCCGAGTCTACGCTGTTGTGCGGCAAGTTCAGCGCCTGGGCAGCCACTGCAGCCAGCACGGCGGTGTCTTCATCCACAGGAATGATGGACTGGATGGGAACTTTTTGCGCGAAGTCGATGATGGACTGTCTGGCTGCCTGCAAGTTGTGGAAATCAACGGTGAGCGTCCTGCCCGGGGCCAGGGCTTCTAATGCCTGGCGCCGATCGCTTCCGACCACCGCTTCAATTCTTAGCTTCGCTGCCGCTGCCAGGAACGCACTGGCACGGTAAGTGGTAGTCGGCATGAGAAACAGGATTCTTTGCATGTCAGCTAAACCGGCGTTTCATTCGGGCCGTCGCCCTTCGATACGTCCCGACCAAAAGGCGGTCGGGACCTCATCTTTGAGAAGGTTACCGTTTAACAACCCATCCGGCGGCTGCCGGATTTTGCTGTGCTGATTTTCGCTCTGGACCAGCGAAAATCTGTCTCCCTTCAAAGGGAGAATTGGTTGTGTAAAAAATCAGGCATCTGCCTGGCGCAATCGAGACGATTGCGTTACGTACACCAGAGCGTTTCTTAAAAGGCCGTTAAAAGGTCAGTTCGCTGCCAAATTCGAGTACTTCGGACTTAAAACCTTTGGCTTCTACTTTTTGCGCGAATTCTGCCGGATCGACGTCGATAACCTCGAAGGTCTTGTAGTGCATGGGAATCACCAATTTAGGATTCAGGAATTCCGTGGCTTTCACCGCATCGTCGATCCCCATGGTGAAATTGTCTCCGATGGGCAACAGGGCGACCTCGATACGGTTCATTTCGCCGATGAGCTTCATGTCGTAAAAGAGGGCCGTGTCGCCAGCGTGGTAAACGGTCTTGTCTTCAACGGTCAACAGCGCTCCCGCTGGATTGCCCATGTAAAGAAAGCCCTGGTCTGTCTGGTAGCCGGAGCCATGATGGGCGATGGTGAGTTTCACGCGGCCAAAAGGAAAGTCGTGCGCCCCACCAATATGCATGGGATGCACGGTCAAGCCCTGGTCCCCACACCAACTGGCGATTTCGTAATTTGCGATGATGGTTGCCTGGTTCCTTTTGGCAATGGCAACGGAGTCGCCAATGTGGTCTCCATGACCGTGGGTGATCAAGATGTAATTGCAGGAAATCTCCTCCGGCTTAACCGTGGCCAGAGGATTGCCAGTGAAGAAAGGGTCGATCAGGATTTTGTGTCCGTTGGATTCGAGTAGAAAAGTAGCGTGACTGTGGTAGGTTAGTTTGGCCATGATTTAACCCTCCTGAATTAGAATGCTAAACGAATCTTCGGGCTTTGATTAAATGCATAAACTCGTCCCGAGTGGCTTGGTTATCTCGAAAAACACCGAGTAGGGAGCTTGTGCTCACCACAGTGTTCTGTTTTTGCACCCCGCGCATCATCATACACAAATGGCGTGCCTCGATGACCACGCCTACGCCCTGGGGCTTGAGACATTCCATGAGAATCTCGGCGATTTGATTGGTGAGCCTTTCTTGCACCTGTAGCCTTTTGGCATAGGCATCGACGATGCGTGGAATCTTGCTCAACCCGATGATCTTGCCATTCGGCATATAGGCTATGTGGCACTTGCCGTAAAACGGCAACAAGTGGTGCTCACATAAGCTGTACACTTCGATGTCTTTGACGATGACCATCTCGTCGTATTTCTCATTGAAAAGGGCATCGTTTATGATTTTGCACACATCTGCCTTGTAGCCGCTTGTCAAGAAGTGGAGAGATTCTTCGACTCGTTTGGGCGTATTGAGCAACCCTTCTCTTTCCGGATCTTCGCCCATTTCCAACAAAAGCTGCTTGATTAAATTCTGCATCTGTTGATCCTTTCTTCAAAGAAACGCTCTTTTTACGTAACGCAATCGTCGCGATTGCGTCAGGCTGATGCCAGATTTCTTGCATATAAAAGCACGCAGAGCGTGCACAGGAACTCTAAGCAACGTGCCTCCGGAGTGGAGCTGTCCAAAAGTCCTAACCGCCTTGTCATTTCGAGTCAGGCCGTGGCCTGACGAGAAATCTTA
>JBHHYI010000090.1:0-17485 GCA_046757525.1 bacterium | reverse complement strand
AGCTATTAGGTGGCAGGGCGACACATGCAGTTCTGCTATGTAAAATCTGCACGATTGGAAACACCTGTTTCAATACGATACAATAAAAACGTTCCAGGTGGAAGTCGTGCACCCTTTCCCAATAAATCGTTGGCTCTAACCAATTAAAAATATTGGCTCGTTTTTTTGTGGTCAGAAGTGTGCCACAAGCATGCGGCCAAAAACTTAGTTGGCATAATATTAGCTAATTTATGTACTTAAATGCGACTTTAGACTTTCACCTGCTGACAACTGAAATCAATGACTAACCGGGGCAATACAATACTCATAGCCGATGATGAAGAATCTATTGTTTATGGATTAAAGGCTATGTTGGAGGAAGACGGTTTCAAAGCTTTAACAGCGTTTAACGGTTCCGAAGCATTTCAAATTCTAACCAGCCATCAAATCGGTTTGCTTTTGGTAGACCTGACTCTGCCGGACATAAATGGCATTCAATTGATGAGCCGGTTGAGGCAACGGGAAATACTCACTGAGACCGTGATCATCACGGGTAAAGGCACCATTTCCACGGCTGTGGAGGCGATCAAAAAAGGTGCTTACGATTACTTAACCAAACCGGTTGAACCCAACAGGCTGAAGGCGGTGATCATCAAAGCCTTAGAGCACCAATCCTTGGTGTTGTCACATCGGCGCCTGCAAGAAGAACTTCGCAATCTCACCCGGTATGAAAACATCATCGGACAAAGTTCCCAAATGAAAGAAGTCTACAAGATGATCGATGCGGTTGCCGACAGCATGGTTAACGTGGTGATTACCGGTGAAAGTGGCACTGGCAAAGAATTGGTGGCCCGGGCTATTCACAAGAAGAGCAGCAGGTGCAATGGGCCTTTCGTGCCGGTGAACTGCTCGGCGTTCCCCAAGGAGATTTTAGAGAACGAGTTGTTTGGCCATGAAGAGGGGGCCTTTACTGGGGCACTCAAGGAAAAGGCCGGCTGTTTTGAGCTGGCCGATGGCGGCACCCTATTCTTGGATGAAATTGGCGAGATGCCGCTGGAAACTCAGGCTAAAATACTAAGAGCGTTAGAGGAAAGACAATTCAGGCGATTGGGCGGAAAAAAAGAAATTCATGTGGATGTGCGGGTTTTAGCCGCGACAAACAAAAAACTGGAACAGGCCATCGAGGATAAGGTGCTGCGGGAGGATTTATACTACCGGTTGTGCGTGGTCGAAATTGAGTTGCCGCCATTAAAAGAAAGAACCGGGGATTTGCCTTTATTGACTAAAGAATTTCTGAGAATGTTTAGCGAAAGAAACCACCACAATGTGAGCTCCATTTCTCCGCAAGCTATGGAGGTGCTCAACAGATACCATTGGCCTGGCAATGTCAGGGAATTGCGGAACACCATTGAACGGGCGGTGGTGCTGTGTTCAGGCGATACCATTCAATTGCGAGATTTGCCGAAAAGGATATTTGAAGTTAATGGAGCAAATAACGAATTTCGAGTGCCATTAGGCACCAATTTGGAAAATGTGGAGCGGGAACTCATTCTGAAGACGTTGGAATCCGTTCAAAACAATAAGACGCGGGCTGCAAAAGTCTTGGGCATCAGCCTAAAAACGCTGCACAATAAGTTAAATCATTACAAATCACAAAATCTCTTGTGAGACGCCGGCGAGGACTGTCCCAACATATTTCCACGCTCGTGGCATGTAACTTTTACATAAAAAGTTAACACTTAGGAAACTGCAGAAGAATGTTTCATGGCGAGGCAATGGATTGTAATAGCATAATTGTTTTACACCTAACCCTGGCCAAAATGTGGCGGGAAAGCTGAGGAACCTATTGGCATAATCTTTGCAAAATCGTTGCTAATTGATGAAGCGTCGGGCTTCCAACGAGTTTTGTTTTTTTCTCATTTAGGGGGTGTACTCGAAATGAGATATTCCGCAGCTTTGATTTCACTCCAAATAGTTATCTCAGCGGGTTTCACCAATTTGGCATTTGCTCAAATCAGTGAAAAACATTCTGCTTCTGACAAGGGGGAAGCTAACCCAACTTTAATACTCAGCAATCCTTTGATTTACGAGAACCTTAAGCAGCGTCAGGCAGGCTGCGTCGCTTGCTTGACGAATGTTATTCCAGACACCGTTTCAAAACTGTACTGCTTCCACGGAATTGTCAAAGTTTTGAAACCACAGAAGATTAAACATGTGTGGTACCACCAGGACAAAGTCGTTGCAATTGTGCCACTGAAGATCCGTAAGACCAGCATTCGTGGCTGGAGTTGGATCGAGATGCCGGCGGATTGTGTAGGCAAATGGCACGTTGACATAGTGAGTGGCAGTGGCGACAAGTTGAATGCCGTTTATTTTGAAGTGACAGACAAATGGAATAAATTGCCTAAACTCGTGGTTCTGGAATTGCCGGACATTGCTGTTAGGACAAACCCGTAGAAAAATTCGTGAAAAAACGAATCAATGTGAGCGAAATCCTTACCAAAAACTGTCTATTTTGTTGAAGGAGGGTTGCACTATGGATCGGTGTAGAATTATTAACAGCACTGAATTACCTAAAATGACCTTAGCGGTTTTGCTAATCGCGGGTTTGTGGTGCTCACCTTTGTACTCCGGCAGTCGGGACACGAATCCAAGTATACAAATCAAGAACATCACCAGCAGCCACGACTATCTGGAAATCAAGCCAAGGTTCATGGACGACGACAAAAGTGTTTTGTACCTGGTTTTTGATGGCGATCCTCTAAAGCCCAAGCCCTGGGATTACAAATTAGTGAAATTGGATCGCGAGAACGGGGCAAAGGAGCCTCTAACCACGCTGGGCGTTTTGGACTACAACGTTCTCCCCGATGAACGCGGTGTCCTGGTGCTTAAAGCGGACCCCTCCCTTGAATTGACAGACATGCAAGCCCAAGATTATTATGACGTGAGGGGTTGGGAGCTCTGGTACATTAATACATTGAGCAACGAGAAGGTTTTATTAGAAGCCTCCCCGGAATTGCCGCTGTCGATGGGCTATCTGATGTTGGGCCTGGGGGTTTTCCCTGATTTTAGTTCTGACGAATATGTGATTTCCTCGCCAAACAAGAGTTCCAAAATCGTTGTGAAGCGCATTTACGACCAAGATCCGCTAAAGTTTAGTTTTTCCCACGTCCGTTCTGAAGGAGAAGCCAGACAGATTCTCACGACCGATGGGTGGAAATCCTACAATCATGATGTTTGGCTGCCCACGATAACCTGGCTGGACGAATCGACTTTTTTCACAGTAAGATTTACGGAGAAAAGGAATAAAAAATACCCCTATCTCGATGGCTACTTTTCGATTCTGCGCATCGATTTGGAAAACGATACGCAAGAAGTATGGTTTGAAGATGCTTTGTTAAAACCATTTCCAAAACTCGTCATAAATCCTATCACCCAGGACCTGTATTTTCAAATGAGTAGCAGCGATGAAAACAGGACGCAGTTGTGGAAAATAAATCTGTTTTCCAAAATTCGCGAAAAAATCTATGAAGTCGAAGGCGATCTTGGGGAGGTTAGATTCTCATTGGATGGCAATAGCCTGGTGTTAACCCAATTGCAAAATAATAATTTTGACATCATCTGTCTCGATTTGCCCCATACTTCCATGACCGCGGTAGCGGACAAGTAAGTCGCAGAGCACGAAGGCGTCTTTTTTCCAGCCCGCCCTTTGCAGCAAGGGTGGGCTTTTTAAATTTTAGTCATAAGATTGAATTTAGCAATTGAAATTAGTATATTGGAATCATGCTTAAGAAAGAACTCGAAGTAGCGGAAGCGTTGGTCAGAGAGGCCGGGCACATCGTTCTCAGCTATTACCACAGGGAGTACCAGATCGATTTGAAGAGAGAACAAGAGCCCGTAACCCAGGCCGACAAAGCTTCTAACACATTTATCACCCAACAACTCAGGGACGCTTTTCCGGAAGACGGAATTTTGGCGGAGGAATCTCGCGATGATCTCAGCCGTTTGCAGCGCCGGCGTGTTTGGCTGGTGGACCCAATGGATGGCACCAAAGAGTTTATCGACAAAGTTGGGCAGTTCGCCGTCATGATCGGTTTGGTTGAAAATGGCAGACCCATTCTGGGCGTGGTCTTTCAACCCACCACCGACACGCTTTTTTCTGCCGTCAAAGGGGCGGGCGCGTTTGTAACTCGGGGCGGCCAAAAATCGTCTTTGCGAGTTTCCCAGGTTTCTGAAATTGAACAGATGCGTCTGGTGGTGAGCCGGTCTCATCGCGCACCTCTGGTGGACACGATGAAGAATTCCCTGGGGATTTCCAGGGAAGTGTCGTCGGGCAGCGTGGGCTTGAAAGTCGGACTGTTGGTGGAATCCAAGAGTGATTTGTATTTGCACCCGAATTCAAAAACCAAAGAGTGGGATACTTGCGCCCCTGAAATCATCTTACAGGAAGCGGGTGGAAGGATGACCGACTGCTGGGGCGCACCTCTAAAGTACAACAAAGAGAACGTTTACAATGAGATGGGATTCATCGCCAGCAACGGCAAAAAGCATGAGGAAATCGCCGCAAAGATAAATCCGTTTTTAGATCGATTGACTTGATTTAGCTGGACGTCATTGTCCCCTTGTCGTCCTCCCGAGCTCAAAATCCTACCTAACACAAATGCCGCAGTTAGTTCTCGGCTGTTCGCATCAACGAGCAGGCTTCGCTCCAGAGACCACATAAGATTAGGTTTTCAGAGGCATTAAGAATTCTCATTATTACTGTTCAACTTTACGCAACTGTTAGGATTCTACTGTAAATTCTATAATGCAATCCACACAGATTTCCCATTGAGGGAATTCTTGCCGAACAGCACCTAAGAGAATGCAAAGATCATGAAAAGATTTGAAACGCTGTTTCTGAATTTTTTTCTAATCTTGCTGTCCCTCCTGGTCTTCTTCATAATCCTTGAAGTTTCCGGGCGCATCTACCTGGAACATTTTGCCAGTGAGAAGAAGTTCTTGAAGTATGCTTCTTTAAAACAGTTGGAGCATAGAATCAACCGTGGCGATGGCAATTATTACGGAAAGATTTTCCATCGTTATTTGGGCTATTGCTTGACGCCGAATTATCGAAAAGGCAAGAACAAACACAATTCGCTGGGATTTAGAGGAGATGAAATCGTTATCCCAAAACCTGAAGGTGAATATAGAATTTTCTGCCTGGGCGGGTCGACCACTTACACCTCGGGCGTTGAAGATTACCGCATGGCCTACCCCGAGTTGCTTGAGCAAGAACTCAAAGAACAGGGTTTTGCCAACGTCAACGTGATAAATGCCGGAACCGGCGGTTGGAGCAGTTGGGAATCCTTGATCAACTTCGAGTTTCGGATTTTGGACTTAGATCCGGACATGATCATCGTCTATCACGGAATAAACGACATTCACGCTCGCTTTGTTTGGCCGCCCGAGGCTTACCGCGGCGACAACTCCGGAAAAAGCGCTGCGAGTTTTTCAGAGGTATTCATGCCCAGCATCCTGGAGTACAGTACGGTGATCAGAGCGTTGCTCATTAGAGCCGGGATCACCAATTCCCACGCCGATCTTTCCAGAACCCTGAACAAACGAGCTGAAACGTATTACGGCCTGGATTTTCTGCGACAAAAGAACCGCAAGACCTATCCCGATGGCCTGTTCAAAAAAATCAGCGCCGCCCAGATGTTGCAGACTAACAAACCAATATATTTCAAAAGAAATATTGAAAATATGGTTATCTTAGCGCATGGGCGAGGGATTAAAACTGTTTTGGCGACCTTTGCTACTTCGCGTCTGTTCGAAAATGAACCCAGGGTTGCCTCCAAAGAATACATCAACGCCTATGCAGAAATGAACCAGGTGCTTGAAACCGTTGCGCTGGAGACCCACGCGAATCTTTTTGATTTTGCAGGCAGCTTTCCCAGGGATAAGCAGTACTATCGCGATGGGCGCCACGTCAACCAAAAGGGGGTCAAACTAAAGGCCAAGTTATTTGCCCAATACCTTCTGGAAAACGATCTGATTCCGCTGAATCCTGAGCCGACAAATTTCACCTCACGACACTAATTCCATTTGACATTTCTGTCAAAAGATAGTAAATTTCGGTTTAACCGACCAATTTCACAAGAAAACATGAAAGATTTTTTCAAGAAGCTTTTAGATTATTGGAAAATCTTCGCTCAAAAACTGGGCGTTGTGCAGACCTTTATTATCCTCTCGGTCATTTACTGGTTGTTTTTTGGTGTGTTCGCTTTGGTGAGTAAGTTGTTCGCGCGAGACCTCTTGCAGAAGAGAATTGGGAACCAGCCGAGTTTTTGGGCCAACAAAAGCCACCCTTTGTCCGACACCCTGACCACTCTACGTCGACAGTTTTGAGAAAACCTCATGTACATTTTAGGAATTTCATGCTTTTATCATGACGCCGCCGCTTGCTTGCTGAGAGATGGCGTCATTGTGGCGGCAGCTTCAGAGGAGCGATTTAGCAGGAAGAAACACGACGCGGATTTTCCTGAGAACGCCATCCAGTATTGTCTTGCTGAAGCCGGCATTACCAGTAAGGAACTGGATTATGTCGGATTTTATGATAAGCCCCTGCTAAAATTCGAACGAATTCTTACCACCTACTTCGCGACTTTTCCGCGTTCCTACAGGTCTTTCATGAAAGCCATTCCCGTTTGGTTGCATGAAAAACTCTGGGTACCGCAGCTCATCCAGAAGAAATTAAACTACGAGGGGGAGGTCCTGTTTACCGAGCACCACCAATCTCATGCGGCCAGCACCTTTTTGCTTTCCCCTTTTGAAGAGTCGGCTATTTTGACCATCGACGGTGTGGGGGAGTGGGCCACGGCGACTTACGGCGTGGGTAGGGGAAATGACATTGAAATCCTCCAGGAGATCAATTTCCCGCATTCCCTTGGTTTGCTGTACTCGGCTTTCACTTATTATTTGGGATTCAAGGTGAATAGCGCTGAGTACAAGGTCATGGGCTTGGCCCCGTATGGCGAACCGAAGTATTACGACCGGATCATGAGCGATTTGGTGACAGTTTGTGACGACGGCAGTTTCAAGATGAATATGAAATACTTCTCTTATGACTATGGTTTGACCATGACCAACGGTCGATTCGACAAACTGTTTGAGGGTCCGCGCAGAACCCCTGAGTCTAAACTGGAGAAGCGCCACATGGATCTGGCGGCCAGCGTTCAAAAGGTTACTGAAGACATCCTTTTGCACATGGCCAGGTATTTGTACCAAAAGACGGACATGAAGCACCTGTGCTTGGCGGGCGGCGTGGCATTGAACTGTGTGGCCAACGGGAAAGTGCTGCGGGAGACTCCATTTGAGGACATTTTCATCCAGCCAGCAGCAGGAGATGCCGGTGGGGCCGTCGGCGTTGCCACCTACATTTGGCACACACTCTTAGGCAATCCGCGAGAAAGTCCTTTGCAGCACGTTTATTTCGGGCCACAATTTAGCCACGAAGCGATCAGAGAATATCTGCGCAGTCAGCAGGTGAAATATGAGGAGCTCGACCGCGAGGCCTTGTTAAAAACCGTAGCGAAGTTGATCGAAGAGCAAAACGTCATCGGCTGGTTTCAAGGTAGAATGGAATTTGGGCCACGGGCCCTGGGGAACCGGAGTATTCTGGCTGATGCGAGAAATCCAGAAAATAGAGATCGCGTCAATCTAAAAATCAAATTCCGTGAGAGCTTTCGTCCGTTTGCTCCTACGATTCTGGAGGAGCAGGCGTCGGAATACTTCGAACTCGATCGACCCAGCCCGTACATGCTCCTGGTTGCCAACGTGAAAGCAGACAAACGCGTCATTCCGTCCGTGACCCACGTCGATGGCTCAGCCCGAATCCAGACCATTTCGCGTGCGCAAAATCCCCTGTATTATGATTTGATTCATGAGTTTTACCAAAGAACCGGTGTGCCAGTCATCATAAACACCTCTTTCAACGTTCGCGGAGAACCCATCGTCTGCACCCCGGAAGATGCGTTTAAGTGTTTCATGCGCACAAGAATGGACTATCTGGTGTTGGGCAATTTTCTGTTGGACAAAAAAGAGATGCCGGAGTGGACTGAGGAAGTCGATTGGCAACAACAGTTCGAGCTGGATTGATGGGGGGCTTGGATGCTTTAGCCTTAGCCACACGAAAGGCCGTGCGTGCGGGAAACTGTCGTACAGCCGCTGGACTTAACTCGAGTACAATTTCAAGCCATTATTTACAAAGAAAATACCCGCGGAGTTACTCATGGGACTTCTGAAGGAGTTTAAGAGTCGCCTCTGCATTTTCGGAGAGCTCTGGGCTTTCATGAAAGTCCGGAAGAAATGGTGGATAGGCCCCATCGTTTTGATGTTGCTTTTGCTGAGCCTGATCATCGTTTTCACGGAAGGGTCTGCGCTGGCGCCTTTTATTTACACAATTTTCTAAGAGCTTCCGCAATCCCGCAACCGGATTGCTTTAAATGTCGGAAACGCCAAAGGCAGCTCTGTCATGCAGGAGGCATCTTGTTACTGGTCAGCGCTGTTCGAGTCATCCCGAGTAGGTCACCGCTGTTCAGGTGACCGTATCGAGGGCATCGCCCTGCGCTTGACGAAGGGGTGACGGGCGTCGCCCTTCGATATGTCCCGACCAAAAAACGATCGGGACTACTCAGGGCGACTATCTTTGGGCTCTAAGAAAAAGAACGAAGGTTCCGCCCCGGAGGAGCGTTGGCTAAGAGTGTTCTAAATCACGAACATGCTTCTCTCCACCTCTCCTGGAACCTTCAGGGATGAGAACGGCTGCCTGCTCTTGTTGAGTTACCGGCCTAACAAGGGTTGCTTAAAGCTACTGACTGCCGTGCGGGTAGTTGTAGTTGGGAGAAATCAGGCATCTGCCTTTTGGCGTCAACTTAAGGGGTGTCTAACCACCCTATTGTCACCCCGAGCGAAGTCCGGCTTTGCCGGACGTAGTCGAGGGGTCTGATTTAGGCACAAACCAGATTTCTCCCCGGCGGCTGCTGGGTCGAAATGACAGTTTAGGGGCTTAAGTTGACGCCTATGGGCATCTGCCTGACGCAAACGAGACGGCTGCGGTACGTGCAACGTGGGTTTCATGAAAGGGTTGGGAACTGCCTGACGCAGGATCGTTGTGACGTTCGCCTCAGCCGGTTTTTTTCTGATTGACTGCCATATTAACTTCTTGAACAGCTTCTTGCGTCAACAATCAACGCTTCTCACTTCAAATCTTAAAAACAAAAGGGGGCAATAAATACGGGAGTTACTTAGTGCTTGATTGCAAACCCCACCACTCTGCAGTCAAGTCGAAGTGCAAGTGCTTTAAACTTCAACTTTAGAAGGAGGGAAGAAAATGTTGAAATTCATAAAACTGGGTGTCTACTGGCTGCCTCGCTTGCCCTGGAGGTTCACCGTTACTTTTGCGGTCCTGTTGTTGTTTTGGTTAGGGGTGGTTGCCGCGGCACTCAATTTCCTGGGACTGCCAGCGATTTCGGCTTTTGTGGTTAAGCTCGTCGGATTGCCAAATCTCGCTGCTGCCAACTCCACAGGCCTGTTCGGTTTTTTTGTGGTGGCTCTGAATGTCTTTCTTGAAGGAGGCGTGGCCGTCCTGTTGTTGCTGTTGACGGTTCTATTGAGCTACAACCTATCGGCCATTGTTTACCGCAAAGTGCGCAAAACGCCTGTCCTTAAAGTACAAGCACCGGCCGCACCAACCCCCGGTTCGGACACCAGCGTGGAGAAGTTCGTGCAACAGAGAAACATCGGTGATCTCAAGATTGGCATCATATTGGCCGGTGGCGGTGCCAAGGGCGCCTACCAGGCCGGGGCCATGAAAGCCATTTACGAGTTCCTGGAAGAGAACGGTGCGCTCGACAAGGTCCGAATGATTGCCGGCACGTCAATCGGGTCCTGGAATGCCATGTTCTGGTTGGCGGGTCTCGTCAAAGCACCCGGGCCCAATCAGATGAGTTCGCACGAGCAATGGTGGCGGGAAATTCGGATCAATAAGATCGTCGAATTCGCAAATTACATCCCTTTTGCCAAGAACTACTTCTTGTACAATACGCCGTGGCAGGAGACCTTCGAAGATATCTTCGTGAAGAATTCTGCGATTAAAGAAACCTTGAACCAGCTATTCGTTGATTCCCAAAACCCAGACGACGGCGCGGCTCCCATGCATTTTTATTTCACGCGGTCGAATGTGGAGCAAGGGCACATCGAATTTGCGACCAATAACAAAACGCTGCCTGAGAAAAAACGAATTAAGTGGGGGACAGCCGACACGCGCATTGAAGAGCCGGTTGTGCCACACGATCGCTACGAGATCGTTGCCGACAACGCCAGGGAAAATCCCTTTGAGCAGTTGCGACAGGCGGTGTTCGCTTCCATGGACCTTCCGCCTTTGTTTCCCTACATACGCATTCGCACCGATCGCTACGAATGGTTCGAAGACGGCGGCGTGGTGGACAACCTGCCTTTGAGATTCGGTACGGAGTTGGAAGGTTGCAACCTGTTGTTCGTGCTGCCGTTAAACGCTTCCTTTGCGGAACCGGCCAACCATAACTCGGTGTTGAAGCGGCTTTATCGCGTGATGGACATCCGACAGGGGGTGCTGGAACGGAATTCAATAAAACTGGCGCGTCTGTACAACGATCGGGCCATGCTGCTAAACGCGGCCAGCGCCAGGAACCCCGAAGCTTCGAAGAGTATTTACAAACCGCGCTTCAACGATTTTGTTTCGGTTTTTGCGATTTGTCCAAAGCAGCCTCTAAGCATTGGAACCTCGGAGTTTTGGAAGACCGAAGAGGCCGGTGAAGCTTTTGATCTGATGTACGCTGTGACTAAGAGCGAGCTTCAAGACAAGTTCCTGGAGGCTACCGACCCGAATCGATTGCGGATGGCCCTGGTGGGGCCGAACGGAGAGAAGACCTATTTCGAGGATTTTTGATTGCCTTGAACAGAGGGGTACGTTGAGGATCCGCTGCATGGGCGCTGTCCGAGTGCCTGGAATGACGCGGGCCGGGAGGCGCTGATTAAGGTGACCACAGACTGGTGAACGCGACGCTGAGCGTCGGGGTGGCGTGCCCACGGAGACCGTGGGCACGAGGTTATTCTATTCTGTAACCCTGGTTCCCACGCTCTGCGTGGGAATACATCGAGGACGCTCCCGCGTCCGTTGTAGCTGACGCACCAAATAGTGAAGCGTAGGAATGAAACCATGGGCCGCAGCCGATACAAAATATTCGACAATGGGGAGACGGAGGTGCCGTACTTTCTAACCTGCACGGTACTGAACTGGTTGCCGCTGTTTAGCAACCCTTCTGTGGTCAGGATTGTTCTTGACTCATTGACCTTCTTGCAGAACACGGGACGGCTTATCCTGTACGCTTACGTGAGCATGGAGAATCACCTGCACCTGGTGGCAGCAAGTGCCAACCTGGCCAAAGAAATCGGGGACTTTAAGTCTTATACCGCACGAATGATTATCGATTTCTACAAAGCCAGCAACGCAGAGCCTATCCTCAGGCAGCTTAAGCTTTTCAAGCGACGCCATAAACGGGACCGGCCTTATCAGTTCTGGCAGGAGGGTTCACATCCGGAGCAGATTCAAAGTGCTGAGATGATGGTGCAAAAGATTATGTACCTGCACAACAATCCTGTGAAACGCGGGTACGTTGATGACCCGGTACACTGGCGCTATTCCAGTGCCCGGAATTATGCGGGCCTGGAGGCGTTGATTAGAGTGACCACGAAATGGTGAACGCGACGCTGAGCGTCGGACGGGCGTGCCCACGGAGACGGTGGGCACGAGATTAACAAAATGAAAGAGGAGGTGCCATGAGCAACGCTGTGGACGGCAACGAGAGCGAAGAACCCAAAAAATCGGATGACAACGCCGTCACCCGAATGAAGCGGAGCCTAACGCCGAACGTAATCATCGTGATCCTGTCTGCGATCATTATCGTTGGTGCGGCCTATCTAATTCTCTCCCGCAGAGGCCGGGAGACCGTTGCGGTGTCCTCATTTGCACCTGCCGATGAAGTGCCGCAGACCACCAATTTTACCGTCGAATTTTCCAGAGAATTGGTGGGGGACTCCTTGCTAAACGTGCAGCTCGACCGCCTTCCCATCGGGTTCAAGCCCCCAATTCCAGGCAAGTTTCAATGGATTGCGACCAACAAGTTGCGCTTCTACCCCGATGTGTTGCTGGCGCCGTCGACGCAGTACACGGTTGAAATCTCTCCGCGCATTGCATCCGGTTACGGGTACGCTTTGACCGGTACGCGGCAGTTCAAGTTTCACACGCCCAGATTTCGGGTGAACAGCGCCTCGTTGACCTACGAAGTTAAACCGGAGACCAACGAGGAGGTTGAATTCTTCGCCACCATTGAATTTAATTACGACGTCGATCCAGAGGAGGCGGTGAAGAGCATTGCGGTGGAATACGCCGATGGCAGAACCATCCCGTTCCAGCTCAGCACCACGACCCCGGGCAAGATTATTGAACTGCAAGCACAACGGGTTGAGCGCAGCGAGGAGGAGAAACAAATCCGCTTGAGAGTTGCCAGGGGGCTGCTTTGCCTGGGCGGCAATCTCGGGTTGGAACGGGATTATTTGAAACCGCTGGTCTTGCCGGGGCAGGAGGACCTGAAGATCGTGAGAATGGCACCGAAAAAAACCGCGCCTTCTAAGGGCTTCATCCAGATTCAATTCAGCTTACCGGTAGATGTTCAGAATGCCGGGCAATTCATTACGGTTGAGCCGCCCGTAAACATTAAGCTCATCGCCTCCCACCATTACCTGGAGCTCAGGGGCGATTTCCAAATGGGCACGACCTACCAGGTTTCCATCCGCAAGGGACTGCGGGCCATCGACGGCTCGCCGCTGGAACGGGATTTTTCCAGCGCGGTCTCTTTCAGACGGGAGCGCATTCCCCCGCAAGTTGACTTTGTGGGCGAAGGATTTTACCTCACGCGTAACGGCAACCTCAACGTTGGCCTGTCCACCATTAATGTCGACAAAGTAAGTCTCGAGGTGGAAAAAGTTTTTGCCAACAATCTGGTCTATCTGCTCAACACTACCAATCTTGCGGGAGGCCGGTACTACCGCTATTACAATTTGCGTGCGTTGGGCAAGCGAATCAAGAGTTCGAGGATCGTTGTGCAAACAGTGGAGAACGAGGAAGTTGTGACGCCCATCAATGTGAAGGACTACCTGGCTGCAGAGCGCATCGGCGTCTTCAAGCTCACAGCACATGAAAGCACGCGGCGCTGGAACCAGGCCTCTAAATGGGTAATTGCAACGGACCTGGGCTTGCTTGCAAAGAAAGCGGGTGAAGACCTGTGGGTGTGGGTCAATTCGCTCTCAAAGCTCAACCCGGTACAAGACGTTGAGGTCAAACTCATCAGCCAGAACAACCAAACCCTCATGACGGCGCGAACCAACAGCGATGGCATCGCTGTGTTCAAGGCGTTCAAGAAGTACACCGACGAGTTCTTGCCTTATTTGATTACCGCTTCCTACGGCGAGGACCTGTCTTTTTTGGAGCTGCACAGACGGCGCATTCCTACTTCGGACTTTGACGTGGGGGGCGCCTCCTACCTCGAGCATGGCTACGAAGCCTTTCTCTACAACGAACGCGGGGTTTATCGGCCGGGAGAAACAGCGCACCTGGCTGCCATCGTGCGGGCAGAGAACACCAGCGTGCCTCCGTCCTTTCCGGTCAGGCTGCAAGTCAAGGGACCCGAAGGCAAGATCCTCAGCGAGCAGCGGGCCCGTTTAAACGAGCAGGGAGGGGTCGAGTTTAGCGTTTCAATTCCGCATTACGTGATGACGGGCAAATATGTGGCCTTGTTGCTCATCGGGGACAAAGAGGAAATCGGCAGGACCGCTTTTAGCGTCGAAGAGTTTGTCCCTGACCGGATGAAGGTGAAGCTCACCACCGAAAAGGAAGGGTACACCGCGGGGGAGAGCCTGCAAGCCAATGTGGAGGCGGTAACTCTTTTCGGCCCGCCGGCGGCCGGACGCCGCGTTCAGGCCAACTTGGAAATCGAGGCCAGGCCTTTCTCGCCGCCCAGGTGGAGTTCCTTCTCCTTTGTGAACCGCAAAAAATCCTTCACAAAACTCAACTTTGACCTGGGCGATGAAATCCTCGACGACAACGGCAACTATGTTTACACCTTTGAGATCCCAAAGGACCTGGATCCGCCCTCCTCGCTCAGAGGCATCATCGAGACCACGGTGTTGGAACCAGGCGGCCGGGGCGTCAGCGCTTATCGCGGCGTGGTCATTCATCCGCATGCTACCTCCGTTGGTCTGCGGAAATCTAAGGAAGGCTATGCCGCCCCTGAGGAGGCAACCCGAATCGATTTCGTCGTGGTGAATCCTGAAGGGGAGCCGCTGGCCGAACGCAAAGTAGAAGTTTCGTTTTACCGCATTTACTGGCACAGCATTCTCAAACGCGACCAATCGCGGCGGCGCTACCGCTATGTGTCCGAACAAGTTGAAGACCTGGTGCGCAAATTCACCCTGACTTCAGGTGCAGTTAGTAGCAGCTTTAACGTTACGCCGCCACAGTACGGCCGCTACCGCGTGGTTGCCCGGGATGTGGACTCCGGAGCGTCAGCCTCCCTGTGGTTTTACGCCAGCGGCTGGGGCTATTCGCCCTGGGCCATGGACCATCCGGACCGCATCGAACTGGATTTGGACAAAGAAGCTTATTCCCCCGGTGAGACGGCTGAAATTCAGGTGCGGGCGCCTTTTGCTGGCAAGCTCCTTCTAACTGTGGAGCGCGAAAAAGTCTTCGAGTACAAAGTCGTTACTTTAGAAGAAAACACGGCCACCTTGAAAATGCCCATTACTGCGGAATACAAGCCGAACGTCTACGTTTCCGCTCACTTGATTCGTTCAACCGAAGACCTGAACCGGGATACGCCGGCGCGTGCTTTTGGCGTGGTGCCTCTGTCGGTCTCCACCGAGGCTAATCACTTGACGGTTGAGCTTGAAGCGCCGGATGAAATTCGCCCGAAAAAGAGATTGGAGGTCAAGTTCCAAGTTCAGGGACAGGCGGACAGCGCGCCCTACGTCACCATCGCTGCGGTGGACGAGGGCATCTGCCAGCTTACGGACTTTCGCACGCCCGATGCCCATGGCTTCTTCTTTGGCAAGAAACGCCTCGCTGTGGATTCCTACGACATTTACGGCATGGTCCTGCCGGAGATCACCTCCTCGCTGACTTCGGTGGCGGGCGATGTGGAAGCTCAGCGGAAGCGACGGCTCACCACAGTGACGGTTCGGCGCGTCAAGCCGGTGGCTTTCTGGTCAGGGCTGGTCAAGGCAGACCGCAAAGGACGGGGCAAGGTGACCTTCGACCTGCCCCAATTCAATGGCAGTGTCCGCCTGATGGCGGTGGCGTTTAGCGGGGACAAGTTCGGTAACTCGCAGAAAAATGTATTCGTGCGCGAGCCCATCGTGCTCACGCCCACTTTTCCGCGCTTCATCAGCAGTAAAGACGAGCTGGTCATTCCGGTGAACGTTTACAACGGCACCGGTCAGGAAGCCACCTTCGAGGTCAAGCTGGCGGTCAAAGGCGGCGTACAAATCATTGGCAAGAACACCCAGTCGGTGCAGATTGCGGCTGGCAAAGAAAAGCAGGCGTATTTTGCAGTCAAAGCCGGGGAAACGCCGGGCAAGGTCGAGTTTGGCCTGTCCGCACGCGGAGCCGGCGAAAAAACCGACTTGACCGTCGCAGTTCCCCTGCGGCCGCCCGTGCCCTTTGTCACGCTCTCAGGCAGCGGCTCTCTGGTCGAAAACACGCCTGCTGCCTTTAAATTCCCCTCGGATTGGATCCAGGGAACCACCAGCTTCTCGCTGACGATTTCATCGTTCCCGGCGGTGCAGTTTGCCGGCAGCCTGCAATATCTGCTGCGCTACCCGTACGGATGTGTTGAGCAAACCACCTCCAGGCTGTTCCCGCTGCTCTACTTCAACGACCTGGCGCGCCTGGCCGAACCCGAACTTTTCAACCGTAACAGCGCCGACTATTACCTGGAAGAGGGGATCGACAAGTTGGAAAACATGCAACTGGCGTCAGGGGCGTTTTCTTATTGGCCAACAGGCGAGTACGTCAGCAATTGGAGCTCGGTCTACGCCTCACATTTTCTCGTGGAAGCGCGCCGGGCCGGCTACGTGGTGTCGGACCGGGTTTACAACCGGCTGATCGACGCGTTGCGCAATTTTACCCGCAGCTACCGCAGCAATGACTCGTACACCTACCAGACGGCCGCGTACGCCTGCTACGTGCTCGCCTTGGCTGGCAAGCCGGACAAAAGCACCATGCTGTATTTGAAGAACAATGCTCTGGACAAAATGCGGGAGTATTCCAAGTACCAGTTGGCCGGGGCTTTTGCCCTGTCGGGCGACCTGCAAACCTCGAGAACGCTCTTGCCCAGGACCGTGGTGCCAATCAAAGCAGAGAGGAGGCGGGAAAGCGGCAGAAATTTTAACTCCTCGGTGCGCGCCAAAGCGATCATGCTCGACATTCTCGCCGAGGTGGACGACAAACACCCGATGGTGCCCCTTTTAGTTAAAGAGCTGACCGGGGCAGCGTCAAAAAGAATGCGCTGGTACACCACCCAGGAAAACGCTTTCGCGTTTGTGGCATTGGGCAAGATTTTGCGCAAGCAAACCGGGGGGAATTACACCGGGACCGTCACCATTGGTGGCGAGCTGTATTCAAAGTTCGACACCGATGATCAGAATTTTTCCGGCAAAGACTGGGCCGGCAAAGAAGCCGCCATTGCCATCAAAGGCAAAGGCACGTGCTATTACTACTGGCGGGCGGAGGGTCTTCCGTCTAAATTGACCGTCGATGAGTACGACCACGACCTCCTGGTGCGGCGTCGCTACCTCGATGAAAATGGCCGCCCCATTGACGCCGACAGCTTGCACCAGGGCGACCTCGTAATCGCAGAGATTACCGTGAAGTCGCTCACAGAGTCGTTGGAAAATGTGGCCACCGTGGATCTGCTGCCCGCGGGACTGGAGATTGAGAATCCCCGACTGCAATCGCGAAAAGGCATCGATTGGATCGGCAAGAGGGCCTACCGACCCATGTACATGGACATCCGCGACGACCGCATGCTGCTGTTTGGCAATTTCCGTTACGGACAAACGGCGAAGTTTTACTACGGTCTGCGTGCGGTGACGCAGGGCAGCTTCATTCTGCCACCCATCAGCGCCGAAGCCATGTATGCGCCCAGCAAGGCTTCCGTGGCTTCCAGCGGGCGGATCGTGGTTCACGGGCTGTGAAATGGAAGTCGATCATATCCGTCGGGCGCCCGTCAAGGGCCGGGCCTCTGACTGGCTTGACCGATTGTATATTCAGGGTAGAAACAGAATGGAGTATTCTTTGTCGTATACCGAGCAAGAGCTGTTCTCAATAGAATCAGAGTCGAATCAAAACAGGAACTCCGGCAAAGAATCC
>JBHHYI010000089.1:0-17489 GCA_046757525.1 bacterium | reverse complement strand
GGCGGCTGCCGGGTCGAAATGACAATCCATTTTTTTCGAAAAGAACTTTAGTAGAAACTTGAACCTCAGATAATATTTTTGATAGATAAAATCTCTTAGGTTGACGTCAAAACGCTTTCGCGGGAATGACAGAAAAATGGCCTTTTGGGACACCCCAGTGAGGTCCCCTCACGAAGACTGAGGCTTTACAAATGAATTCAAAAAGGAAGGGAGCACCCTGGCGAGAATGAGATTCTTAGGCGCTACAACTGTCCCTGCAGAGCGAACACGAAATTGCGGATCTCGCCTAAATTTCGTTCCACCTGGGTGTAGTTGTAGTTCAGCACGTTGTTTGCACCGGCTACGAAAGTGAGGGTTTTAAGATGATAGAGCAAACGCAGGTTTAATTCGTGCTGTCCGACCCGCTGGTCCTGCGGATAAATCTCCACGCTCTCCAGGCGACTGGCAAAGCGGTAGTCGGCCCGCAATTCGATGGGACCGATATGAGCAGAGGGATTGACCTGGGCCAGCCAGCGCGGTCGATAGGCCAGCGTCTCGCCCGACGCCAGGTTTTTCGCGTCCAGGTAGGTGAAACTGCCGCGCAGGCCCAATCGATTGCGAAACCAGCGGATGCCCGTAGCGAATTCAACCCCTCGAATGCGAGCCCTGTCCAGATTCTGAAAGTTAATTACCACGGCCGTGCCTGATTGTGAGAAATCAGGCTGGGGCTCGATCAGATTCGTGTAGTCATTTTGAAACAAGGCCAAATCAAAAAAACCGCTGCTCCAAAACGGTTTGCGAAACCCAATCTCATAAGACCAGGAGCTTTCGGCTTGCAACTGCGGATTTGGTTTAACTACGAAATTGTCGGTGTCAAAGCGAACGGTGCGTTCAGCCACCGTAGGCACCCGAAAGCCGCGTCCCACCGAACCCCGAACGATGAGGCCCGGAAATAGTTTGTAATTGAGACCCAGCCGCGGACTAAACTGATGTTCCACCGGGCCTCCGAGGAGTTCGTTGCGGTCAAAGCGGAAACCGGCGGTGAGCCGCAATTGGTTGGAAACGCGCCATTCGTCTTGAAAATAAGGTGCTAACAAGTACTCGGTGTGCTGGCCGCCAAAAAAAACGCCCTTGACCAGATTTAGCTTGAATTCGCTGCCGACGGTTACAAAATGTTTGTGGTGCGGGAACCAGTTGAACTGGACTTCGCCGCCCAACCCATTTGCGGGGAAAAAATCTCCGGTTAGTTGAAATTGATTTCCCAGCATGGAATGCAACAAAGAAAGCCGAACCTTAAAACTGCTTTTGGCAGAAAGCGGCCGCCGGTATTGCAAGTAGGCATTCAACCAACTCAGGCGCAACAAATTGCCCCTGTCACTGGGCACCAAGGGATGAAAGAGTTGGGCAGGATTTGCATTGGTGGAATCCCCTCGGAATGGTGAAAGCCACTGCACAAAGATGGCTGAATGATCCCGCAGATAGGAGGCGTACAGGGTTAACGTGGAGCTGTCTGCGAAGCGATAGCTCACCTTTCCGCTAATATTTATCTTCTCAAATTTCCCATCCTTGCGGTCGCTGGTCGATTTGTAAAAACTGGAATACCATTGCACGCCCAAACGCCCCATGGCCTTGCTGTAACCAAGATCGGTGCGATGGTAGCCAAGGGTGCGGTGCGGCGCCCAATTCCAGACGCTTTCGGACGGCCGGTCGTAAACGCCCCCGGTAAACCGAAAACTGAAGCGCCCCCTGGCTGAGGGCTTGCGGGTGATGATGTTCACCACGCCACCGATGGCGTAGGAGCCCCACAGCGCCGAACCCGCGCCTTTGACCACCTCCACCCTATCGACGTCAAGAATGGGCAAAACGTCCCAGCTAATGCCACCAATGTCGCTGGTCATCACTGGAACTCCGTCCACCGCTACCAGAACGCGGTTTGCTGAGTTTGCCCGATAACCGGTGGAGCCGCGGATATTGATGTCCTCTTTCATGAAATAAACTCCCGGCACCATCTCCAGGGCTTCGTCCAGGCGCAGGCTGTTGCGCGATTCGATTTCTGAGAAAGGCAGCACCGAAATGCTGTTCGGGGAGTCCTCCAGCCGTTGCGGTCTCTTTTCTGCTGTTACCACCACCGGGTTGAAATCGATGGGTGTCTGCACCAGGGGCACATGAACCTCCGCTGACTCGCCAGCAAACACGTCGACAGAAGCTACCGTTGCGCCGCGGTAACCGATTCTGCTGATGCGCAGGGTGTACTTGCCGGTCGGCACGCCGTAAATAATGAAACGCCCCCGGGCATCGGTGCTGGCCCCAAAAACAGTCTGCAAAACCTCCACATTGGCTGCAATGAGGGGTTGGTCGTCTTTCGAGTCAACGACCAAGCCCCGAATAGTGCCTCGGCTTTGTCCAAAAGTTAAATCCACAAACACCAGGAACAAGAATATTCCAAAAAGCAGCATCAGCCGCTTGAAGGAAATCTGCATGGAAATCAATCCGCGATTCATAGATTTAACACCTCCCTGGATAATCCTCATTAATCCAAATCCAATTGAGAAAAATCAATGAACAGATCGACGCCTCTGAGCGTGTCGCCTTTGGCCGCGGTGACGGCCGACGGAATCCCTGAACCTCTTGTGGTCTCGTAGAAGCCAAGCTCTTTAAAGTCTGCAAAATCAGCCCCTTGAGCCAGCCAGAGCAAAGCGATGTAGCCAAAAGTTCCGGTGGGAACAGGCAGTTTGTAATCGAATTGAGACACATTCATGGGTAGCGGCGTGTTGATAGCCCTCAGATTGGTAATAAATTCCGGCAGGCTCAGAGGTCTTTTGTCAAAGGCAGCGATGGCCAGTATTTGTGTGTTGGCGGGCCAATCGCCCGAGTAATGAATGCGTCCCAAAATAAAGGCATCGCCGGTGACGCGCCCGTAATCGGCGACGATGTCCACGCCGGCGGCGACCGGGTGCTCGGGCGTCACCGTCACCGTATCCGGCAACGAAAGACCGTTGGCTAAAGAGACGCCGTAAATGCCCAACACATTTGACAACGTCAAAGGTTCGTCTTTGCCCAACCAAACCGCGCCCACCGCGGCAAAGCTGCCAAAGTTGGGCAGCACGATTTCATAACCGAGCGTGTCCGAACGCGGAACCAGGATTTTGCTCTTGGTGCTGGTCAATTCCACCAAATCAGAAGGCGGGAAAGTTCTGGAAGCCACCACGACGATCCCTTCGGTGTTCGCAGGTTTTTCGCCTGTAAAGATCAATTTGCCTTTGATGGTCGGCACCTCGAGCACGGGATCGATCCCATGGTCGATTGAACAGGAAGCGATTAAATAGAGGAGCAACCAAACAAAATGGCCGCTTCTATTCTGAAACGATTTCACATTCATCCGAAATTGCGAAGCTTAATGCCAAATACCAATCCGATTTAGTTTAAGATATTTATTGATTTCTGTTGTGAGAAACGTTAATTTCCAACTATTAAAGAAATTCACGGGTGAGAGTCAAAGCAGGCTGATTCTTTAAACGCCCAGCGTTAAGCAAAATGCGTACCAAACACCTTGGACCAAACAAACATGAAACAATTGGACATCGATCTGGTGCCGATCAAATCGTTAGAGAAACTCAACCCTGAACAGCAGGAAGCCGTGTGCCACGATCAAGGCCCCTTGCTCATCGTTGCGGGAGCCGGCACTGGCAAGACCAAAGTCATCACCTACCGAATCGCCCACTTGATCGCCGCCAAGAAGGCCAAACCGGAGCAAATTCTGGCCCTGACCTTTACCGACAAGGCCGCCGCTGAGATGGAAGAACGCGTGGACATTCTGCTGCCTTACGGCTTTGCTGCACTCTGGATTTCGACTTTCCACGCCTTTGGGGACCGCATTCTGCGAGAATATGCTTTCAATCTGGGCCTGACCTCGGACTTTCAGGTTCTCTCCCAACCGGAACAGGTCATCTTTTTCAAAGAACGGCTGTTTGAATTCCCGTTGAAGTATTATCGGCCGTTGGGCGTGCCGGATAAATTCATCGCGGCCATGCTGGGATTGTTCAGCCGTGCCAAGGACGAAGATGTGACTCCGGAAGAATATTTGACTTATGCTGAGACACTCAAGACTCAATCTGAGGCAGAACCTGAGAACCAGGAATTGGCGGACTTGGCCGCCCAACAGATGGAATTGGCGCAGACCTACCTCGAATACCAGCAACAGCTTGCCGCCCACGGGAAAATGGATTTTGGCGACCAGATCGGTCTGGTGCTGAGATTGTTTCGCGAGCACCCGTTGGCTTTAAAAGAAATCCAGCAGCGCTTCAAGTACATTCTGGTCGATGAGTTTCAGGACACCAATTATGCCCAGTTCCAACTGGTGCACCTGTTGGCGCAAAATCACAGAAACATTACCGTGGTAGCCGACGACGACCAATCGATCTACAAATTTCGCGGTGCAGCCATCAGCAACATTTTGAATTTTACCGAGGTCTACCCGGAGGCCAAGCAGGTAGTGCTAACGAAAAACTACCGCTCCACTCAGGTGATCTTAGACGCTGCGTACAAGCTCATCCGCCACAACAACCCCGACCGTTTGGAAGTTAAGAACCAGATAAACAAAAAGCTCGAGGCACAAACGCCAGGCGAGCAAGCCGTGGAACATTTGCACTTCGACACCCTGACCAGCGAAGCTGACGGCGTGGTCAAACTCATCCGGGAAAAGGTCGATGCCGGCCCGCACCACTACAAAGATTTCGCCATATTGGTGCGGGCCAACAACGATGCCAGGCCCTTCCTGCGAACCCTGGATTATTACGGGCTGCCGTTTCAATTCACGGGAAATCGCGGCCTCTACCAAAGAGAAGAAATTCGGTTGCTGTTGAGCTTTTTGCGCGTGATCAGCAACCTAAAGGATCCGATCAATCTGTTCAACCTGGCCATTTCGGATGTCTATCGCTTTCCGATGCAGGACATTACGCTCTGTCTGAACGTGGCCTACCGTTCCAACCGAACCTTGCACTATGTCCTAAAGCACGTGGAGAACTACCCGGAGTTAGAAGAACTGAGTCCGGAAAGTTTAGCCACTTTGGACAAACTTTTGCAAGACCTGGACAAGTACTTACAACTTTCGCGCACCGAACCTACCTACGTGGTGCTCTACCGTTTCCTCAAAGACAGCGGTTATCTGGAACAATTGACTTCCGTAGATTCGGTTGAATCAGACCTTAAGATTCAAAACATCGCCAAGTTCTTTACCACCATGCGCCGCTATTCTGAGATCGCTGGCCAGGACCGCATAGCCGCATTCGTCACGCACCTGGACGCTTTAATCGATGCCGGAGATGATCCTTCCACCGCAGAGTTGGATACCGACGAAGACGTGGTCAACGTTCTGACCTACCACAAAGCCAAGGGGCTGCAGTTCCCGGTGGTGTTCATGGTCAGCCTGGTCGACCAGAAGTTCCCGACGAGAAGACGCAGAGACCCTCTGGATCTTCCCGATGCTTTGATCAAAGACCAGCTACCCGCGGGCGACTTTCATTTGCAGGAAGAGAGGCGGCTGTTTTACGTGGGTATGACGCGGGCCCAGCACAAGCTCTATTTAACCAGCGCCCGCGATTACGGTGGCGTCAGAACGCGCAAAGTCAGCCAGTTCGTCCTGGAAGCGCTGGACCAACCGCGCGCCGACGACCAGTACACCAAAGCGTCGCCCCTGGAAACCATCGAACGCTTTGCCCCGGTGAGCAAGGCTTCCCTGAAAGCACCTGAGCACATTCCAGACCACGAGATCGTCAGTCTCAGCCACTACCAGATCGACGACTACTTGACGTGTCCGTTGAAATACAAGTACGTTCACATTCTGAAAGTGCCCATTCTGCCACACCACACGGTCATTTACGGCCGGGCGATTCACGAAGCCATTAAGGAATACCACCGCAGGAAAATGAGCGGCCGCGAAGTGGGCGTGGAAGACCTCATTCGCGTGTTTGAAAAAAACTGGCTCAGCGAGGGCTTTCTCACGCGCGAGCACGAGGAAGAGCGCTTGCGGGTGGGTCGGGAATCGCTAACACGCTTTTATGCCGAACAGGAGGCCTCACCCTGGGAACCCACGCTGATTGAAAAAGATTTCAGCTTCATGCTGCAGAACAACCGCATCGTGGGTCGTTGGGACCGGGTCGACATTCGCGACGGCGAGGTTTACATCGTTGACTTCAAGTCGTCAGAAGTGCACACCCAGGAAGCTGCCGACCGACGGGCACAGAACAGCTTACAGTTGTTCATCTACGCATTTGCCTACAACCAAATCGAAGGGCAAATGCCCAAGGCTTTAGAGCTTCACTTCATTGAAACCGGCCTGGTGGGCAAAACCGCAATCACGGAAAAACAGGTAGTGAAGTTCACAGCCAAAATCCAGGAGGCCGCCCAGGGTATTCGCTCACGCGACTACACCGCCAAACCGAGCTTCCTGGATTGCAAATACTGCGCATTTTCCGAGGTGTGCCCGGCGACGGCAGTGAGATGAGGGATTATTTGGATTGGATGTTGGGCAATTTTAGGGGAAAAAACGGTAGATATCTCTTCTGTGCAGAACTCTTTCAAAAGTCACTGTGTCCCTTTCGATTTTGATACCGACCCTGTATGCACCAAAACGAGCCTTTATGAAGAATAACCTTTCATCTTCTCTATCTTCCCTGTTTCGAGAATTGATGCAAGTTGCGGGACTTCGTTAAATACAAACCTCTCTATCGTCCTTCTGGTTTTCGAAGGTATGGCGGATAGTTCTTTGAGAAACTTCTTGCGGTACTTTACTTTCAATCTGCTTTTTCTAATGCCTGGTAAAATACTTTGGCTTGATTCAAATCTAAAGTGTCTTCGCCTTCATTTTCTTTCATAAGGTGAACCAAAGAGTAGTTTTCAAGTATCTCTTCAATTTTTTGAAATGTTTGTAGATCAATCTGAACTGCAATTTTTTTGTTGCTTTCATCAATAATATACTGTTTTTTTATATCCAACATCGTTTCATCCTTTTAGTTTTGAGTCAGATTTCATAACTCTGATCATGAATTAAGCGAATAAACTCCAAGCCAGTTGCTCAAGAATAGGCATTAATGTCAAATAAAAATTAGCCAAATTATTTGTCAATGTCAACGTTTATTCAAGGAGGGTCCCCATGTTCCAAATCCCTGACCAAATGAACGCTGCCGACTACTTCGTGGATCGCAACCTCCGGCAGGGGCGCGGCAACCACGTCGCCGTCATCGATGCCGGCGACGGCCGCGAGTATACCTACCAGGAAATTCACGATCAGGTCAACCGGTTTGGCAACGCCTTGCGGGAAGCGCTGGCTACCCGTGTGGAAGAACGGGTCCTGTTGCTCCTCCTGGACTCTCCCGCTTTCGTGGCAAGCTTCTTCGGTAGCATCAAAATTGGGGCCGTGCCTGTCCCCGCAAACACGCTTTTGCAGCCTGACGAGTATGTCTACTTATTGAACGATACCCGCGCCCGCGTTCTGGTGGTGAGCGCACCTTTGGCGGCGAAAGTCGTTCCCATTTTGCCACACGCGCGTTACCTCGAACACCTAATGGTGGTCGGTGAAGTCGAGACCCAGGGACTTCCCGACGCACTCCAGGTGCACGATTATCGAGACCTGCTGGAGCACGCCTCTGCTAAATTAGCACCAGAAACAATGACCAAAGACGATGCCTGCTTCTGGCTGTACAGCTCGGGCACTACTGGCTTTCCGAAAGGCACGGTACACCTGCAGCACGACATGCTCTTCTGCGTTGAGACCTACGCTAAGCAAGTTCTGCAAATCCAGGAAAATGACCGCATGTTTTCGGTGGCCAAGCTCTTCTTCGCCTACGGTCTGGGCAACGCGCTTTACTTTCCCTTTGCCGTGGGCGCTTCCACCGTGCTCTACCCTGGCAAGCCCGACCCGGAGAGCTTCTACGCCCTCATCGACCGTTACAAGCCCAGTATTTTCTACTGCGTCCCGACGGCTTACGCAGCCCTATTGAACTACAAAGACGCGGCGCGGTTCGACACCTCGAGTTTAAGACTGTGTGTCTCTGCCGGCGAAGCCTTGCCACCAGCACTCTACAAACAATGGCACGAGCGCTTCGGCGTCGAGATTCTCGACGGCATCGGCTCCACCGAAGCATTGCACATTTTTATTTCCAACCGCCCTGGCCAGGTGAAGCCTGGCACATCGGGAAAAATCGTGCCGGGTTACGAAGCCAAAATCGTTGACGAGAATGGCCAGGAAGTGGCCACAGGTGAGGTCGGTGATCTGTGGATTCGGGGCGATTCCATCTGCGCGTATTACTGGAACCAGCACCAGCAAACCAAGGAGACCATCAGCGGCCATTGGATTCGCACCGGCGACAAATACTGCAAGGACGAAGAGGGCTATTTCCACTACCAGGGTCGATCAGACGACATGATAAAAGTCAGCGGCATGTGGGTTTCCCCCATCGAAATTGAAAACACGCTGGCCGAGCATCCGGCTGTGCTCGAGAGCGGTGTCATCGGCGCCCCGGATGAGACTGGCCTGCTAAAACCCAAAGCCTTTGTGGTCTTGAAATCGGGCCACGAGCCTTCCGAGGATTTAAGCCAGGAACTCAGTGCCTTCGTCAAAGCACGCATTGCCGGCTTCAAATACCCGCGCTGGATCGCTTACGTCGACGAGCTGCCCAAGACGGCCACCGGAAAGATTCAGCGGTACAAGCTGAGGCAAAGGCCAGCTTAAAGACACTCACCAGATGATTCCATCGACCGTCGCAAGGCCATTCTCTGCAACCCAATCGTCTACTTGCACAAAGTCTCACGGCAGAGAATGTCGCAGAAATCCTGCAGGCGTGTGAGCCGGGGTCGGGCTCCCCTTATAATGTTTCACGTTCCTGGTGACAATTAACTCAGCTTTGCATGCCCTGGCAGCCGCCACTTGTAAAGCATCCTCAAAGTCTGTTAGACGTAGTTGCGCCGCATAAAGGGCGTCTTTCGTTGCAGTAGGAGCCACTTCGACGAACTTCAACAAGTCTATGATGAAATTTTTCGCATTGGCCGTCTCAGTCGACGACTCAACAATATAATAGAAATTCGATATGGAATGCCAGGCGACAAAAGCATGGAAAGAACGTCGTTGAGCAGCGTCTAATAGTGCGGAAGAATGATCTGAAAAAGGTTTTCGATCGAGGGCAACATCTATTAAGACGTCGGTGTCAACCAGGGCAATCACGACAAATAACGTTTGGCCAGTTTATCATATTTTGCACCATGCTTTCGGGCAGCCTGAAAGCGCCCGCGCCATTTCTCGGAAAATGTTGCTTCTTCTTTCGCCGTCACCTGCCGTAATAATGTCTCAACGAGCTGTGAAACCGACATATTTTGGGCCCGTGCATACTCTTTGCAAAGAGGAATCAGCTCTTCTTCAATGGTCAAGTTTAGTTTCGCTTTCATATTCTTCCTTTTTGTACGTATTCTTTTTTTTATTATACGCATATAAATGTAAAATAGCAACCCCTTTCTGCTGTAGAATACCATTGGATCGCTTACATCGACGAGCTGCCCAAGACAGACACCGGAAAAATTCAGCGGTACAAGCTGAAGCAATGTTTCAGCAAAGCCAATTACGCTTGACTTTGTTGGAAATTTTGTGTACTATTTCTAAATAGGAAAATACTCAAGCGTCCTCTACCCGACACTTCGGCCACACTTCACCTAAATTCAACTCACATTTCCTGGCGCTGGGCCTAAAGTGAACTAACCCAACAGTTTTGTTTACAATGGTTGGTAAGCGAATTTCCCATTACTGCATCACGGAAAAACTCGGCCAGGGCGGCATGGGCGTTGTTTACAAAGCCGAGGATACCAAACTTAAGCGCCACGTTGCCCTCAAGTTTCTTCCGCAAGAGCTAACCCACAACGGTGAAGTCGTCGATCGATTTATCCAGGAAGCGCAAGCGGCTTCGGCGCTGGATCATCCCCATATTTGTACCATCCATGAAATCGACGAAGACGAGAACGGCCAACTGTTTATCGTCATGGCCTACTACGAGGGCCGGACACTCAGTGAAAGACTCGAGGGCGGACCGCTTGAGATCGAGGAGGCCGTGAACATTGCCGAACAAGTTGCAGAAGGGCTGGCACGGGCGCACGCCGCGGGGATGACGCACCGCGACATTAAACCAGCCAACATCATCATTACAAAGCGTGGAGAGGTGAAAATCATTGATTTCGGCCTGGCCAAGTTAGCAGGCACGACCAAGCTCACCAAAACCGGTACCGCGTTGGGCACTATCGCGTACATGTCGCCACAACAAGTAAGATGCGAAGAGGTTGACCAACGCACGGATATCTGGTCATTAGGGGTGCTGCTTTATGAGATGGTCACAGGACAAACGCCGTTTCAAGGTGATCACGACGCTGCGGTCATATTCTCGATTGTAAATCAGGAACCCAAACCGCTGGCAGATGCCAAACAGGCTGCAGAGCCATTGCAGTGGATCGTGGACAAGGCTTTGGATAAAGATCCTGAGACCAGATATCAGAACATGAAAGATCTTCGCGAGGATTTGAAAAGGGTGACAAGAGGTGATTCGGCGCGACCTCAACAGCCCAGTACGACAAAAACAGTTAAGCGACACAAGAAGCGCGCAGCAATTTTCGCTTTCTTAGCCCTGCTCCTCATTGCTGCAATGATTAGAATCACTGGCTATTTCCTCTCTCACCAAAACGAAACCGAGAAACCCATTACAATCGCTGTTGTTGACTTTGCAAATAAAACAAATGAAAAGGAATTGGACGGTCTCTCGGGTCTGCTTACCACTGCCTTGCAGCAATCCCGCCGTCTTGCTGTGCTCCCTCGTTCACGCATGTTTGATATTCTTAGGCAGATTGGCATAGATGAAGTTGACCGTATCGATGAAGGACTCGGAAGGAAAATCTGCCAAAAGGCTAAGGTGAAGGCCATGGTTACAGGAAGTGTGCGTAAACTCGGCCGACTTTATACCATGGATGTTAAAGTACTTGATTTAGACCGGGAGGAATATCTCCTGGCCACGAGAGAGCAAGGGCAGGGCCACGAAAGTATTCTCAGGATGATTGATAACATAGCTGAAGAGACGCGTAAAGGCTTAAGTGAGGAACATGACCAAATTCAGGCTGTAAGCCAAAAAGTTGCAGACGTAACCACGACCAACCTAAAAGCCTATCAACATTATTTTCAAGGTGAGCAGTTTATTAACAAACTTAGATTCAAAGAAGCCAAAGAAGAATTCGAAAAAGCCATTGTTCTTGATTCGACTTTTGGGTTGCCATATTATCGTCTGTCTTACATCAGTCTTTGGTGGAATAGCGAACCGATAGATTATGAATATATGATACAAAAAGCGATGGCACTGATCGACCGCATACCGGAAAAAGAAAGATTCTTGGTTCGCGCGGAGTATGACCGGGTTTATGCTGGCGGATGGCCCGCAGCAATTGTGGCACTCAAGGAAATGGAAAAACGTTACCCGGGGGAAAAGGAAATGATGTTTATTCTTGGCGATGGCGCCTATCACACCGGAGATTATCCAAGAGCATTAAAATATCTGGATAATGTGCTGTCAATCGATCCGACACATGAACGTGCATTACAGCATTTGGTCAGAACTTTCCGCGACATTGGGGATTTTGAACCGATGCTTGAAACTTCCGAGCAATATGCAGCCGTTACAGCATCGCCGGAAGCATACTCTCTGCTGGCAAATGCGTATGCAGCAGTTGGGAGATATGAACAGGGCATAGAAAGGATCAAGCAGGTGCGCGAATTATTTCCCCAGGAAAACGAGTTTACCTCCATCATCGCAAATCTTTATATGATTCAGGGAAAGTATGATTTGGCCGAACGGGAGCTCGTGCCACTGGTCAAGGACGGACAGCCATCAAGATCAAAGCATATTGGCTATAGCGGGCTCAGAGTTTTGTACAACCTGACCGGGCAATATCGCAATGCGATAGAGATGTGCGAGAGAGAAATTAAGCTATATTGGCAGGAAAGAGACACGACCAGTGCGGCCATCACGCACATACGCAAAGCGCTTCTTGTTGTGGACGGCTGGCATGATATTGCGCGTGCGTGGCGGGAAGTTAACAAGACTTTCGGCTTCAGAAATAGCATTTTATCCGGATCATATCTTGCGAATCTGTTTGATCTCTATGTCTATCATGGCGATTATGCCATGGCAGACAGCTTGCTGAAAATTGGCGCAGTAACAGTAAATTCCAATCGCGCATTTTTTCATAGCGTGAAAGGCGAGTGCAACGAAGCAGATAAGTATGCAGCCAAAGTCTTAATGGCTGCCGAACCGTGGCGAAAGCTTTTTGTTCTTTACCCTTTAGCAAAGTGCAAATTTCAAGCTGAAGAATTCAAAAATGCGCTAAGCTACCTGGTTGAATTTCAAAAGTTTTCCTTTAGTTTGCGAAGTACACGAGCAAGGTACTATGCTAAGAGCTTCTACCTGCTCGGTAGGGTATATGAACAGTTGGGGCAACCGAATTTAGCTGTGAAAAATTATGAAACATTAATTGACATTTGGCAAAACGCTGACAGCGATTTGCCAGAGCTCGTTTACACCAGGGCGCACCTTTCAGAATTGAAACCAATTGTTGCAAACTGATGGGGTAAGAATTGTGCAAGTGTTTATTAGAAAAGACAAATCCGGTTCAGGAAGCCAAAGGATGAGCCTGGCCACCTTAGAATTAGAAAATCAAAAATTGACAAGGCTCATTGAACTGGGAACCATGCTCGGTCAGCAGAGCGATTTTCACGAAATCCTCCGGCTGGTCGCTCAAAAGGCTGCCACTTTGCTGCACGCCGACACGGCCTCGATCATGATGATCAATCCGCGCACGCGGGAAACGGTGAAAACCATTCTTATGCAAGGTCACCAATACAGCCAACGACAACTCCAGGAGGTACAAACGCACCTGAGCGGCTGGATCATCAAAAATAAAAAACGATTCGTGAGCGCGAACCTCAAAACGGATCCGCAATTCAGAAAACACCTTTTTAAGGACAGCCCTATAGATTCAGCCCTGGGAGTTCCATTTCGGTGCGAAGGCATCATTTTGGGAACCCTCCTTGTTTTCAAGCAAAAAGTGTGGCGGCATTCGATTGAAGAGGATCTCTCTTATCTTGAAAAATTCGCCACCATAGCCGCACCTCATTTGCGAAATGTACAAAAAATTCAAGAATATTTTGAAGTGGCTATGCCCGAAACTGCGCTACGGACAAAATACAAAGCGCTGGGCCTTTTGGGCAAGAGCAGAAAATTCATTGAATTGCTTAAGGCCATCGAGGCAGTCGCTCGTTGCGATGTGCGAGTTCTGTTGGAAGGTCAGAGTGGCACGGGCAAGGAGCTTGTGGCTCGGGCTATTCATCGGTTCAGCGCACGGCACGATCATGCTTTTGTGGCCATCGATTGCGGTGCCATTCCAGAAAACCTGATCGAGAGTGAACTCTTTGGTCACATCAAAGGTGCCTTCACCAGTGCTGCAACTGATAGAAAAGGGTTGCTGGAGGAAGCTAATGAAGGTACGTTGTTTATGGACGAAATTGCAAACTTACCTCTGGATATGCAAGTCAAATTAATGCGCGTATTGCAAGAAGGTGAGGTACGCCCCCTTGGCAGTAACCACATGCGCAAAGTAAATGTTCGCGTCATTTCGGCCAGCAGTGCTCCGTTGCGTCAACTGGTTGACGATCAAAAGTTTCGCGAAGATCTTTTTTACCGTCTTCACGTCTACCCTATTCAGGTGCCATCATTGGACGATCGGCAGGAAGATATTCCCCTTCTGGCCAATCACTTCCTCCGAAAGCTTGCCTCGCAACAGCGCAAGCAAGCAGAGTCCTTTCATGAAGAGACTTTGGATTTTATGAAACAAAGGCATTGGGGGGGCAATATCCGGGAGCTGGAAAACTTTGTTGAGCGATTGCTGACCCATGCTTCTAAAGAGACGCCCATCATACATCCCGACGTTCTACCTCCCGACTTGAGGAGGGAAATAGGAAGACACAAAGCGTCTCAGCATCAGGCAGGTAAATCCCTACACGATAGCTTGTCCGAATACGAAGAGCAGCTTATCAGGGGCGCGCTAAAAGCAAATAATTGGAACCAGTCCAGGACCGCGCGCATTCTGAAAATCTCCGAGCAGACCCTACGATATAAAATGGCAAAACTGAGCATCGCCAACCCGAAATCGCAAACCGGAAATAAAACCGACTTATGAATTCGGGGATTCCAACTTCCCACTTTAACATTTGCGAGCCGGCCGCAAAAATCCTCTAATTGTTTGCGAACATAACTTCATTAAAAACAAACTGTCTTCTCAGGACTATAATTTTTTGCGAATTTATTGACTTGTCTCCTCCACTGTCAATCCTTTTAACTTCCTACCATAACTGCTTTTTTTATAATTGCTTACTAAGTTTTGATGACGATAGAATTTTTCTGGCACTTTGTTTGTAATGGGAGATTCACATATCACAAGTTTCTTAAAACTTTTGACATTACGACCCAATAACACGGGAGGTTACCATGAACAAAATTCGTTTAACACTCACTGCAGTTTTAGTTGCTGTATTAATGGTAAGTTGCAATAAGGAGGATAATCCAATCGCCCCGGACTCGACATCAACCGAAGTCGATGACCTATTAGGTATGTTGAAACACCGCGGAATCATCTCAACACAGAGCTTTGACATTTATAGTATCGATGTTAAAACTAGCAAAATTCGTCAAATATCAAGCATTTCAAATGCGGATGAGTTTGATCCAAACTGGTCGCCTAACGGAAAAAAGATCGCTCATGATGTTGTCGGTGGACCCGCAGCTTTGGGACATGCAATTTTCATTACGTCTGTGAAAACGGGACAAAGTAGCCCGCTGCAAGGAGCTGAAGGTGGCAATGATGCTTCCTGGTCACCAAATGGGCGACTGATCGCCTTTGACAATGCTCCCGTCAGCGATCCTCCTAATATCTACGTCGTGAGGGCCAGCGGAGGAAGCCGGCGGCTTATTAGGGCAGGCGGTTTATCTCTGGACTGGTCCCCTGATGGTAAGCGCCTGGTTTTCATGGATCGCGAAGACGATGTGGTTAAGACGATCAGTCTGAAGGACGGCACGGAAACCACGGTCTTTTCAGGTTTGCCAAGTGGCTCAGAAGCTGATAGTCCGGTCTGGTCTCCCCACGGTAAGTGGATTGCCTTTAGTGTTGTTGAAAGCAATGGCATCTGGAAAGTTCGAGTCGACAAAGCAGGCAATCCTGTGGGAAATCCAATCCAGGTCACAAGTGGTGAGCATTTTAAACCATCCTGGTCAAAAAACAGCAAGAAGATTGCGTTTCATGCTGATGGTGACATTTGGACAGTATCAGCCTCAGGAGGCACTCCGACCAGATTAACCAATAGCGCGGAAGACGATTTCGATCCCTCCTTCGCTAAAAGGCGAAGATTGATTGCATTTGCAAGTTTTACGCCTTAAGAGGTTCTGATCAATTTCAGACTTTGGCATAGGTGCGAAATCTTCTGTCATGACTTTATGGGAGATTTTTTCTTTTTAGTCAAATTTATTTTAAAATCATATAAAAACGACTTAACAGTTAGCAGACGGACGCAAAAACCGCATCAGTCTGCAACGATGGATGGAATGAAGCCTGCTGCAGCGCCTATTGGATTTTCAATTGGGGTTTTGTGGAGTTAAGAAGAGGATTCTTGGGTGGAGTTGCAGGTCATTCGCAGAAGTCACCGCACGGGTACCCTTGACAAAACCAATATAGAGCTGTGTGGCACGTGGCTTTAGCCCGTGCCTAACTGCAAGTCCTAATGAGCACACAAGTGCCTAACAAAGCAAATTCAGCCGACACGCCTCAGATACGTGATTTCTACTTTTCCGGAGATGCGAGACTTTGTGCATCTCAGGAGTTTTGTGTCAAACGCGCTACTTGCTAAAAGTCAACAAAAAAATTAAAAATGAAACCCACAATTTACAAATTAATCTTGTTCGTTTTATTCACTGCTTTTAGCTCCTCGATTAGATGTAGTGTCGATCCGTTATCGCCCCAAGCATTGCAAGGTAATTGGATGATGCTCAACCTTACCGATAAGGAAGAGAATATCACAGTTAATGCCGGTGAGCCAATTGATATGGAAGACGGGGTGACTCGAACTATGACTGGCTGGCTTTCGTTTGACCGAGATTTTGACAATGAAAATTTTATATGGATTAGCATATTCATAACAACTACAATTCCAGAAGAGGGGGAAAAGTACGACGAAGAAGCAACTTCCGGTACCTATTCCATTAATGAATCCACTTTGACAATCGTTGACGTTCGAACTGGAGATAATAAGGTTTTTAGGATTAGCCGTAGTAAACTTCGATTGACACTTGAAGATGATGAAAGTCTAACCACGTGGGGAAAAATAGATTAAGTGTAATTTGTTTTCAGACATTGAGGCAATATTTTATCTTCAAAAAATGGAGCGATGCTGTGAGAAGTACGTTAATCTTATTTGCCATATCAAAATTTATATTTTTTGTCACTTCGCTTTCGGCTCAAACTATTTGGCTGGAGCAACACCGGGGAATATCCATAACCGTTGAATTTCTGAAGCCGTATTTTGTGGACTCGAACAGTTCCTTTGCGACTTCCGTGCTATTTTTTACCGGCGGCCTTTCCCTCTCGCAGACCATTACAATTGTGGGTGACCTACCGTTAGCCCACCACGGGTATAGGGATGATTTCGGTCTCGAACGATTTAAATCCAGTACGATAATCGGCAATCCGTATCTGGGCGTGGAAATCCAAAAACAGGCTTTTCCGGTTTTTGCTGAATTAGGCTTCCGCCTACCGCTGGGAACAGATAGGGACGAGTTCTTTGATGAGTCGCGGGCTACGGGTATTGGGATGTTTACTGATCCCGACCGTTTTGAAGCCTTCCGGCTTTATGACCTTACGGCGACGGCCCGCTTAAAATACCGCAGCAAGCTTGGGTCAGATTTCCTGCTTCACCTGCAAGGTGGGTGGTCCGGCGGCGGTAGCGTCGACGGCGAGTACGGACCGCCTGGTTTTCAGACACTTGACTACGGCTTCCAGCTTGGGTACCAGATTGAGCAAGTCTGCATCATCGGCGGTCTCACCGGTCGCTATCTTCTGGATGGGAGTACTTTCCATCTGCAGAGGTACGATAGGCGAGGACGCACAGCTTATCAAGTAGCCGTGGCTGCGAGCAGGGGTTTTGGTGCTGTTCGACCTGGTGTGGTTTTCAGAGTACCCGTAGATGACTATTTGAATGATGAAATCCATTTTGTACTCGGCCTTAATCTTGGAATCCGGTTGAAATAAGACATTTGGAAAAAATTGGTTACTCTAACCCTAAATATGTCAAATTCCAAGAGAGGCGTTACATTTTTCAACATCGTTTCACGAATTGCAAAAAGTAAAATAAACAGGTATTAACCATTTAATTGCGCCAATCATACTGG
>JBHHYI010000088.1:0-18109 GCA_046757525.1 bacterium | reverse complement strand
CCAGAGCACGCGGTCGCTGCCGATGGCGAAAGCCTCGATCCGGCCATCTTGGTTTTTCCCGACCCCCAAATGCGGCGTAAGTTTGACTCCCTGTGGTGCATCCAGACTCTTCCAATGCTTCCAGCCGCTGTTCGGGGCTTTTTGCCAGACATGCCAGAGCCCCCCTTCGGACCCGATCGCAAAGAGCTCGAGTCGACCGTCCTGGTTCCGACCCAGCCTGGGGACAGAAAGCAGCTTGCTGGTGGCCGGGCTACCCAGGCTTTTCCACTTGCTCCAGCCGCCATTTGGGTGGGTTTGCCAGCGGTGCCAAACCACACCACCCTGTGCCAGGAGGAAGATCTCCATTCGCCCATCCTGGTTTTGAGACAGGACGGGCCTGCCGGCAAGCTTGACGTTCGCCGGACTGCCCAAACGCTTCCACTTACCCCAGCTTTCGTTGGGCCGCTTTTGCCAGATGTGCCAGAGAGCGCCGTCGCTGCAGACAGCGAAAAGCTCCAGCCGGCCGTCTGCATTTTGGCCCCCCACCGGAGATGAGGTCAGGTTCACGCTTTCCGGCGCACCAAGGTTCTGCCAGTTGCGCCAACTGGCATTGGGCGCCTTCTGCCAGATGTGCCACAAGGCCCCGTCGCTGCCGAATACGGCGACCTCCTGCCGTCCGTCTTCGTTGCGCCCCACGGCCGGAATAGAAGCTACTTCAACGTCCGGAGGACTGGCCAGACTTTTCCATTTGCTCCAGCCTGAATTGGGCGCCTTCTGCCACACGTGCCAGAGCGCCCCGCTCTCGCTGGTGGCGAACAGCTCCTGTCGGCCATCTTCATTCTGCCAGACTGCAAATCCACCACGCAATTTGACCTGCGGCGCTGGCGTAGCCATCGCTGACCATTTGCTCCAACCAGAGTTGATGTACTTTTGCCAAATGTGCCAAAGCCGGCCGTCTTCGCTTTCCACAAAGACTTCCTGCCGCTCATCTTCATTCACGCCCACCACCAGTCCTGCCAGGTTCACCGAATCTGGTGCTACCCGCCTGCCGAGGTTCCGCCACACACTCCATTCCTGCGCCGCAACCGTTTGGTGGCAAGCATAGACCAGAAAAATCAATCCTACAGCCGATTTTGCCTTCATTTTTTCCCTTTCGTAGAGACGAAGCAACCTTATGGTGTGCTTCCTGCGGTGGTCGCTGCGATGAGAACGGTACTTTCCAGAGCTGCTTGCCGGTCTTTTTGCACAACCTGAAATTCCGGCATCTCGACCAGGTTCATAAAGGCTGCGCGTGAAGGGTACCCAACCAACAGCACGCGGTCCCACCGGTCTTCCGGGCCACCAATGATGAGTTGGTCCGCCTGGCCTTGCCACAGCAAGCACCCGCCCACTTTGGCCAGCAACGGCGCCACGTTCTGGGCGTAGCGCTGATAGGCTTCTTGGCCGGTTTCACCAGCAGCGGTCGTTGTTTTGAACTTGAGTAAATTGATCATCACCACGGGCTGAGTGTCCGGGTGCTGAGTGAATTTTTGCAATTCTTCTGCATTTGGCGTCAGGTGGTTCATCCGGAATTCTCCTTTCTTGATCCTGTTTAGACTTCTGCAAGATCGACATTTTTCTGTCCTTTCGGACTCTGCTGCGACGCCTTTTCAAAAAGGTTGGCGTCTTCTTTCGCCGGTCCAAAGCTAACCTTCATGAAGAAAGTTGGCTTTTAGACGATTCGTTTTGGCCTGACTCTTACCGGCACGCCGCTAAACGCGGCATTGCCGGACAGGGTGTCCACCAGGCGCTCGTCGGTGAGATCATTGATGCTGACCCCGGCATGTTTGCAGGCGGTTTGCAGGCGCAAGCCCGGCCGGTGGTGCCCCCACCCATGTGGAATACTGACCACCCCTGGCATCACCTCGTCAGTAATTTCCACTTCGACGTCGAGTTTGCCAACGCGGGATTCGACCTGGACTATCTGTTCGTTTTGAATATTTCGTGCGGCGGCATCTTGCGGATGCATGAGCAGCGTGCAACGGGCTTTGCCTTTCACCAGCCGCTCGCTGTTGTGCATCCAGGAGTTGTTGCTGCGGAGCTGGCGCCTGCCGATCAGAGACAAATCAAACTCCGAATTGTGCGACTCCGCCGGCGCAAAAAAAGTAGCCTTGACCCGTTCGATGTCGTGTACCAGCACCTCTGGCGCCAATTGAATGCGTTGGTTTGGAGTGAACAGTCTGCGGGGCAGACACGGTCTGAGCGAACCAAGGTCGACGCCGTGTCTCTGCTTTTTCAGCTTCTTAAGGCTCAGGCCGTCGCGCGACAAAAATCGGCCGCCCCAAATGCCATAAGCACCAAACCGCAGACCGATGTCCAGCAATCGCTCAGGGGTCATTCTGTCCAGCAGTTTCCGCTTTACCCGTGCAGCGACTGTGTTTGCACCACCGTTAGCTTGCATTCGCCGGCGTAATTCGTGGAAAATTTGCCAATCGTGCCTGGCGCCATCGGCCGGTTCGAAGAGGGTGCTGGAATATTTGGCGGTGTTGCGCACGGCCAGAAGATGAAAGGCCAGGTCATAATGGTCGGTCTCCAGTCCACAGGTTGGCGGCAGGATGATGTCCGCATGCCGGGTGGTTTCGTTGACGTAGATATCGATAGCTACCATAAACTCGAGTTGGGCCAGCGCCTGCTCCAATTGCGCACCATTGGGGGTGGACAAAACCGGATTGCCGGCTGAGGTGATCAACGCTCTAATCTGGCCCTCGCCTTCGGTAAGGATTTCTTCGGCCAGAACCGCTACCGGCAGCTCTCCGCCAAACTCCGGCACCCCTCGCACGCGACTGCACCATCGGGCGTAGTGTCCGGTCTGCCCCTGCTTTGCAGCCTGCTGCACGATGTCGATAGCCGGCGCAGTAAACATGGCACCTCCCGGCCGGTCTAGATTGCCGGTCACAAGGTTCAACACGTTGACCAGCCACTGGCACACCACGCCGAAGGCCTGCGTGGAAACGCCGACCCTGCCGTAGCACACCGCGGATTTAGCAGCGCTGAAATCGCGCGCCAATCGGCGGATGGTGGCCGCGTCGATGCCAGTGATGCCTTCGGCTTTTTCCGGCGGGAAGGCGGCGACGATCTTTTCAATACTTGCCAGTCCATCGGTGAAATCCTCCAGCCGGTCAGGTTGGGTAAGATTCTCTGCAAACAGCGTGTGCAGAAGCGCCAGCAGCAAAAGCACGTCGCTGCCCGGGCGAATGAAGTGATGTTCGTCCGCCTTAGCGGCGGTCTCGCTGCGCCGGGGGTCCACGACGACGAGTCTGCCGCCACGATTGCGGAGCTGCCGCAGACGGTTTGCGAAGCCGGGTGCGGTCATCAGACTGCCGTTTGAAGCCAGCGGATTGGCGCCAAGGACGAGAAAGAACTCGGTGCGGTCGATATCCGGCACCGGCAGCAAAAGCTGGTGGCCAAACATAAAATAAGACGCAAAATGGTGCGGCAGTTGATCGACCGAAGTCGCGGAAAAGCGATTGCGTGTGCGCAAGGTTCTGAAAAAGAGTGGGGCAAATAACAAGGTGCCCGAATTGTGCACCGTCGGGTTGCCCTGGTAGACGCCCACCGCGTTGTTGCCGTATTTCTTCTGAATCTGGGTCAACTTCTGCGCGACTTCGTCAAAGGCGTCTTCCCAGCTCACCGTTTGCCAGCCAGTGCCCGTCCGCCGCACCGGCTGCTTGACTCGGTCGGGATCCTGGTAAATATCCTGCAGCGCCACGGCCTTGGGACAGACGTGCCCCTGACTGAACGGGTCGTCTTTGTCCCCTTCGATGGCAAGAATGCGGTCGCCCCGCAATTGGATGGCAAGGCCACACATCGCTTCACACAGATTGCAGGTGCGGAAATGGGTACGAATGTCTTGCGTCTGTGTCATCGATACCTGGTTACCGTTGACCCCATGTTATTTCCGTTCTGGTTGATTTTTTCCCTCCCGCTTTGACTCCATCGGCATGTGTTCGTGGAACTGAGCCACGGTTAGCTCACGGGTCACCTCGACCGATTTGGCCGCCCGGGCACCGATGGGAATGTTTGCAATGGGATTCATCTCAAGCACCTGCGATCGATTGCCACGTCGCGTTTCAACAACTCAACGGCTTGCGCAGTGCCTTTAGACACGCGCAAAGGCCTCCGTTAAGGCTTGCTCGGTTAGCACTTTGGCCAGATGGCGCCGGAAAGCCGCAGAAGCGTGAATATCGCCTGGTGGGTCGATATCCGCGACGGCAGCCGTTGCCGCTGCGTCCCCGATGGCCCGCTTTGTGGGTTTCTGCCCTGTGAGCGATTGAGCCGCTGTGTGAGCTTTTACCGGACCATTGCCTACGCTCAACAAAACAATGCGCGCTTGTTGGCATTTTTGCTTTTCATCCACAGTGACGACGGCAGCCACGCCCACCAGGGCGAAATCCCCGTGGCGGCGCGCCACCTCGCGAAAAGCCCAGCCAGTGCGAGGCGGCAAGGCCGGCAGCTTGATTTCCACCAGCAGCTCGTCGGGTTCCAGGGCGGTGGTGAACAAATCGCGATAGAATTCGCCCGCCGGAAGCCAGCGTTCGCGCTTCTTGCTGCGCAGCAGGAATTGGGCGTCGAGGGCCACGGCCACGGCCGGAAGCTCGGCGGCCGGGTCGGCGTGGGCCAGGCTGCCGCCAAAGGTCCCCCGGTTGCGTATCTGCGCGTGGGCGATGTGCGGCATGGTCTCCGCCACCAGAGGCACCCGTTCCGCAACGAGTGCGCTGCGCTCAACCTCGCGTTGCCGCGTCATGCAACCTATGTGGACCCCACCGTTCTTTTGTGCTCGGATATAAAACAGCTCGGAAACCCGGTTTAAATCGACGATTACCTGCGGCTGCGCCAGGCGGAAGTTCATGGTCGGCACCAGACTCTGCCCCCCCGCCAGCAATTTAGCCTCGTCGCCGTACGCATCGAGATGGTCCAAAACTTCCTCAGCAGTCGTTGGAGCGAAATACTTAAACGGCGCAGGTTTCATGGACGAACTCTCCTCGGTAAAATCCGCATTGGCCGCGTCATTCAGTTAAGCAGACTTGACGCGAACCGTAAAATCTCAACTTCGGCGCCATTCTTGACGGCTGACTCGGCCTGATTCAGCAGTTTACCGGTGACTTCTTCAGAGAGGTAGTACTCACCACAATTGTCGCAAACATCGGCGGGGACCTTTTTGAGAATCACCGTCGTGTCCTCTCTCTGCAAGGTGACGGTCACCTCACCGGCTAACGTGACTCCTTGTTTGCAGATAACGCACATCATGACCTTCTCCGAGCTGTGTGATTCTATCAATTTTCTACAGGCGTTAGGCTAAAAACTCGTGCCAGTCTTGCGGCAGACTTGAGGTCTCCCCGCCGCAGCGCCTGCCTGACATCATCTAATTTCTGCGCATCCTCAAGAGACAAATAGGGCGCCCATCCTTCTTCTGCATCGATCAACTCAACATCAACTTCCGCAACATATTGTCCTTCATGAACCAACTTTGTGTGATTTCTTTTTGTCATGATTTCCCTCCAGCACGCAGTCACTCGGGTTTACTCAACCCCTTTTTCTCCCGCGCTTCCTGCACCAGCTCAAACAGCCGATTGGGACTCAGCGGAATTTCACAGATTTCCAGACCCAAGTCAGACAGGGCATCTTCCACGGCCTGGGCGAAAAGGGGACCCACGGGAATCGCTCCGGCTTCGCCAGCCCCTTTCACGCCTAACGGATTCAAAGGGGACAGGGTTTCTACGTGGGCGGATTGAATCTCTGGCACGTCGGTTGCCGTGGGCAGCAGGTAGTCCATAAACGAAGCGTTCAGCAATTGCCCGCTGTCGTCGTACACCAACTGTTCGTAAAAGGCGTTGCCGATGCCCTGGGCCACGCCGCCCTGAATCTGCCCCTCCAGGATCATCGGATTGATCACTTTGCCGCAATCGTGCACCACCACATATTGCTTAATCTGCACCATCATGGTGTCGAGATTGACTTCGACGATCATAGCGTGCACCCCGTTGGCTGTGCTACCCCGCTCCGGGCCGAAGTAGTCGGTGGCCTCCAGACCCGGCTCGGTGCCCGGTTTGACCGCGCCTCTGAGTGGGTTGGCGAGCTGCGCCAGCTCGCCAAGTTTAATAAATTTCTGCGGTACCCCTTTCACAAAGACCTTACCACCCTTCAATTCCAGATCATCTTCGGCCGCTTCCAGCACTTCGCTGGCGAGCTTCAGAGTCTTCTTGCGCACGGATTGCGCCGCTGCGTGGATGGCATTGCCAGCGACCACCGCGCCGCGACTGGCAAAGGTGCCGGTGCCCCAGTGAAACGCACGCGTGTCCCCAGTGACCACGCGCACGTCGCGCACATCCACGCCCAACTGGTCGGCGACGAGCTGCGCAAATACAGTAAAGTGACCCTGCCCCTGCGTGCCAACGCCGGTGGCCACGCTCACCTTGCCGCTGGCCTCCACGGTGACTCTGGCCCCTTCGTAAGGCCCGATGCCCGTGCCCTCCACGTACGAAACCACGCCGATGCCCACGTGGCGTCCCTCTTTCCTGAGACGCGGCTGCTCTATTTTGACAAAGTTGTCGTAACCGATCATGTCAATGGCTTTGGCCAGTGCAGGCTCGTAGTTGCCGCTATCGTAGACCAGGGGCGCAAAATCCTGGTAGATGATTTCATGGTTGTGCGGGAAGGCGTCGGGAGACAAGTAATTCATTCTGCGAATCTCGACGCGATCCAGGTTCAGCTCCCTGGCGGCAAAATCGAGCAGCCGCTCCATGACGAACACGCCGTGCTGACGACCGGCGCCGCGGTACGGGGTCACCGTGGTTTTGTTGGTGAAAACGGCTTTGAATTCAGAGTAGTAATTCGGCACGTGGTACGGTCCCAGCAGGGTGCATTGGCTGTTGATTGGCACCGTCAGGCCGTAAGGATCGTAAGCGCCGGTGTCGTGCAGGAACACATCGTGCACGCCCAGGATGCGGCCGTCCCGGCTGAGGGCCAATTCGGCGTCGTGCACCTGTCCGCGCTCGTGCGTGGTGGCAAAAAAGTTCTCCCTGCGGTCCTCGATCCACTTGACCGGACGCCGCACTTGCAACGCCACCCAGGGAATGACCATTTCTTCCGGGTAGAACATCATGATCTTGGGGCCGAAGCCACCGCCAATGAACGGCGCGATGACCTGCACCTGCGACTCGGACAGGCCCAACATGGGCGCCAGACCGTTGCGAATGGGAATGGGCGCCTGGGTGGTGTCCCAGACCGTAAGCTGCTGACTTTTTTCGTCCCAATGGGCCACGATGCCACGGTTCTCGATGGCCGCCGACGCCCCGCGGTCGTAATAAAAGCGACGTTTGACCAGGAGATCGGCCCGGGCGCGGATGGCCTGGTAATCGCCCTTACCCTGAACGACGTGCGCAGCCAGATTGGCATCCAAGTCTTCGTGCACCAGTGGTGCCCCCGGCTCCAGTGCCGTCTCCAAATCGACCACGGCTTGCAACGGTTCCACATCGACCACGATGCTCTCTAAGGCGTCCTCGGCCTGGTAGCGGCTTTCCGCGACCACCACGGCCAGAGGCTCGCCCACGTGGCGCACCTTGTCTTTGGCCAAAGGAACCTGAGTGCGCTGGTTAAAGGTAAGGTTTTCGATAGGAGGAGGCGGCACCAGCAATGGTCCGGGCCGGTAGTAAGCACCCAGGTCTTCCGCCGTAAAAATGGCCACCACACCGGGACAGTTACGCGCGGCCGTCACATCGATGCTCTTGATGCGGCCGTGGGCATAATCGCTGCGCAAAAACGCTGCATGCAACAAGTCCGGCAAATGTACATCGTCCACAAACAGCGCATTGCCCGTGAGCAATCGCGGGTCTTCGTTGCGTTTAATGCGTTCCCCAAAGTATCGAGTCGCCAATTTCCTCACTCCTTAATACATCATTTCCTAAATACGATGACGTATTATCTCATTTTCATTTCTTTGCAATTCTTATCTTAGACAGGATTTATTGGATATTTACGAATTTTCTCGTCTCTGCGACTCAGCGGCGCATGGCCTTTGCTGCGAGCTTGATGGCTGCCACAATGTTCTGGTAACCGGTGCAGCGACAGAGATTGCCCGACAGTGCTTCCCGGATGTCCTGCTCACTGGGCTCGGGATTCTCTTCAAGATAAGGCACCAGGGTCATAAGCAGGCCTGGCGTACAAAAGCCGCACTGCAGTCCGTGGGCTTCGTGAAAAGCGGCTTGCAGGGGATGCAAGCCGGCTTCAGCGAAATTCTGCGCCAGTCCTTCCACGGTGAGGATCTCCTGGCCGTGGACCTGGGCCGCAAACAACAAGCAGGAACGCACAGCTTCGCCATTCAACAAAATGGTACAGGCCCCGCAAACCCCGTGCTCACACCCCACGTGCGTGCCGGTAAGCTCCAGCTCATGGCGCAAGAAATCGCTCAACAGCAGACGCGGTTCTACCGCACGCTCGAACTCTTTGCCATTAACGGTGACATTAACGTTGATTTGCTCGCTCATGTTATTCGTCTCTATTTCTGGTTTTAGTCGAAATATGGTATCGATTATTTTTGTCGAAATCAAGGAAATTTTTAGTTCTGAATCGAATCGTGTAGGTATCTTCTTATGGAAAAAATACAGCCACAAGGATGCACGTATTCATTTTCAACACCCCACGGCTGGTTGAGGAAATAAGATAAACACTTATCCAGCCGCGTTCAAGAAGAATCTCATCGGGGGTTTAAGAAACTTGCAGAGCTGGCAGCTTTTTCGGAACAATTTATTGCTTGACAAATAGAGGATTATTTGGCACATTGTTTGATCCAAAACGGCAGAAAACAAAGAAGGGAAGAAAGGCATCCGTCGGGGGCCGGACTAATCTTTTAAGGGCCAGGCCGTGGGCCGAACTCAATCGATTGGCACGGCTCTTACCCCAGGAGAGCGTCGAAAGGCTGAAGCAGGGCTTCGGCACTCCAGGGCGGCGGTTTGTTGGTTAATACAAAGATGGGAAGGCATCTGTGTCAGGTGCCGGACTAATGGGACAGACCCGTCAAAGGCTGGGCCGGTGACCGGAGCCGGGACCACTCAATTGGTTGAAACGGTTCTTGCTCCCGGGGGAAGTGTCGGCTTTGGCGTGTGCAAGCCCTGCTTGCGCTTTCGAACCGCTGAAAGGCTCCTGACGGAGTTTGAGGATGCGGAGGATGATGGCAACTCTAAAAATGCCACCCCTCACGGGGTTGAGTTCTCTCTTGTCAACCTTTTCTTTGCAGAAGAGCGGCAAAACCGGGTAGCGGTGATATGTTCATAGCAATTCTTACGACTAATAGAACCGGTCGTCTGCCCAAGAATACAAGTGTAATCGTCCGGGTTACAAAGTTGTCACAGGCCCTCATCATTGCCAGTTTATGAGGTGCGCATTGTCTGAAAGAACCAAACTCAAGCAAAAGATTTCGCAAACTCTGCGAGAAAACTACCAGCGCCAGGCCCTGTTAAGTGCAGTACAGCGTGGTCGCAACGCCAGGCTGGAAGCTCTGCGCTCACTGCCCAACGGCGAGACCTTTCAGCAGGAAATCAAAGCGTTAAAAGACAGGTGCGTTGACAACCTTAAAAACCTGGTCAGGCAATTCACTGAGAAAGCGACCGAACGGGGTGCAACGGTCTATTTTGCCAGAACCGCCAAGGAGGCCTGCGATTACGTCGTGAGATTGGCCCAGGCCAAAAAGGCGCGGAAAATCATCAAGTCAAAATCTCTAACCAGCGAGGAAATCGATCTGAACCGTCCTCTGGAGCAGGCGAACTGCCAGGTGGTGGAGACGGACCTGGGTGAGCGCATCATTCAGATGGCGCAGGAGAAGCCGTATCATCTGGTGTTTCCGGCGGTGCACAAGACCGCGGCCCAGGTTGCGGAATTGTTCCGTGCAGAATCCGGCGTAGAAGTCAGCGCAGACCTGGGCGACATCATGCGGCACATGCGCCAGAGGCTGCGGCCCATTTTTCTTGGCGCGGACATTGGAGTCACGGGCGCCAACATCGCCATCGCTGAGACCGGGGGCATCGTGATCGAAACCAACGAGGGCAACGGCCGGCTGGTGAGCACCATCCCGCCAGTGCATGTGTGCATCATGGGCGCGGAGAAGATCGTCGAGACCATCGAAGAGGCGTTGCAGTTGATTCTGGCGCATCCGGTAAGCGCCGTTGGGCAAATGCTTACCACCTACGATTCTTTCATCGCCGGACGCTCTCCCCTGGGCGGCCAGCACGGTCGAGAGTGCCACATCGTCATCCTCGACAACGGACGCTTGCAAATGCGACAGGACCCCTGGTACCGGGAGGCCTTGAACTGCATTCGCTGTGGCGCCTGCATGAACATTTGTCCCACCTATGGCGTCCTGGGCGGCCACGTGTTCGGCTATATTTATCCCGGTCCCATCGGCATTCCCTGGACCGCCAGGACCCACGGTCTCGACAAAGCCGCAGAATTCGTCGATTGCTGCATCTCCTGCGGGCTTTGCAAGGAGATTTGTCCGGCGGCTATCGACATCCCCATGATGATCGCCAAAGTCAAACACCAGGTTTTACAAAGCCAGTCGCAGCTTCTAAGCAACAAAATCCTCATGGCCAGCGAATCGTTTGCCAAACTGGCTTGCGCCACAGCGCCGGTTTCAAATTGGATTCTCCAGCGCAAAACCGTCAAATATTTGACTGAAAAACTCGCCGGCATCGACCGGCGGCGACACCTGCCCACCTTCGAACGCAAAACGTTCAAAAAACAATTTATCCAAAAAACGCAAAAGGCCCAGGAAAAATGCGACCGCAAGGTGGCGTTTTTTGTCGACTACCACGCAAATTACAACAGACCGGAACTTGGATTGCGTGCGCTTGAAATCCTACAAAAGGCCAACGTGAAAGTGGTTTTGCCCAAACAACGCGCCAGCGGTTACCCATACATTTCTTACGGGGAGCTGGAAAAAGCAAGGAAAACAGCCCTCTACAATATCGAGCACTTCTACCCTTACGCAACAGAAGGCTACGACGTTGTAACGTTGGAACCCACGGCCGCCTATGCGCTCAAGTCGGTGTACCCCAAATTGCTCGGTTATTCCAAAGCAGCCAAGGGTGTGGCTGAAAGCACTTTCGAGTTTTTCGAATATGTGGAAAATCTGATTTTAAAAGATGTGTTGAAGCTTGCGACAGCAAGCAACGATCCCCGTACTTTCGGTTTTCATATTGCTTGCCACCAAAGAGGTTCGAGCGCTGGCACGTGCACTCTGCGACTTTTGCAGGCCTCAGGCTACGACGTGCGGGTCATCGAAACTGGCACTTGCTGCGGCATGGCCGGCACCTTTGGCTTAAAACACGGGCCGCTGGGCTACGATCTTGCCATGACGGTCGGTGAATGGCTTTTTCAGTTGTTCAAGAACAGCGGCGTCAGCGCCATCATCACGGAAAGCAGCGTCTGTAAAATGCAATTGGAAGACGGGACGGGTTTGCAGGTCTTGCATCCGTTGGAGCTGATCGCTGCGGCGTGAAAAGTCTTTGGGTGCGGTTCGTGTAGCTGTTCAAACCGTAAGCCATGATACTGCCAGCCCCGGAAGCCACACCAGACCACTCTATTTTACCACGACATTCACCAGCTTGCCGGGCACCACGATCACCTTAAGCACATTTTTGCCGTCCAAACGACCCGCGATTTGCGCCAGGGCACGCTTTTCCAATTCCGCTTTGTCGTTGCTGATTTCGGTTGGCACCAGCATTTGACCACGCAGTTTGCCGTTCATCTGAATCACGATGACCTTCTCGTCGCGCACCAGGGCGGCGGGATCGTAAGCGGGCCAGCTCTGTTCCAGGATGGCGGCCTCGTGGCCTACCTGCCGCCACAGTTCCTCAGCCACGAATGGGGTAATCGGTGACATAAGCAGGATAAGCTTCTCGACAGCCTGCTTGAACAACGCGGTGTTAACGCCACGGCCTTCTTTTTCGCAAGCGGCAACGTAATCGTAAAGCTCGTTGCTCAACTCCATGATGGCAGCCACGGCTGTGTTAAAATGAAACTTCTGGAAATCCCGCGTCACAGCTTTTGTCTTCTCGTTGAGGACGTACCAGAGCTGCTTGTCCACCTGGCCCAGGTTCTCGACTTTTAACTCCGAAGTCGTCGCTTTTCGAATGACTTCTTTGTAACTTTGCACCAGATTCCAAACGCGGTTCAGGAAGCGATAGCCCCCGCGAACGCCTTCAGAGTTCCACTCGATTTCACGCTCCGGTGGTCCCATGAACAAGGTGTAGAGACGCTCGGTGTCGGTGCCGTACTCCTCGATGATTTCGGTCGGGGCGATGCTGTTTTTTTTCGACTTGCTCATCTTCGCCAGTTCGACGATCAAGGCCTCGCCTCCCTGCGGACAGCGATTTCCCTGCGCAACTTCCTGAATGGGAATCCAGCCGTGCTGTTTGCAGCGATAGGCCGGGTGCGTAATCATCCCTTGAGTAAACAAGCGCTCAAAAGGTTCGTCGAAATTCACCAGCCCCAGGTCGCGCATGGCTTTGGTGATGAAGCGGGCATAGAGCAAGTGCAAGATGGCGTGCTCGATGCCGCCCACGTACTGGTCTACCGGCAGCCAGGCATTGACCAGATCCGAATCGAAGATCTTTGCATCATCGTGGGGCGAGAGGTAGCGCATGAAATACCAGGAGGAATCCACAAATGTATCCATGGTGTCCGTGTCGCGGCGGGCAGACCCATGACATTTGGGGCATTTGGTTTCGTAGAAGGCGGGGATTTCCGCCAGGCCCTTTTTGCCGAGAAACTCCACCTCTGGTAGCAGCACGGGCAACGCCTCCTCGGGCACCGGCACGATGCCGCACTTCTCGCAGTGAATCATGGGAATGGGCGTGCCCCAGTAACGCTGTCGGGAGATGAGCCAGTCGCGCAAGCGGTAGTTCACCTCACCCGTACCAGCGCCTTTCTGTTCCAGGAACGCGATGAATTTCTTGATCGTAGCTGGCCCCGAAGGCAGGCCGTCGAACGGTCCAGAATTGACCATGACCCCTTCGTGGGGATGCGCTTCTTTCATGGTGGCGCCGTCAAAGGTCTGGTCCTGGGGTTGGATGACCGGAACGATGGGCAGGTCGAACTGTCGGGCGAACTCAAAATCGCGCTGGTCGTGCGCTGGCACCGCCATGATCGCGCCGGTGCCGTAATCCATGAGCACGTAGTCGGCGATCCAGATCGGAATCCTGTTCTGGTTCACCGGGTTGATGGCGTAAGCCCCGGTGAAGACGCCCGTCTTCTTGCGGTCAACGCGCGCGCGCTGAATCTGGCTCTCAGTTAGCGTTTGTGTGACGTAATCCTGCACCTGGTCGCGGTATCCATCGGCTGCCAGCTTTTTAACCAATTCATGTTCCGGCGCCAAAACCATAAAAGTAGCGCCAAAGATGGTGTCCGGTCGTGTGGTAAACACTTCGATCGCCTCCTCATGACCGTCCACGGGGAAGCGGATGAGGGCGCCCTCGCTGCGTCCGATCCAATTGCGCTGCATGGCCTTGACCCGCTCCGGCCAGTGCTGCAATTGTTCGAGATCGTCGAGCAGTTCCTGGGAGTATTCGGTAATCTTAAAAAACCATTGGGTCAAATCGCGCTTTTCGACCTCGGATTTGCAGCGTTCACAGCTCCCGTCCACGACCTGTTCGTTGGCCAGCACGGTGTCGCAGCCAGGGCACCAATTGACCAGCGAGGCCTTACGGTAGGCCAGACCCTTCTTGTAGAGCTGCAAAAACAGCCACTGGTTCCATTTGTAGTAACCCGGGTCGCAGGTGGCCAATTCACGCTCCCAATCGAACACCACGCCCCATTGGCGGAATTGCTTGCGAAATGTCTCGATGTTGCTGTAAGTCCAGCTCTTGGCATGGGTGCCGCGATCGATGGCCGCATTCTCCGCCGGCAAGCCGAAGGCGTCGTAACCCATGGGATTGAGCACATTGTAGCCGTTCATGATGAGGTAGCGGCAGTAGGCATCGCCAATGAGCCAGTTGCGGCCGTGACCCACATGCATTTCTCCCGACGGATACGGGAACATGTTCAGATAGTAAATCTTGTTTTGGGTATTGCGAATGTCCGCTTTAAAAAAGCCCTTCTCTACCCAGAAGTCACGCCATTTCTCTTCGATTCTCTTGAAATCATAGGTTTCGCTCATTAACAAACAACCTCCTCAGTTGCTTTTGGCAGCCACACCAAGCATCTAATTTCTATTGACTATTAGTCATCGGTCTATTATATTTCAGTTTGCTCGTTTAGAAAACAAAAAATAGCAAAATAATATAGAATTTGCAAGAGATTTAGCAGGTTCTGATGTCAAAGTCTTGGATTCCCACACTGTTGTTGATTGCTGTTCTTGGCGCCCCGGGTCACGCCCAGTCAGGCAGATTTGGCATCGGTATGATCGTCGGCGAACCAACGGGAATCAGCCTGAAACATTGGTTGGGAGATTCCAGAGCGGTCGATTTTGCACTGGCCTGGTCGTTTGAGAATAACAACTCTTTGACCATTCACGGAGATTATCTGATTCACAACTTTGGTCTGATCAAAGTCAACAAAGGACGACTGCCATTTTTTTACGGCATTGGCGGTCGAATCAAGTTCGACGACGATGAAAGAAGAAGAAATGACGACAGCCGCGTGGGGGTACGGGTTCCGGTGGGGCTCGCTTATCTGTTCGACAATGCTGTTCTGGACTTGTTTGCGGAGCTTGTGCCGATTTTGGACTTAGCCCCGGAAACGGACTTTCGTTTGAATGCCGCCGTTGGAATAAGATATTTCTTCAAATAGTTGGTAAGAATTACGGTTGGTTGATTGCAAGCGATCATCAGCGAGGCGGAGGATTGGTGTTGCGGGACTTTAAGACAAAGACAGCTTTGGGTGGCAAGGTGACCGTCGTCGAGGTACCCGACACCCTGGACTTGCACTGCTCAGAAGATTTCCGGGAATTGGTCGAGGAGCTGGTGCAAAAAGAGCACTGTCGCATAGTCATGGATCTGAGCAAAACCCGCTACGTCGATTCCAGCGGTCTGAGCGCCTTTGTGTCTCGTATTGCAGCAGCCCGCTCAAAAAGGGGAGACATACGATTTGCCGCTCCTTCCAAGTTTATCCTCGATCTTTTTCAAATCACCCACCTAAACCAGATTCTCAAGATATTTGACGATGTCGATTCTGCCGTAGAGAGTTTTGAAGATGGTCAGTAACACGTATGGCGACAAAATGGATCGTTGCGGGTTTTATTTTTTGCAGCCGGACTACGATCGCCCGCTCTACCGATTACCCGCAGAATTCAAAAGAAGGATTACAAACCGTTTAAGCAGTCTGTACAACCAAGCCTGTCCGGAAATCTGCGTTACCGAACTGGAACGGCTGCTAAAAGTTCATTACGCCTACAAAACTCCAAAGATGATTCGATGGGAACAGAATTTCGATCCTGCCGAACGTTTCACAGAAAAGGACGTCATTCTCATTACCTACGGCGACCTCATCCGGAGTCCGGCGCAACCGCCTTTGCAGACCCTGACCGAGTTGTGCGAGAAGTATTTGAACGGCGTTTTCAATACGCTGCACATCCTGCCCTTTTTCCCTTATTCGTCCGACCGCGGATTTGCGGTCATGGATTTTGAAGAGGTGGACCCGCATCTGGGAAGCTGGGAAAATATTGCCGAGATCAAGAAGGACTTTCGGCTCATGTTCGACGGCGTCTTCAACCACGTGTCGTCCAAAAGTCGCTGGTTTCAGGAATTTCTCAACGGCAATCCGGAATTTCAAGATTTCTTTACGGTCTTTTCTACCAAAGACAAAATATCGCCGGACCACCTAAAGCTGATTGTGCGGCCGCGAACAACAGAGCTGCTGACCCCGTTTAGCACGTTGAACGGCAAACGTTGGGTGTGGACGACGTTCGGCCCGGACCAGATCGACCTCAACTACCACAACCCCAAAGTGCTCTTGAAAATGGTGGAGATCTTGCTGACTTACGTCCGAAGGGGCGCCGACATCATTCGTCTCGATGCCGTGACCTATTTGTGGGACGAATTGGGCACTTCCGGAGTGAATCTGAATCAGAATCACATCACCATCAAGCTCTTCCGCGACGTCCTCGACGCGGTGGCGCCGCACGTGGCACTGATTACGGAAACCAATATTCCGCACGAAGAAAACGTGAAATATTTCGGCAACGGCCACGACGAGGCGCAGATGGTTTACAATTTTGCCCTGCCTCCCCTGGTGTTGCACGCCTTTCAAACCGAAAATGCTTCTAAACTGACGGCCTGGGCCTCCGGTATTGAAAAGGTCTCGGACACAGCCACTTACTTCAATTTCTTGGACTCGCACGACGGCATCGGTGTGCTGGCGGTCAAAAACATTTTGTCGGCTGAAGAAATAGAGATGATGGCCCTGCGGGTGTTAGAACACGGCGGCTTCATTTCGTACAAAGACAATGGCGATGGCACCGTGAGTCCCTACGAACTCAACATCACCTGGTTCAGCGCCATCAACCGGGAAGATGCGCATGAACCAACAGAATTCAAAGTCAAGCGCTACCTCGCCTCGCGGGCCATTGCCCTGGTGTTCATGGGGGTACCCGGGGTCTATCTGCACGGTTTGCTGGGTTCCAAGAATGACGCGGAAGCCGTGTTAGAAGAACAGCAAACCCGCAGCATAAATCGCAAAAACATCAGCAAGAGGGAACTGTTGCGCGCCCTCAACGACCCAACGACTTCCACCTCTATGATTGTCAACGAATTCGAGAAAATGATTCGCAAACGCATTCACGAAAAGGCCTTTCATCCCAATGCAAAGCAGAGGGTCTTCGCAGTCGCCGAGGCGTTTTTTGCACTGCTGCGCACTTCAACCGATGAGCAGGAAAGCATTTTGACCGTTACCAATGTTACCAATCAAGAGCAACTATTTGAAATCGACCTGACCAGGTTGGGCCTCCGAACCAACGCCTGGCACGACCTCCTTTCAGAGAAAAAATTTACCAGCAGCGACAACAAGCTTTCGATCCCCTGCGGGCCGTACGAGGTGTTTTGGCTAAAGGCAAGGTGAACATGATTCAAATGTTTTCTCTTGATTATCAAGGCCGAAATTCGTATTGTAAAGCGTGTTAAAATAATATAATATGCAGGAGGTTCAATGAGAAGTTTAGCCATTCCAGAAGATATACTTCAAGCGACTCGAATGTCCAAGAGAGAATTGATGCAAGAAATTGCTGTAATGCTCTTTCATAAAGAGAAGTTGACACTCGGACAGGCAGGCCAACTGGCTGGGATGAACCAGTTGCAGTTCCAGCACCTTTTAGCCAGCCGTAAGATACCTGTTCACTATGGTGTTGACGAATTTGAGGAAGATTTGAAAACACTAAAACAGTTGGGGCGTTCGTGATAGTCATTAGCAATACCTCACCCGTCATAAATTTAGCAGCAATTGAAAAACTGGATCTGCTCAATCAACTCTATGGCAAAATAATCATTCCCCAAGGAGTCTATCATGAAGTCAAGGGGACGGGTGCCGACCAAGCGGGAGCGACTGAAATAGATGACTTGGAGTGGATCGAAGTAACGTCAGTACCTAATCAAGACTTAGTTCAGGCAGTAAGAATGGAGCTTGACCAAGGTGAATCGGAAGCAATTGCTCTTGCAATACAAATGAAAGCAAACCTTCTCCTTATTGATGAGCGTCGAGGTCGAGCAGTTGCGAAACGCTTTGGACTCCGTTATATTGGTGTTTTAGGAATCATTGTCGGGGCAAAACATAAGGGATTAATTCAGGCTGTCACTCCACTGTTAGATGATTTGATCGCAAGGGCTGGATTTTGGGTTAGCAAAAACCTTTATAATCGGGTTGTGCAAGTATCTGGTGAAAAAGACTCCGAGTAAGCACATTTCCCCAAGCTTCAAAATCAATTGTCAATGGCATTCTGAATGTATTAGCCTCCTGTGCATGCCCACACAACTAACCCTAAATCAAGCAACTACAACACAAGTCAAATATCTAAACATCTCCTCATTGGAACCGATCGCAAAATGACTTAACCCATACTCAAAAGGAACCCTTATGCAACGAACACAAAAAATCGCTTTCTTAGTTTTGC
>JBHHYI010000087.1:0-18241 GCA_046757525.1 bacterium | reverse complement strand
TCCTGCGCCACCAGGATGAGTTCCTTGACCCCCTGCGCTGTTAGCTTCTCAGCCTCGGTCACCAGCGACTCGATTGAGCGACTGCGAAAATTGCCGCGAATGCCCGGTATTGAGCAAAAGGTGCAAGGATTTTCACACCCTTCGGAAATTTTCAAATAGGCGTAATGGGCCGGCGTGGTGATGAGTCGCTCCCCCAGGATTTCGTGCTTTAAATCCAGTTCAGAGAGCAATTGCCCAAGGACCTGCTGCATGTCCCGGTTGCCGAAAAAGCCGTCCACTTCCGGTATTTCTTGCATTAACTCCTCTCGGTAGCGCTGCGAAAGACATCCAGTGACAAAGACATTTTTGCAGGAGCCTTGCTTTTTCAACTCTACGGCTTGCAAAATGGCATCGATGGACTCTTCTTTGGCCCCTTGAATAAACCCGCAGGTGTTCAAAATGATGGTCTCCGCTTCCAGGGGGTCCTCCACAAATTCTACGCCGTCATGCTTGAGTCCGCCCAGCAGCACCTCGGAGTCCACCAGATTTTTGGGACATCCCAATGTGGTCAAATTGATCTTCATTGAAACAAAGCCTCGACAAACGTTTCAGGTTCAAAGGGTTTCAAATCGTCCAGAGATTCCCCCAGTCCAACAAAGCACACGGGCAGGTGCAACTGATTTTGAATGGCCAACAAGATGCCGCCCTTGGCCGTGCCGTCTAACTTGGTGACGACGATGCCGGTGACATCCACGGCTTCCTTGAATTGACGCGCCTGCGCCAGGGCGTTTTGCCCGGTGGTAGCGTCCAGGACCAACAACACTTCGTGCGGAGCACTCGCCATGGCTTTCCCCAAAACCCGATGAATCTTCTTGAGTTCCTCCATGAGGTTGGTTTTGGTGTGCAACCGACCAGCCGTGTCCACGAGTAACACGTCGACGTTGCGGGCGATGGCGGCCTTGAGCGCGTCGAAGGCCACAGCAGCGGGATCGCTGCCGGTCAGGTTGCGCACCACATCCACTTCAGAGCGTTTCGCCCAGACTTCCAACTGCTCGGAAGCGGCGGCGCGGAACGTGTCGGCGGCGGCCAACAACACCTTTTTGTCCCGGTCACGAAACAACTTCGCCAATTTCCCGATCGTCGTCGTCTTGCCGGTTCCGTTGACGCCCACCACCATGACGACTAAAGGTTTAACCGGAGCATCGAACAGCTCCAGGACGCTGTTGCGGCCAAAAGCAGAGCTTGCCTCGATCAACCGGCTACGTATTTGTTCTTTCAATGCCTTAACAATCTCGTCTGGCTCACGAAATCCTTCACTTTTAATATACTGTTTTAAGTGCTCGATAATTCCAACAGACGTTTCTACTCCAATGTCGGCAGCAATGAGGGTCTCTTCCATTTGCTCCAAAAGCTCATCGTCGATGGCGTACTTGTTCTTCACCAACTTGACGATTTCCTCAACAAAGCCCTCGCGCGTTTTCGCCAGACCTTTTTTGAATTTATCGAGAATAGATGCCATCGCCGTTTCTCAAGCAAACTCCTGGCTTTGCTGCTTCAACAAAGTAATTAGTTTCCAAAAATAACTCGCGGAGGACAGGGCCAGCAGTCCCACACTGATCCAAAGGAAGACCCATTTAACCGCATCGATTTGCAGCGTAAACACGATCACTACGGCGCCCAACGCCGTCACCGTCACCTTGCCGATCTTGTTGGATTCGACCACTCTTTTGGTTCGCTGAACCAAGAACAGACCGAAAACCAATATGGTCGCATCGCGTGCCACAATTGCGATGAGGTACCATAGAGGCAAACCTCTGGTAGTCACCAAAACGATCGCCACCACGGCAATCCCAATCTTGTCGGCTACGGGATCGATAATGCGGCCATAATCGGAAACCTGATTTAACCTCCTGGCCAGACGGCCATCGAATATGTCTGTGGCTGCGGCTACCAGCATAAACACGACAGCCCAATACTTGGCGGTGGGCGTCTGCAATTTCAAAAAATAAAAAATCGGGCCCACGAGAACCACTCTCGAAAGACTGAGCAAATTGGAAATGTAAAAGATATCCTTAACCTTCACGAGAATTCCTGAGCGTCATTAATTCTTCATAAACACTTTGAGCACATCCAGAATAAGTCGGGGGTGATTCACCAGCGCCGATTTGAATATGTTGATGATGGTCCGCTTCTCAGGCGGCAAACGCAAAACCGCGTCAGCCGTTTTGTTCAAATCCTCATCGGTCAGTTTGTACACCCCCTTTTTAATTTTGTAAAACCTTTCGTGGTTTTTTCCCTCGGCCTGATGCCAATCGGCTGCGTATCTTGCCAGGGCCTTATCCGACAGGTCATCGGTGGCGATCGCCTGGGCCGCCACGCATCCGGCCATTTTGCCGGCAATCATGGCGGTCACGATGCCACCACCCGAAATCGGATTCACTTGATGGGCGGCATCTCCCACCAGCATCAGCCCGTCCGCCGTGATTTTTTTCAAGGTCGGAGCACAGGGTACGCCCCCTACCACCGTGTACAGCACCGCGGCGTGCGGGAAATGCTTGTCGATAAACTGCTTTAGGTATTGCCTGGCAGATTTGAAGCGGGCGTATTCTCCTGAAATGCCCAGGCCCACATTTGCCACCCGGTCATTCTTGGGAAACACCCAAAGGTAGCCGCCGGGTGCGACCTCATGGCCAAAGTAAAAATAGACATATTTTGGTTCCACCTTGATGTTAGAAAGGGTCATCTGGAGGCAGCTTTCCATGTCTTTCATTTTGATGTTGGTGCGCAGGCCACCCCAGCGGCCCACACGCGATTCGACGCCGTCAGCGCCGATGACCAGTCTGGAACGAATTTCCAGATTGCTGCCCATGTGCTGCACCCGGACCCCTTTGACCGCACCGTTGTTCTTAATCAGTCCGTAAACATAGGCTTTAGTCATCACCTCGACGCCCTGCATGGTGGCCAACTGAACCAGGTCATAATCGAAGATCTTCCGGTCGAGCATGAGGCCGCGGTCGCCCTCTTTTTCGCTTTCCAACACCACTTCCTTGCCGTCTGGTGCCACGAGAACCGCCCCTTCGATGACGTTGGTGACCCAGCGCGGTTGTGGCTCCACCACCATATTGAGCCCGCGTTCGCCCACAGCCTCGGCGCAACGCACCGGCGTTCCGATTTCGCGGTCCTTCTCCAACAGCAGCACCCGCGCCCCTTTCTCTGCCGCATATTTTGCAGCCCACGCCCCGCCAGGGCCACCACCCACAACTATGCAGTCATAGCTGTCTCGCAAGATGCCTCCTCCATCTCTTGCAGCGGCGCCAGGGTTTCAACCGGACAAATCCAAACACACAGCATGCAGTCGATGCACTTCTCGGTGATCTCGATCCTCGCTTCGTACAAATCGATACAATCGACGGGGCAAACAGCCACGCAAGTACCGCAAAAATCGCATTTGTCGTTGATGATGCCAATCATAGTAGGTTAGAAGCTTTGTTGCCCAGCGTCTTTTCTATTTTGAACTCTACCGCTTTTTCATTGGTAAAGGGAATCATTTTGCTGGGACCGCCGTCTTTGGTACGCTGTATTAAATGAACGGGTAACCCCGGTTTAATGGAATGAATAAATGCGGTCATTTCTTCCCGAACCTGCTCAGGCAATCCGGCACCCATCACAACCAGGTCAGTAGGCTGATTTCTTAGGATGTCCTCCACCGTTTCTTTTGAATCTGTTCCGATGACATCTCTACCAAACTTTCGCAGTTCAGTCAATAGTATGTCAATCACTTTCTGAGTCCTGCCGATCATTAGAATCTTGGGTTCCATATCTCCTTTTCCACTAGTGTTTTATGAGGGGCGCACCACCTTCTAACCATTGCCCCACGTTGCCGAGTTAAGCTAAGCCGCCATATTGGGGTAATCAAGCCCAAATCTCAATTTGTAGTAAACCTTAGAAATAAAATAAACCCCTACCAGCAAGAAAAAATAATTTGGCAGTTTAATACAGACTGTCAACGACAACAGCAGAATAGGATACTTGATGGCCCGAATCACATCCCGCGGCTTCAACTTAATCGCCGCCCACATGAAAAAGGGCCAGGAAAAGAAAGCAGGGTAGAATATGATTTCATCGTTCAACATGTAAGCGGCAATCACGGACAGGGTCTCAAACAGGAGGCCGCAATAGACGGTCGCGTTAAAGCCATATTTGACCCCAAAAGTCACCTTTTTGGAAGCGGCATCTCCTTCGAGGTCCGGCAAGGTGGTGTACAAATAGACGGCTGCCACCGCTGCGGCATAGGGCAGCGCGTGCACCATCAGGTTCCGGTTCACCTTGCCCGCAACGATCCAACCGCCGATGAAGATCAAATAAGCGCCCAGGATATTGGTGAGCAACCCCAAAAGCGGCTTGTCCTTCCAGCTAAAAGGCTTATGGCTGTAAATCAATCCGGTAAACAGCAACAAGGCAAGAAAGAGCAGCCCCATAAGGGGTGCAAAAACAAACGCGAAAATCAGCGAGGGCACAATAAGAATGGCTGCCTCGATGGCGGCGGCTTTGGGCGTTAAATGTCCGTGCGCGATCAAAAATAACTTGCGATTCTGGTGGTCCGTGACCCGGTCTTCAATCTGGTTCAGGATAAAAACGGCACCCATCAAAAACGTCAAAGACAGACCGACCCAGAAATAAGTGTGGTGCAGATGACCAAGGACCAGTGTATGGTCGTTGGAACCTGCAACGCTCGTGCCGAACTTTTGCTGGACAAAAAACCCGGACAAAAATACGGTCCAGACCGGAAAGAACAGCGTGGGTCTGAGAACAAAAATGTAATCAAGTGGTTTTAAGATTTTGTCACTTGTTTTCATATTGAAATTTGTTCACCTCAGTTCGCGGTGGAACCGGGTAATTTCCTGTGAAGCAGGCGTCACAAAAGCCTTGCTGCCCATCAGAGACCGCATCGACCATGCCCTGCAAAGAAAGGTAGCCCAGGCTATCGACCCCTAAATATTCTCGAATCTCTTCGACGGTTTTGTTAGAAGCGATGAGTTCCTCTTTAGTGGGAAAATCCATGCCGTAAAAACAGGGCGCCACAATGGGAGGCGAACTTACGCGCACGTGAACCTCCCTGGCCCCGGCCCGGCGCAACATCTTTGTCAATTGCCTGAGGGTGGTCCCGCGCACGATGGAATCCTCCACCACGACCACCCGTCGACCTTTGAGAACCCCTTCTACCGGATTGAACTTTACGCGCGCCTTAAAGTCCCGCACGGTTTGATCGGGGTGAATGAAGGTGCGGCCCACGTAGTGATTTCTGATCAGGCCGATCTCAAACTTAATCCCAGATCTGCTGGCGTACCCCAGGGCAGCCGTGTTGGAAGAATCCGGCACGGCGATGACGATGTCGGCCTCCACCGGATGCTCCAGGGCTAAATTCTTGCCCAGTTTTCTGCGGGCCTTGTCCACGTTTTCGTTGAAGATCTTGCTGTCCGGCCTGGAGAAGTAGACGTATTCAAAAATACACGCGGTGCGCGGCGCCTTTTCCTTGAGCCAGTAGGAATGAGGGCCTTTCTGGTCCAGCACCAAAATCTCACCGGGTTCGATTTCCCGCAAATATTCAGCCCCGATGAGGTCCAGAGCACACGACTCCGACACGATGAAATAAGCCTCCTCCTTTTTCCCTAAACAAAGTGGGCGCCAGCCCCGCGGATCGCGCACGCCAACGATCTTGTCCCGCGTAATCAGCACCATGGAATAGGCCCCGCAGACCCGCGAGAAGGCGTACTGAATTTTGCCAACCAGGTTCTTTTCCCTGGATCGTGCCATCAGATGCAAAACCACCTCGGTGTCGGTGGTGGTTTGGAAGATGGAACCCTCTTCCACTAAATTTTCCCGCAGAACCGTGGAGTTGATCAGGTTGCCGTTGTGGGAAATGGCCAGGGGGCCATCTTTAAAATCGACCAGAAACGGTTGGGCGTTGTGCAGCAAAGTTGAACCCGTGGTAGAGTAGCGGTTGTGGCCCACTGCCAGGGGGCCTTGCAGGCTTCTCAGCAGTGTAAAATCGGAGAAGACGTCGTTGACCAAGCCCATGCCAACGTGGCGGTACACTTTGGCACCATCGCTGGAAACGATGCCCGAGCTCTCCTGTCCGCGGTGCTGCAAAGCGTAGAGGCACTGGTACGCAAATACCGAAGCGTCCGGATGGCCGTACACGCCCACAACCGCACAATTACACCGAGGTTTGTCGAGTTCGTTACCCTGTCTTGACAATGCCAACCTTCATGTTATTTTGATAAGAAACACGGCAAAGCCCAAGCCTAACAGATCTGCAAACAAATCCTTAAAGCTGGCCTGTCCCTTCTTGCTTTTCCAGTCATAGAGTTCCTTGCTTAGACCCACACTAAACGAGAGCGCGCTGCTGCCGTAAACCGCATCGTTTTCCGACCAATCCAGCGGATCGTGCATCAGCAGAAACCCAGCACCGGTGATGAATGCGCTGGCCAAAAAGTGCTTGACTTTGTCGTGGCCCAACCAGCGGTCCGGGGGGCGGTCTTTTTTCACAACAAGCGCCGGGCTGAAACGTTCAAATTTCTGGGACGAGCCTGGGCTCTGCCCGTAGCAGATGCCCACGCCCGGCAACGTGTGCACCAGGACCAACAAAACCAGCAGAGAGCTATTCCTTTGTTCTGACAACCACCTAAGCAAACGCATTAGGATTCAGAATCAAATAGATCAGCAAACCAGCAATCGCGATGGGGGCAAAAAATCGAATAAAAAAAGCGAACGTCATCTTATTCTTAAAGCGCGGGTGCCCCTCTAAAATCTCGGTGTTGGCGTTAGCTGTCCCCCATTTCCAACCCAGGAATATGGCAACGCCCAGGGAACCGACGATCAGTGAGTATTGCCCAAAAAGCAGATTCATTAAATCTAAAAAGCCATAGTTTCTGCCTTCGATGTTGAGCAAACCCGACAACCAACCCACGGCTCCAAGACTCAAGGCCGCAGGAATTCCGGCGACAAACGCGCCGGCGCCGGACACCCAAACTGCTTTTTTTCTGGACCATTTCAGCTCATCGATGAAATAAGCCGCCGGCACTTCAACAATTGAAATCAAAGAGGTTACGGCAGCAATGGCCAGCAAAATAAAAAAGCCAGCGCCGAATAGATTGCCCAGGAATATCTTGTTGAAAATGTTCGGTAGGACCACAAAAATCAAACCGGCACCGATGGTCGGTTTTAGACCCACAGCAAAGATGGCTGGAAAGATGGCCAAACCGGCTAACAAGGCGATGAGGGTGTCCAGAGAACAAACCCAGGCCGCAGAGGAAACGATGTTTTCTTTCTTGGTCAAATAACTGCCGTAGGTGATCATCGTGCCCATACCCAAGCTCAGTGAAAAAAACGCCTGTCCCACGGCAGCCAGCACACCCCGTCCGGTCAGCTCACTCCATTTAGGTTTCATATAAAACGCCAAACCTTTTTCCGCGCCTTCTAAGGTAACAGAACGAATGACCAATAAGACCAGTATGACCAACAAGATCGGCATTAATATTTTGGACCAACGTTCAATGCCTGCCCTCACACCGCCAAAAAGAATGTACATGGTAATGGCCATGAATGCCGCGTGAAATCCAATGGTGGCTACGGGATTGCTCACAAAGTGGGTAAACATGGAGGCAATCTGGTCCGGGTTCGCGTGACTGAAAGTACCCACAGCCGTCTTAAAAATATAGCCTAAAGTCCAACCGGCAACCACACTGTAAAAAGAGGAAATACCCCAACCGGTCAACACCCCAAGGATGCCTAAATACTTCCAGCTACTGCCCGGTGCCAGGGTTTTGTAAACGCCAACCGGATTCCTCTGAGTGTGGCGCCCCAAAGTCAACTCTGCTATCATGACTGCCAGGCAGATAAACACCACGGCGAGCAGATAAACAAAAACAAAGGCAGCGCCTCCGTTTTGCCCGGCTGTGGTCGGGAACCTCCAGATGTTGCCCAGTCCAATGGCAGAACCGGCGCCCGCCAGGATAAACCCAAGCTTCGACGACCATGCTCCACGTTCATTACCGTCTACGCCCATAAAATGCCTCCCTCTGATTAGTGGCGCTTGTCAAAACTTTGCTCTAAGTGAAAAACCGACGATTGCTGGATTCACGGCTGCTTCATTTGTCTGTCGAATAACCCCCATTCTCATGGACAAATCGGGTCCCTCATCAAAATCAAATAGATAAGCATCGACGTAAGCGTCTAACATGCTGATCAGGGTGACGCCACCTATCAGCCAGTAGGTTAGATTTCTCCGGTCTCTGTAGGTCTCCTTCGCGGAGGAGTTCGCTGCATTTTGAACCCGGTTGTTGTAGTAGATGGCCAACCCCACCAGGAAAGCTCGCGCAGAAAAAGCCACAACCGCTTTAACCTTTTGTTCGTTGTACCACTGCCCCCAACCTGGAATAAACAATGTACGCACCAGCGCGCCAGTAGGAGACTTTTTTCTCGGTTTCCTTAATATAGAATTTTGAGTGGAATCTTCAAGCACTTTTGTCAAAAACGCTTTTTTTTCTGAATTCTTTTCAGCGCTCATCGCCGAGTTTCCGGCACAAACAACCGCAAGAAACAAAAAAGTCAAAAAGATCAGTGAATACCTCATTTTCAATTCCCTACTTAAAAGTGCCCGGCAACCCCGCTGGCCAACACCCTGGCGCAGCGAAGCTGCAAGCAATTAAACACAATCGACTGCACGGAAGCCCAAAATTTCTCTTGCGAAAACAATGAAGACTCAACTGGTAATACCATAACAAACTCAGAAACCTTAATATTTTCGTAATCAGAAATGATCGGCCAAACTTGAGAAGCTGTCAATACGAAAGATTGAAGCTACAAGGAGAGCAGAATTTCGAGAGAGAAAGGTTAAAATTTGCAAGAATGCTTTCATTATGGGCGAGATCAATTAGTCATCCAAATCTTCAAACTCTGCATCTTCTACATCTTCATCCTCAAGATTCATTGGAGGGTGACCTTTACTCTTGCCTTTAACTTCTACTTTGCTGCTGGGTCCGCTCAAAAGGCTATTCAAGAATTTAAAGGCGTAATAGAACAACATCCCAAATAAAAGTACCCGCAACAAAAAAATCATGTGGATCCATTTACTTTACAGGTGAGTAGTATTGCGTACCTGAAATCGGCCTTTGCAGTTGGTTGACTAAATCTTCGAAGTCTTCAGGCTTGTTGACAAAGTCAATTTCAGTCGCATTGATGATTAGCAGCGGTGTGTCACCATAATTCAAGAAAAACCGGTTGTAAGCCTCGTTTAATCCACGAATGTACGCTTCGGTAATATTTATTTCATAGGAACGATTGCGCTTTTTGATGTTAGACATCAGCCGCTGCGTATTCGATTGAAGATAAATCACCAGGTCCGGTTTCGGAATTTCCCGTTCCAACATAGATGCCACTTTTTCATATAAAATAAGTTCCCGTTCTTCCAGATTGATCGAAGCAAAAATTCGATCTTTTGCAAAGATGTAATCTGACACCAGCAGTTGGTGAAATAAGTCTATCTGATAGATTTCCTGTTGTTGACGGTAGCGGCCTAAGAGAAAAAATAGCTGGGTTGGAAAGGCGAACTGGCGTGGGTCGCGGTAGAAATCTCGCAAAAATGGGTTTTCTTCGTGTTTTTCCAGGAGAACCTTACCACCAAAATGATCGGCCAAAAGACTTGCTAAACTGGTTTTGCCAACACCAATGACCCCTTCGATGCCAATGTATTGAAGACGCAATGGGCTTACCTGTCATTTAGTAAATTCGATTTTTTCTTTTGGCAGATACAATATAACCCAACTCTCATCTTGAACGATTTCTAAGAGATGTTTTACAACTTGCTGTCGCGGCGGCGTCTTGAAATAGGACGCAATTTCATTCAGAGGCTGCAACACAAATCTGCGGTTTTCGACTTCTGCATGAGGAATCGTTAGATCGTGAGTGTTGACGAGCTCGCGTCCCCAATACAAAATGTCGATATCGATTGTTCGAGGACCCCATCTACGTCCTCTCACCCGACCCAGTCGCTTTTCGATTTCTTGCACTTCACACAAGAACGGCTGCGGAGGAGAGTCGGTCGAGATTTCAACAACCATGTTAAGAAAATCTGCTTGCTGAGCATATCCAACGGGTTTGGTTTCATACACAGATGAATAATCGTCAATTACAGTTTGAGACAGGTTTGAAATCTGGGACAAGGCTTCCTGCAGATTGTTTAAGCGATCGCCCATATTTGAACCCAGCCCCAGGTAAACATGTCTGAATTTCATCGATTGGCATATCTGTTTTCGCGGGTAATTTCCACTTCGATGCCGTCCTGGATTCCTCGAATGGGTGCATGTGGCTTGCGAACTCGAACCAGGATTTCCGCAACCTCGAAATTGTCGAGGATGGTTTCCGCGACTTTTTCGGCCATGGTTTCAACCAGGCGGAATTTGCCCGTGGTCACGACTTTTTCGACGGCATCAAAAATAGCACAGAGGTCGACGGTGTCTTGCAACTTATCGTGCCTGGCAGCGGCGCGGGCGTCAATCCGAAGCTCGACATCGACCTCAAAGCGTTGCCCGATCTCCTGTTCTTCATCCCAAACGCCGTGAAAGGCGTGAAAGGTCATGTTCTTGAGCTTTAAGATATCAGCAGGCATTTTTAAAACAAAAAGGCGAATTAAACGCCTTTTGTATTTAGAAAAACTCTCGCAAGTCTACAATTTTCAAATTCAAACGAATATATCAAAATTACAAGACTTTGTCAAGACAAAAAAGGCCGCCCGTCTGGAAACGAGCGGCCGTGGTTTGTGTCTACACGGGAAGACGTGATTAATACATGCCGCCACCGCCCGGAGGCATGGGAGGCATGGGCTTCTCAGGCTCTGGTTTCTCCACGATGGTGGTTTCAGTCATGAGCAGCAACCCGACGACACTGGCTGCATTTTCCAGGGCAACCCGGGTCACTTTGGTTGGGTCGATGATTCCGAATTTCAGCATATCGCCAAATTCTTCCGTCTCGGCATTGAATCCAAAGTTGGTGTCGGAACTGTCTTTGATTTTTTGCACCACGATGGAACCCTCCCAACCAGCATTGTCGGCAATCTGGCGAATGGGTTCTTCTAAGGCCCGTCGGATGATATCCACTCCGATTTTTTGATCGCCTTCCAGTGTCATTTGATCCAATGCCTTCAGTGCACGAAGCAACGCCACGCCACCGCCTGGCACGATGCCTTCCTCAACCGCCGCTCTGGTTGCATGCAGGGCATCTTCTACTCTGGCTTTCTTCTCTTTCATTTCAACTTCGGTGGCAGCGCCAACTTTCAACACGGCAACCCCACCAGCGAGTTTGGCGAGTCGTTCCTGCAGCTTCTCCTTGTCGTAATCAGAAGTTGAGGCATCGATTTGTTTCTTGATCTGGGCAATTCTTCCCTTGATATCTTCCTTGCTTCCTTCGCCTTCAACAATCGTGGTATTATCTTTGTCGATGTTGACCTTCTTAGCCTTGCCCAAATCGGAAAGCGTGGCGTTTTCTAATTTAAAGCCGGCTTCTTCAGAAATTACACGGCCACCAGTCAAGATGGCAATGTCTTCCAGCATGGCTTTGCGGCGGTCGCCAAAACCAGGTGCTTTGACAGCCGCGACCTTTAAGGTGCCGCGCAGCTTGTTGACCACCAGGGTAGCCAGCGCCTCGCCCTCAACGTCTTCGGCAATCACCAGCAGTGGTTTACCCATTTGGGCCACTTTCTCCAAAACGGGGAGCAAGTCTTTCATCACACTGATCTTCTTGTCATAAATCAAGATGTGAGGCTCTTCCAACTCGACCTCCATGGTTTCGGAGTTGGTGACCAGGTAAGGCGACAGATAACCACGGTCGAACTGCATGCCTTCGACAACATCGAGGCTGGTTTCTGTGCTTCTGGCTTCTTCCACCGTAATGACGCCATCTTTGCCCACCTTCTCCATCGCGGCTGCTATGAGTTCGCCGATCGTCATGTCGTTGTTGGCGGAAATAGAGCCAACCTGGGCAATTTCAGTTTTGCCCTCGATTGGTTTGCTCAATTTCTTGACCTCTTCAACCACGCTCTTCACGGCGCTGTCAATTCCACGCTTCAGATGCATGGGATTGGCGCCAGCGGTTACATTTTTGAGGCCCTCGCGGAAAATCGTTTGTGCCAGAATCGTGGCTGTGGTAGTACCGTCGCCGGCCACGTCGCTGGTCTTAGAGGCAACTTCTTTGACCATTTGCGCGCCCATGTTCTCGACTGGATCTTCCAACTCGATTTCTTTGGCCACGGTAACCCCATCTTTGGTCACCGTAGGAGCGCCAAATTTCTTGTCGATGACTACATTCCGCCCTTTGGGACCGAGCGTCACTTTAACCGCGTCCGCTAACTGATCCACACCCTTCTTTAAAGCAGAACGTGCATCTGCACTGAAGTCGATTAGTTTTGAAGACATAGAATCAATTCCTCCTTAGTTTTTTGAAATTCAACAATAAGGTTCCGTCTAATAGCCTTAAACAATGGCCAGGATGTCGCTTTCCCGCATGATCAGATATTCTTCACCGTCGATGGTCACTTCTGTTCCCGAGTATTTGCCGTACAGCACATGGTCGCCGGTCTTGACTTCCATTTCAACTTTGGTGCCAGAGTCGCTGAATTTGCCAGGACCCACCGCCACGATCTCACCTTCCTGGGGCTTTTCTTTGGCCGTATCTGGTATGATAATGCCCCCGGCTTTTTTCTCTTCCAGCTCAACTGGTTTAATGACTACACGATCAGACAATGGTTTAATTTTCATATTTTCACCTCCTTATGGATTGGTTGGTTATTAGCACTCACCGCTAAAGAGTGCTAACATCGAAACACAAATATAAAAACATTTTCCAAAAAGTCAAGAAAAAAATTTGGCATGTTTGATGGGGGTCGCACGCCAGGATCGTCACTGCACGATCTCCGGCGGCGCAAAACAACGGGGTTGGCAAAACTGTGCTGAACCTCAGAAGCACCTCACTGGGCAGGCACGTCGCGTGTACGCAAATGACCCAGCGGTAGCACCGTCGTTTCTTTTGGACTGGAAAGGACTACGCTAGTGCGCGTGTAAGTAACGCCAGGCCAGGACTGAATCTGCGACAGGAGCTTCTCCAGAGTCGCCGTGCTTTGTGTCCGGACTTTCAGCAAATGCGACCCTTCACCCGTGACGGCATGACATTCTAAAATCTCCGCATTTTCCGAAGCCCGTTGGATTATTTTGGCGTAGTATTTCGAAGATTCCGAAGCCACAAAAATAAACGCCGTGACTTCGAGCCCCACCTTGCGCGCCTCCAGCACCGCGTTAATGCCCCGTATGATGCCTGCTTCCTGCAATTTTCGAAGCCGTTCACTCACCGAGGGTATGGAGAGCTTGACGGCTTCAGCCAGTTCGTTGCGTTTGGTACGGCCGTGTGTTTGCAGGATTTCGAGAATCCTGAGGTCGATAGCGTCCAGTTTGAGACCGTGCATTAAAGGAGCTCTTTCGGCAGCTCGCTGCCGTTGGTCATGTTTTTCTTTGCCGAATTCTGTAAGAGGCCTGGCAGATCGATGCCTGTGGCATTCTTCAACTGTTCCAGGATCGTAACGGCTGAACCGGTGAGATTCTTGACGGTGGTGGGTAGTCCGTTGCCGTCACCAGAGTCCAGCACGGTCAGCTTGTCGATGTGCAGATTGTCGGCCACCACCCGCGTCACTTTGTCCAACAACTCTGGCAGCAGTTGGATGAGAAACAACTCGCGCGTGTCGCCATTCTGCCATTGGGCTTGCATGAGTTCGATGGCCGCAGCCGTAGCTTTGCCGTCCTCCAGGATTCTCGCAGCCTGGCCGTTGGCTTTCAGCTCAGCGGCTTTTTTCTCAGCTTCTGCCGGAATGACTACGTCGGCCTGGTATTTTTTGCGATTCAGCTCAATACGCTCAGCCTCTAAACGCCGTGCTTCTTCGACCCGGGCGATGTCGCCAGCGATTTTGGAGCGTTGTTCGGCGCGATTGGTTTCGGCAGCCAATTCGGCACGATGCACCTTGAGTTTGTGTTCAGCATCGGTGATGACCATCTCGGCTTCCGCTTCGGCCACACTGCCTTTCTGTTTCTGTTCTGCGGCCACTTTTCGGGCTTCGGCTTCGGCAGTGGCTTCGGCGATGCGGGCGTTTTTCACCACTTCCGCATTCTTCTTTCTTCCGATAGCCTCCAGATACCCGTGATCGTCTGAGATATTCTGGATTTTTACGAAATCCAACACCAGACCCAGCTTTTGCAAATCGTTGCGCGCCTGCTCAGCCACGCGCTCCGCCAGTTGCAGACGTTGAGCGTTGGCTTCTTCCGGCGTCACCGTGGCCAACACGCCCCTCAGACTGCCTTCCACGGTCTCCTTGGCCACCTGAGCAATCTCATTGAGATTCTTGCCCAAAAAGCGTTCAATGGCATTGGTCAAGCCGTCCTTCTCGCTGCCGGCAATTTTCACATTGGCCCGACCGTCCACGTTGATTGGAATGATGCCCTTGGCCAGCGCCTTGGTAATTCTGATTTCGATGGGCATGGTGTTCAACGGTAGGCGCTTCACGGATTCGATGATGGGAAATTTAAAGCCGCGCCCCCCTTTGATGATGCGGTAGCCCAGCACCGTACCGTCCGGAAATTTGCGACGCCGGCCGGAAATGATGAGCACTTCGTTGGGCTGACAAATAACCAGATTGGCTTTGATGAACACAATCGTCAGCATGACTGCGATCGCCCCGACGCCAATGACAATGCCGATAATCTCACTCATGATTACCTCCTGGAAATAGATTTGGTAACGTGCAAACTTGTGACAACACTAAACATCGTAGTACAACGCAAACTCGCTCGGATGCGGCCTGAGGCGAATGTAATCCACCTCACGGGCCCGCTTGTAATCGAGCCACACCCGGATAAGGTCTTCTGTAAAGACCTCCCCCTGAAACAGGAATTCGTGGTCTGCTTCCAGCGCGTCGATGGCCTCTTCAAGCGAGGCAGGTGTGTTCTTGATTTCAGGACCGCCATTTTTTGCCAGCTCGTAGATGTCTTTGTCAATGGGATCGGGCGGCACATCGCGGTTCCTCACCCCGTCTAACCCGGCCATCAGAATGGCAGCGAAAGCTAAATACGGATTGCACGAAGGGTCGGGCGTGCGGAATTCCAGGCGCTTGGCCTTTTCGCTGCCGGAATACATGGGGATGCGCACACAGGCGCTGCGGTTGCTCTGTGAGTAGATCAGATTAATGGGCGCCTCATAGCCGGGCACCAGGCGCCGATACGAATTGGTGGTCGGAGCGCAAAAGGCGCACAAAGCTGGCGCGTGCTTCAAAAGCCCACCAATGAAATGCACGGCCAAATCGCTGAGCTCCGCATATTTGCCGCTTTGGTAGAACAGATTGTGCCCACTTTTCCACAAACTGACGTGAACGTGCATGCCGGAGCCGTTGTCCTGGAACAATGGCTTGGGCATAAAAGTCACGGACTTATTGTAGCGACGGGCCACATTCTTGACCACATATTTGTACTTTAACGCCTGATCGCCGATGTTAACCATGGTATTATATCTGATATCGATTTCGGACTGCCCGCCAGAAGCAACTTCGTGATGATGTGCTTCCGCATCTACGTCGATGGCCCGCATGACACTGACCATCTTGGAGCGCAGATTCTGATAGCTGTCCATGGGCGGAACCGGGAAGTAGCCCTCTTTGTTGCGGGGCTTGTAGCCAAGATTGGGACTCTCTTCGCGTCCCGTGTTCCAGGAACCCTCGTGCGAGTCGACGTAATAGTAACCCCGGTTGGTGGTTTGCTCGAAGCGCACATCATCAAAAATGAAAAACTCCAGCTCAGGCCCGAAGAACGCTTGATCTGCCGTACCGCTGCTCACCAAATAGCGCTCTGCCCGCTGCGCCACCGCACGGGCATCTCGCGAGTAGATTTTGTGGGTTTGGGGATCTTTGATGTTGCAAAGAAACGAGAGCGTCGCTTCGTCCATGAAAGGATCCACAAACATGGTGGAGGCGTCGGGTTTGAGGAGCATGTCGCTTTCGTGAATGCGCTGAAAACCCCGAATGGAAGAGCCGTCAAAACCCACGCCCTCGATGAACATCTTTTCATCGAAAACCTCCACCGGCAGGGTGATGTGTTGCAGAATCCCGGGTAAATCGACAAACTTCAGATCGATAAACTTGATGTCTCGCTCTTTAATGGTGCGAAAAACATCTCTGGGTATAATATGGTTACCATTGTGGGTCTGCATAATAAATCCTCTACATGACGGTGTCGTTAACTCAGCTTTTTTTCTGTGCGACGTGCTAAAATGTGCAACGAATGTAAACGACCGATTCGAGATGCATCATCCGATGGCCAGGCCGCCTCGTTCGCCGGTGCGAATGCGGATGCACTCCTGCAAATCCATGATGAAGATTTTCCCGTCGCCTACATGATTCGTACGCGCCCCGTTGATGATAGCGGCAACGGTGGATTCAACGAAGTCTTCGTTTACCGCAATTTCCAGTCGCACTTTCTTGAGCAGATTCACTTCGTGTTCAACCCCCCGGAAGGTTTCCTGGTACCCTTTTTCCTCGCCGCACCCCAGCGCATTGGTCACAGTGATCTTGTACACCTGCCGGTCGTAAAGCGATTTTTTGACCGCAGGCAGTTGGTGTGGTTGAATGATGGCGATAATGAGCTTCATGTATTTTTTCCCTCAGTTTGATTTGGTGTCTGACTGAGAACGGTTTATTCCGTAATGAAAATCTGAAATCCGCTGTAAGACTCCATGCCGTGCTCCCCGATGTCCAGGCCGCGCAGCTCTTCTACCTCTGAGACGCGCAGTCCAACCAGAGCATCGATGGTCTTGAAAACCAGCCACATGCTGGCGATGACGAAAGCGACCACCGAAACAACACCGAGTCCCTGAATTCCGAGTTGGGCGAATCCGCCCCCGTAAAACAAGCCATTGCTGGGAGCACCCAGCAGCTTTTGCCCAAACAGACCCACGGCGAGGGTGCCCCAGACGCCGCTCAAGCCATGGACTGCGACGGCACCCACCGGATCGTCGATGTGCAAGCGGTCGAGCCATTTGACCCCGTAAATGCATAAGATGCCGCCGAGAGCCCCGATGTAGATCGCGTTACCCGGGGAGACTGCGGCACAGGGCGCGGTGATGGCCACCAGACCCGCCAGGGCGCCGTTAAGGGTCAACGTTAAATCCGGTTTGCCGAATTTGGACCACGCCGTAAACATGGCGGCAATGGCCCCGGAGGCTGCGGCTAAGTTGGTATTGATGGCAATGCGCGCCACTAACTCAGGGTCGCGGAAACCCAGCGCCGAGCCGGGATTGAAGCCAAACCAGCCAAACCAAAGAATAAACACCCCCAACGACACCAGGGGCATGTTGTGGCCCGCGATGAAATTTGGCGAACCGTCGGAATTGAACTTTCCCGTGCGGGGTTTGAGCAACAGGGTGCCAACCAACGCGGCAAAGCCGCCAACCGCGTGCACCACCGTGGAACCGGCAAAATCGTGAAAATTGAGACGCGCCAACCAGCCGCCGCCCCAAATCCAATGCCCAATGATGGGATAGACCACAGCGGAAATCACAAACGAATACATCAAATAAGCGATGAATTTCATGCGCTCGGCCATGCCGCCAGCCACGATCGTGGCAGCAGCCCCACAGAAGGCTGCCTGAAACATCCAGAACGCGTAAAGCGGCAATCGAGTTGGCGACGCCGCGTCGATCAAAAACCAGCCCTTGCTGCCAAATAAGGCATGGTTGCCGCCAAACATCAACGCATAGCCAAAAATGAAAAACCCCAGGGACGCCATGCAGAAATCCATCATGTTCTTCATCAAAATGTTGCCAGCGTTTTTAGCGCGAATTAAACCAGCCTCCACCATGCCAAAACCCGCTTGCATGAAGAATACCAGGAAGGCTGCCATCAAAACCCAGAACGTGTCCAGGGCGATCGCGGGGCTGCTCCCATTCTCTGCCCCTAAAGCTGGCACGGCTACCGTTAGCAGCAGACCGACCGTTAGTCCGGACTCGAGGTACATGTTTCTCCATATTCGCTTAACATTCTTGTTCATGATCTTGAGACTGTTAAAAAAATGAAGTACTTCACTTAATTAAAAACAATTGTTGAAATATATAATAAAATAAGAAAATGTCAAGGAAAAAGTTAATTATTTAACATAATGTAACAATGCTCCTAAATTAG
>JBHHYI010000086.1:0-18290 GCA_046757525.1 bacterium | reverse complement strand
GACGGGCGTCGCCCTTCGATACGTCCCGACCACAAAGCGGTCGGGACTACTCAGGACGACTGCCTGTGTGCTCCAAGAAAAAGAACTGTCATTCCACTCCCGAGGAGCATTTCTTAAGAGAGATGCCTTCGCAATCGAGACGATTGCGTTACGTACCACAAAGCGTTTCCTAAGAGCAATAAAAAAACCCACGCTCAAGGAAGGACGCCATCCTGACCGCGGGTTATAAACCAGAATTGACTAATGGGTACTTACTTGGTCCGTTCCACCGCCGTGGTCACCGCGCGCTTTGCCAACACCGAACACAAATGGGCCCGGTATTCTGCGGACGCGAAAAGGTCGCTCAGCAGGTCGGACGGGTTGGCGACTTTGGCCGTAGCATCGGAAATGGTTGCTGCGTCCAAGGTTTCTCCAATCAGAGCATTTTCGACGTCGGTGGCGCGAAACGCTGAGGCGGCCGCACCAGTGACGCCAACGCGGGCTGCCGTGCATTTGCCGCTGCCGTCGACGGCCACCATGGCGGCAACGCCGACCACCGCAAAACGCGATGCCGGGTGCGGGAACTTCTCATACGCGGCCCCGCTGCCTTTGCTCAGCACCGGAAAGGTGACCTTGGTGATCATTTCGCCGCTCTGCAAGGCCGTCTCGAACAGTCCCGTGAAAAACTGATCCGCTGTCACGGTTCGACTGCCCGAGGGACCCACCACTTCAACTGCTGCGTCCAAAGCCAAAAGCAAGGCCGGATAATCGGCTGCGGGGTCGGCATGGGCCAGGCTGCCACCCATGGTGCCGTGGTTGCGCACCTGCGGGTCGCCTATTTTCCCCGCCGCCTCGGCTAAGACGGCACAGGCGTTCTTAATCTCGTCTGAAAATTCCACCGTCCGATGCGTCACGAAAGCGCCGATTTCTACTCTGTTGCCGCTCTTAGCAATGTTGGTCAACTCATGAATGCCTGAAATATCGATCAAGGTCGAAGGGGTGTTTAAGCGCAGCTTCATGGCGGGAATCAAGCTGTGACCGCCGGCCAAAAGTTTGGCGTTCTCCCCGTGCCGTGACAAAAGCGCCACGGCATCCTGCACCGAACTGGCCCGAACGTACTCAAAGCTATTGGGAATCATGTTTCTTATCTCCTTGCAAGAATTTTGGCAATAATCAATTAGAACTTCCATGCATGGCCTGCCACACCCGTTCGGGTGTCAGCGGCATGGAGATGTCGCGCACGCCGAGATGAGACAAGGCGTCGACCACCGCATTCACGATGCACGCGGTTGAGGCAATGGTGCCGGTTTCGCCGGCTCCTTTTACACCCAACGGATTGTCCGGACAGGGCGTTACGGTTCGCCCCACCTCAAACGAAGGCAAATCGTCTGCCTTTGGCAGGGCATAGTCCATCATCGTGCCGGTGATCAACTGGCCGCTGTCGTCGTACACCGCCCCTTCCCAAAGGGCTTGCGCAGCTCCCTGGGCAATGCCACCGTGCACCTGTCCCTCAACGATCATTGGATTGATGACGTTGCCCACATCGTCGACAGCCACGTAGCGCAAGATTTTCACTTTGCCGGTATCCGGGTCAATTTCTACAACGGAGATGTGGGTGCCAAATGGGAAGGTAAAGTTCTTGGGGTCCCAAAACGCATTCTCTTCCAGGCCAGGTTCCAGGTCGTCGGGGTAATCGTGGGGAACGTAAGCCGTGAGGGCGATATCGCCGAAACCAACGGATTTGTCCGTACCCTTTACCGTCCACTTGCCGTCGGCAAACTCGATGTCGTCTTCGGAGGCTTCCAATTTATGGGCAGCGATCTTCTTGGCTTTCTCCTTGATCTTTTCAATGGCACGGAAGATGGCGCTGCCCCCTACCGCGATGCTGCGAGAACCATAGGTTCCCATGCCAAAGGGAATCTGCGCGGTGTCGCCATGCACCACTTCGACATCGTCTATGGAAATGCCGAATCCATCTGCGACCACCTGGGCAAAGGTGGTTTCGTGTCCCTGCCCGTGGGCATGGGAACCGGTGTAGCAAGTCACCTTGCCGGTGGGATGCACGCGAATGCTGGCGCCTTCGTAAAGACCCGCACGCGCACCGATCGCACCAGCGACTTTTGAGGGTGCAATGCCGCAGGCTTCGATGTAGCTGGAGAATCCGATCCCGAGCAATCGGCCCTGGTCCCGGGCTTTCTTCTGTTCTTCGCGCATCTTTTTGTAGTCGATCATTTCCAGGGCCTTGTCCAATGCGGCTTCATAATTGCCGCTGTCGTAGGTCATTACCACGGGCGTTTCATAAGGAAAAGCATCTTTAGGAATCAGATTTCTCTTGCGCAAGTCGGCGGGATCGATGTTCAGTTCGTGAGCAGCCGTGTCCAGCAGTCTTTCAACCACGAAAGTGGCTTCCGGACGTCCGGCTCCACGATAGGCATCCACCGGGGTTGTGTTGGTGAAAACTCCGGTAACGTTGACGTAAATGCTCTTGGTTTTGTACTGCCCGGTCAGCAGGGTACCGTAAAGCCAGGTGGGCACCCCACCGGAGAAAGTGGAAAGATAGGCGCCCAGGTTGGCGATGGTGTTCACCCGCAGACCCAGGATGTGGCCATCTTTGTCAAACCCCATTTCCGCGGTGGTGTGGTGGTCTCTACCGTGGGCGTCGGTCAAATAGCTCTCGCTGCGTTCAGCGGTCCATTTTACTGGCCGGCCGATTTTGCGCGTGCTCCAGGCACAAATGATCTCTTCCGGGTAGTTAAAAATCTTGCTGCCAAAGCCGCCCCCGACATCAGGGGAAATCACGCGAACTTTGTGTTCAGGCAGACTCAAGACGAAGGCACTGAGCAGGAGCCGGATGAGATGTGGATTCTGCGAACTGGTGTAAAGGGTCAGCTCATCGCGGCCAACATCATAATCGCCAATCGCCGAACGCGGTTCGATGGCATTGGCGATGAGCCGCTGGTTGACAAACTGCAGCTTGGTGACGTGGTCAGCCTGGCCCAGGGCGGCGTCGGCGGCGGCCTTATCGCCCAGTTCCCAGACGAAAGAAGTGTTGTTGGCCGCCTCGTCGTGCACCAGCGGCGCTCCGGCTTCGATAGCTCCGGCGGCATCGGTCACCGCAGGCAAAATCTCGTAGTCCACCTCCACCAATTCAGCGGCATCTTTGGCGATGTAGCGGCTTTCGGCGATCACCACGGCCACCCCGTCGCCGACGTGTCTCACCTTGCCCACTGCCAGAGGTGGATGGGCCGGTTCCTTCATGTCTTCGCCGATTTGCCAGCCGTTGGGTACGGAACCCACGCCGTCTTTCTGCAAATCCTCACCCGTAAAAACAGCCACTACGCCAGGCCGGGCCTTGGCTTTGTTGACGTCGATCGATTTGATCTTTGCGTGAGCATGGGGACTGCGCACCACAAAGCCATAGGTCATGTTCGGCAGAACAATGTCGTCGGTGTAGCGCCCCTTGCCCGTAATAAAACGACTGTCTTCCTTCCGTTTCACGGAAGCACCTATATACTGTCCCATATTTTATCTCCTTAAGGATTCAATTACCTTGTTTTGGAAGCACGCTGCACCGCTTTAACAATGTTGTGATAGCCGGTGCAGCGGCAATAGTTACCCTCCAAAGCGTGGCGAATTTCAGCTTCGTTCGGGCTGGGATTACGCTGGAGCAAGTCGTAGGCCGACAGGATTACACCCGGCGTACAGAAGCCACATTGTAGCCCATGCTCTTCTCTGAACGCGCTTTGAATCGGGTGCAACTCGCCGTTACGGGCTAAGCCTTCAATGGTCGTAACCTCACGACCATCGGCCTGCACGGCGAACATGGTACAGGCTTTGGTAGAGATGCCGTCTACCAAAACGGTGCAGGCGCCACATTGACTGGTGTCGCAACCTATGTGTGTGCCGGTCAGTCTAAGGGCGTCGCGCAGAAAATGCACCAGCAAAACCCGCGGTTCGACTTCCCCCTCGTGAGCAACACCATTTACGGTGACATGGATTGTTTGGGTCATGCTTTTCCTCCTGAGTTTTTTCCGACAAAGTCGGATGAACCTGGTAAGAATCAAGTAGATTTTTGGTGATTAACAAGCATGCTAAATAAAAAAATCTGGGAAAGTTTGTGATGATCAGGATGCAAAAGAGTTGTTTCCAATTATATACATATATTAAAATAAAGTCAAGCGATTTTTGAAGTGGCCCGGGCTGTTAAGGGTGAATAGGAAACAGTCTTAGCAACTGCCGCCCGGGCCGCGCAGCTTTGAAGGCCACTAAAACCTAAAATACCACTGAAAGTTGACCCAGTTTAAAGCGCCATCGGAGCCGTCCTGAAAGTCGTCGACGAAGCGCAAGTACTCCACACCCACCAACAAGTTCTTCAGACCGTCAGGCCGGTACCAGACACCGCTTCTAAACGTCTTGGTTCGTCGAAGGCCGCCGTTCACACCAATACCGGATACGACGCCGTCGTGATTTTCCACCTCTACGATGCCGGCAATCTGGTAGATCCACAAATTGTTACTCAAGAAAAGCTTGAGTTCGTTGATGGTTCCCCAGGCATCGGCTTCATCGATGCGACCGTTTTCAACGACCAACGAGGTGGCCCCGCTCTCGAATCCAGCCGCCAGATCCTGGCCAAAATAGCTGCTGCCGCGAATGGAAAGATGGCCGCCTCTGACCTTGCCATTTTCATCTCTCCGCGGAATCACCGGAAAAGTGTACCTGAATTCCAGGGCTCTGGTATGATATTCTCCCTTAGGCGTGGTGACGCCGTCACCTTGATTGCCAAAGTCTTTTTCGTTCCAGACACCGGCAATCTCAATTGCCAAAGGCGAATCGAAAGCCCCCTCAAAACCGGCGATGGCCGTCGGCACCACACCCAGTTTGTTGGTGCTAAATCTCAGGACGGCATTGATTTCGGGCAGCCCACTGAGCTCGCCCTGGTTGACCGGGCCGTCGGTGGCAAAAAGTCCTGAAGTGGAAGTGAGCAACGCCCCGGTCAGTTCCAGGGTGTACTCTTTGTTCTTGAAAGCTTTGCCAAGAAAATTGTGACTCAAGGCCACCTGTGTGGTATTCCGGTAGTAAGTACCGCGCGTCCAATTGACGTAGAGGCCACCGTCGAGGAAGTAATTGCCGTACGGGGTAAACCAACTGCCGAAACGAAAGGTGGTGTTGGGCCAGGTGAAAAAAACGCTGCCCAGATGAAAGCGCGGCGCCTGGGAATTGTCGTTGGCCGAACTGAAAGTTCCGGCTCCATTGCCAAAGGCATAGCCGTCCAAGCTGAAAAACGCAGAGGTTTGGGCGCCCAACCATTTTGGCCCGGTGACACTAAAGGAAAGCCGGGATTCGCGCCACCCAAGCGCCACCGTGTTCAACTCCTGTTCCTTGCCATTGATAGGATTCAAGCTGTTGGCAGGAAAAGCCATTACCGGAAAAAAGCTTTGAATCAAGCCGAGGTTCTTGTCGCTGGCCACGGCATCGAGCTTGATGTGGCCACTGAACTGAAATTTTAGCCCGAACGGCGTCTTGATGTAAGTTTTGTCTTCAGCTTCCTGCATTCTCTTTTCTAACTCCTCATACTTCTCCTTCAAAAATAACAATTCCTCTTTTAGGAATTCAGACTCCGAGTGCGACTTGGCCAGCGCACTTTCTAACCTCTCAATTTTTAGATTAAGCTCTGCTTTCAAGTGGGTTGCAGCAGTTCTCTTGGGATCTTTGTCATGAGCAAGGCAGGTTACCGCAAAAACGGCCAGGAGAGAAAGCCCCAAAAAGCTCGCAAGAATTTTCTTTTCCATCATTGCCCTCCAGATAAAATGTTTTGAACGTAATCCAGCACCGGCGTAGAACGCTGACCTGGCTCCTCCAGGTTGGAGTCTTTCCATCCGCAACGAGTGCCAATCCTCTCACAGAAAGTCAGCGTTTGCCAGTAAAAAACACTGGGGTGAGCGCGTTACAAACAGCAAGCGTTTCCACACAGCAACGAACTTTAGGCTTAGCAAAGTGATGACATCTGACACCTCCTTAAACCGCAAAACAAGCCCCCATAAGATGAAATAACTGGTGATTTAGTAAATTGATTCTAATCGTCTCGATTACGAGAGTGACGTTTGAGTCACAAAACACCATCCGTTTCAGATTCATTGGAAAAAGGATTTGAACTACTCGACAAGTTGTTTTTCCTGGAGAGTTGCAATCAATATAAAACAAATCGCACCAACATGCTGTTGAAAATCCAACAATTGGGGCAAAATATGCAAAAAAGATGGATTTTTTTCAAAAAGAATAGAAGACGCTTGCCAGGTTCTTGAATTGAGGTTAGTGGTTTGCCATACCGAAGACTGTCGGAGAGAAGCTCAACATTTTAGCGGGCTGGCCGCCGTTGGGGTTGCGAAGGGTTAAGTGTCACTCTGACGAAACTGACCGAAGCGAGGTCAGAGGTAGGTTTCTAAGAGATTGGTGTGAAAGCTGTCAAGAAGGTGACCTTTTTCAAAAAGGTCACCTTCTGAGAAGCGGGCTGTTATTTTCTGGCGTAGATTTCGGGATGCTCCGTTCCTTCTACATGTAGAATCCCAACCGCGCCCCGGTCGATGCGATAGATGCTGTGGTCGACGAGCAGGTAGTCGCCGGGGACCTCTACTTTTAGCTCCATCCAGGAAGCGCTACCTGCCGGAATCAACGTCGTTTGTACCTCGCGGCTGGGGCCGGTCACTGCACCTTCACGGTAAAGGCTGTCAAAGAGTTCGCCAATAACATGAAAGGACGACACCAGGTTTGGACCGATGTTACCGACAAAGAGTCGCACACGGTCGCCAACTCTGGCTTGTAAGGCCCCTTCTCCCATTAGAGATCCAACCCTACCGTTGAAAACGACGTATTCGGGCGTCTCGGCCATGCCTTTTCTCGACGAATAGGCTTGGAAGCCTTTCTCCCCGACCTCTCCATCTGTATAGAATTCACTCTGCATCACATAGTATTCGTTGTCTACTTTGGGTAAACCATGCTCTGGCTCGACGAGAACCAGACCATAAAGACCACTGGAAATATGGGCGGGAATTGGGTTAGCGGCACAGTGGTAGATGAACAGGCCGGGATGCAAAGCTTTGAAAACCGCGACGCTTTCTTTGCCTGGATCCGTCATCAGAACTTTGGAACCGCCCCCAGGTCCGGTGACGTAGTGGAAATCTACCGTGTGGGTATGCGTGTTGTTAGGATTGTTTTTGAGATGCATCTCAATAGTGTCTCCCACCCGCAAGCGCACAAAGGGTCCGGGCACATGACCATTGAATGTCCAGAACTCGTAGGTCACACCATCGGCCAGTTCGCCTCGTTTTTCAATAGCTTCCAGGTTAACGATGACGCGCGCTGGCCTGTTGCGTGTTATCGGGGCGGGAACCTCGGGTGCAAACGTAAGTGGAGCGGTGATGACGTCATCGCTTCTTACCCCGGTCCAAGCATTGTTAATCAACAATACCAAAGATAAGACGATCAGGACGGCCATCAATCCCCCAAAAACTAACCAAATGTTTTGTTTGGAAACCATGACTACATCTCCTTATTTGGGTGAATAAATCAGCTCAACCCTGGCTTCTCGCCTGGATTGAACTTTTACTGTACCGCTTAGCTCGCCGAGAGTTTCATGCCAAACCTCTACGGTATATTCCCCCGCAGGTACATTTTCGATTCTAAAGTTTCCCAAAGAGTCAGTAAGGGCGTAAAAGGGATGCTCGGCCACAACAATGACAGCACTCATCCAGCCGTGGACATCACAACGAACTGAGATGATATCCGGCTTGTCAATGGTGATTTTAATTTTTCGCAAAAATCGAGGCATCGCTTTGTTTTGCGGCTGGTTGACCTTCGGGTAGAGGTGAACGTTGTGTAAAATGCCATCGCTGTTTGTGATGGTGAGTTGACCCGGGGCCATCAGCAGCACATGGGGATGGTAAGAACAACCCTTTTGAATTAGCACGGCCTCGGGGAAAGTCGGTTCAGCCGTTGCATTTTTAACGCCGACGAGTTTGACCACGGCATTTTTCAAGCCGTCACCCTGCACTTCTACTCTTTGAATGCTGTTGGTGCGACCACAAACTTCTCGGTCCTGGGTCACTTCTACCACTTTAGCCGCAGGCGGAGTGCCCTTGAACACAACATGGCCCTGCACTGCCATCGGGGACCCTCCGGAATGGGTCATTTTTACGCCTATTCCAACAATAGCAAGAATGAGTATCAAGCCTGGTACATACCGAAACATTTCATTCCCCTCCTTTTGGGCTTTACCAACCCGATTGAACTTGCCCAGAAGACGCATATCCGGGGCATTCCTTGTCGCTGAAACATGACAGAACCATGGTTTTATTCCTTACTGTCAACGAGGGTCCTCGACGAGCGATCTTGCATAGCCAATCGTTACTCGGAATGCTACGGTGCGCAATCTTTAAGCAACCACATGCCGACCATGGCTATTTGAGATTCAGGGTCACAGGTAGGTTTCTAAGAGATTAGTATGAATGACCAGGTAGCGGGCATTGTAAGAAATGATGCCATTTTTTTTGAATTCACTCATAAAGCTCGAGATGTACGACCGGTTTGAACCGGTCATTTCAGCCAAGTGTTCGTGGGAAATCTTCAAGATGCGTTGGATATGGTCGCCGTCGGATTTGCCATATTTTTGCGCCAATTTGAGCAGAATTCTGGTCAGGCGCTTATGTGCGCTTTTGTAACTCAATTCCTCGATCTCGGTGCGCGCTTCGATGAGCCGATCATTCAAAAGGTTGATGCAGTTCAGAGCAAATTGTGGTTTTTGTCTGAGCAGGTCAATAAATATGCGATGATCCAACTTGTAGACCCGTACGTTTTCCAGCGCCATGGCTTCGGTCTCATAACGATGACCGCCGTGAACAGAAAACTCCCCAAAGGACTCACCAGGATGAAAAATGTCGATGATTTTTTCCTTGCCATCGTTGTTGAGCACGGAGATTTTGACGCGTCCTTTCTTAAGCAAGAAAATCGCGTTGGCCCGTGTGCCCATGAGGTAAATAAACTGATTCTTCGAAAAAGCTAAGTCGCGGGAGTATGAAATGATTTCTTGCACGTCTACTTTTGGCAGATCTTCAAACAGCTTGGATTTTGACCAGAGGCAATATTCATTCATCATTGGATTGACAAATGTTAAATTATTGTAAGAACCAACATTCACCCAAATATCAATAACAAATTTAAGAATGGAATCAATCCCGCAGGAGAAAATTTGTAATGGTATCGTCGGATCCAAACTTGCGGGGAATCGGTTTGACAGGGACAAGCAATGGGAACCCGGTGACTCGGCTGAGCGAAAAATCGGTCCACGTAGGGCAAACGAGACGTTTGCCCTACAGGCTCTTCAACCCGCTTGAAGAAGCTTACCTTCCCGGCGCTGGTCGCGAAGGAACCTCTTCGGAGTCACCCTGAGTCGGTCACTGCTGTTCGAGGGACCACATCGAAGGCATCGTCCTGAGCCCGACGAAGGGGCGCCGGACCGTCGCCCTTCGATACATCCTCAAGAAAACGTCCGGACACGCAGGGAGTCGTGGTCAATAACTCAAGTTTTGCCGCAGCCACTTCTCCACTTCTTCTACCCCAAGGGCTTTGCGTCTGCTGTAATCCTCGACCTGGTCCTTCCCAATTCTCCCCAGGGGAAAATACTTCGCTTGTGGGTGGGCGAAATAGAGCCCACAAACCGAGGCGGCCGGGTACATGGCAAAGCTTTCGGTGAGAGAGAGGCCGGCATTTTTTTCTACTTCCAGCAAGTCAAACAGCGTGCGTTTTTCGGTGTGGTCGGGACAGGCCGGATAGCCGGGTGCGGGACGAATGCCGCAGTAGCGTTCCTTGATAAGGGCCTCGTTGCTCAGGTTTTCGTCAGCAGCGTAGCCCCAGGTTTCCTTGCGCACCATTTCGTGCAGAAGTTCAGCAAAAGCTTCTGCCAGGCGATCGGCCAGGGCTTTGATCATGATGCTGTTGTAGTCGTCGTGTTCTTTTTCGAATTTTGCAACCACGGTTTCAATGCCGAGGCCTGCCGTCACCGCAAAGGCGCCCAGGTAGTCTTTGACGCCCGTTTCTTTGGGCGCCACGTAGTCGGCCAGCGCCAGGTTAGGGTGACCACCGGTTTTTTGCGCTTGCTGTCTCAAGGTGTGCAGGACCGCCAGCACCTGTTGGCGCCGGTCATCGCCGTACAGTTCGATGTCGTCGCCGACAGCATTGGCCGGAAACAGGCCCAGCACGCCATTGGCCGTGAGCAGCTTCTCAGCCACCACCTGGTCCAAAAGCCGGTTGGCGTCTTCGAAGAGTTTGCGCGCTTCTTCACCCAACTTCGGATCGTCTAAAATCGCCGGGAAACTGCCTTTCAATTCCCAGGTGATGAAAAAGGGCGTCCAATCGATGTAGTTGCGAATTTCCGCCAGGGGGTAGTCGCGCAATACGGTGACCCCAAGCTTCTTCGGGACGGTTATTTCGGCTTTGCGCCAATCGATCTTGAGTCGGTTAAGGCGGGCCTTTTGCAGGGTCAAATAGGTCCTGGCTTGCCTCTTGCGAATGTGGTCCGCTCTGATTTTTTCATATTCCCTGCGCACCTTCTGAACGAACGGCGCCTGCGATTCAGCGCTCACAAGACTGCTGACCACGGCCACGCTGCGCGAAGCATCCAGCACGTGGACGGTTGCCCCCGCGTAATGGGGTTCGATTTTCACAGCCGTGTGAATTCTGGAGGTGGTGGCGCCACCGATGAGCAACGGCAAGTTGAAACCCAGCCGCTGCATCTCTTTGGCGTTGTGCACCATCTCGTCCAGCGACGGCGTGATCAAACCGCTCAGGCCGATGACGTCCACCTTTTGCTCCTGCGCCGTTTGCAGGATGCGTTCGCAGGGCACCATGACGCCCAGATCGATGACCTCGTAATTGTTGCACGCCAGCACCACGCCAACGATGTTCTTGCCGATGTCGTGCACGTCGCCCTTGACCGTTGCCAGCAAGACTTTAGCCCGCGGACGCGCATCTCCCGACCTGGCCTTTTCCGCCTCGATGAATGGCACCAAATAAGCCACGGCTTTTTTCATCACCCGCGCGCTTTTCACCACTTGCGGCAAGAACATTTTTCCCGCGCCAAACAGGTCGCCCACCATGTTCATGCCGTCCATGAGGGGCCCTTCGATGACCTCTAATGGTCTGGAATATTTCTGGCGTGCTTCTTCGGTGTCTGCTTCAATGTGGTCCACGACACCTTTGACCAGAGCGTGCTTCAGTCGCTCCTCCACACTGCCCTGGCGCCAGGCGTCTTGTTTGGCTTCGACTTTGCCTCCGCCCTTGATTTTTTCGGCAAATTGCACCAGGCGTTCTGTGGCATCCGGACGACGGTTCAACAAGACGTCCTCGACGTGTTCCAGCAAATCCTTTGGGATTTCTTCGTAGACTTCGATTTGGCCCGCGTTGACGATACCCATGTCCATGCCAGCCTGGATGGCGTGGTAGAGAAACGCCGAGTGCATGGCTTCGCGCACACGATTGTTGCCGCGAAACGAGAACGAGATATTGCTCACGCCGCCGCTGACTTTTGCCAGAGGCAAATTCTCTTTAATCCATCTGGTGGCCCTCATATAATCCACCGCGTAGTTGTTGTGTTCTTCCATGCCGGTGGCCACGGTGAGGATGTTCGGGTCGAAGATGATGTCCTCGGGCGGAAAGCCGACTTCTCTGGTCAAGAGGTCGTAGGCGCGCTTGCAGATGGCAATTCTCCGTTCAAAGGTGTCCGCCTGGCCCTGTTCGTCAAAGGCCATGATGATGACGGCGGCCCCATATTCGAGAATCTTCGTAGCGCGTTGCTTGAAGGTTTCTTCCCCTTCTTTCAAGCTGAGGGAATTGACCACGCACTTCCCTTGCAAACACTTCAAGCCCGCCTCGATGACCGACCACTTGGAGGAGTCGATCATGACCGGCACGCGGGCGATGTCCGGTTCGGCGCTGAGCAGGTTCAAGAAGGTCACCATGGCCTCTTCGGAGTCGAGCATTCCCTCGTCCATATTCACATCGATGAGCTGCGCCCCGTTTTCAACCTGCTGCCGGGCCACAGAAAGCGCCGCTTCAAAGTCGCCGTCCAGGATGAGATTTCTGAATTTGAGCGAACCGGCTACATTGGTGCGCTCACCGATGTTGACAAAATTGGTGTCCGGCCGCAGCACAAAAGGCTCCAAACCACTCAACCGCAGATAGGGCTTGATCTCCGGGCTTCTCCGGGGTGGATATTTTGCGGCCGCTTCGGCCATGGCTGCGATGTGTTCTGGCGTGGTGCCACAGCAGCCACCGATTAGATTGACGAAATCGCTTTTGGCGTACTCTTCGATTTGTGCGGCCATGAATTCCGGCGTTTCGTCGTAACCGCCGAACTCGTTGGGTAGACCCGCGTTGGGGTACAAACTGGTAAAACAGGAAGCGATCCGTGCCAGCTCTTCGATGTGTGGCCGCATTTGTTGTGAACCCAGGGCGCAATTGAGTCCCACGCTAAGCAGGTGCCTCGTGTGCGCAACGGAAATCCAGAAAGCTTCGGTGGTCTGGCCGGAGAGGGTGCGGCCGCTGTTGTCGACGATGGTGCCGGAAACCATCACCGGCACGGATCGCCCCATTTTAGCGCATACCTCCTGAATGGCGAACAGAGCGGCCTTGGCGTTCAAGGTGTCGAAGACAGTTTCCACCAGAAGCAAATCTACTCCGCCGTCCAGCAGCCCCCGAACCTGTTCGGCATAAGCGCTGGCCATTTCGTCGAACGTCACTGCCCGGTAACCCGGATCGTTGACGTTAGGCGACATGGAGAGCGTTTTATTGGTGGGCCCAATGGAACCGGCCACGAAGCGCGGTTTGTCCGGTTGTTTTCTGGTGAAATCGTCGGCGGCCTGGCGGGCTATTTTGGCGGCGGCCACATTTATTTCGTACACCAGGGGTTCCAGTTTGTAATCAGCCTGGGAAATCGCCGTGGCGTTGAAGGTGTTGGTTTCGATGATGTCCGCACCCGCGGTCAGAAAGGCATGGTGAATCTCGCGAACCACCTGCGGCTGGGTCAGACACAGGAGGTCGTTATCGCCCTTCAAGTTGTGCGCATGCTCCTTGAAGTGCTCTCCGCGGAAGTCGGTTTCCTCCAACCCGTAACCCTGAATCATGGTGCCCATGGCGCCGTCGAGAAGCAAGATGCGTTCTTGCAGCAGTTCGAATAGTTTTTGGTTTGTTTTTGTCATTTGCTGTTTTTCTAAGAAAAGCTGAACCGTTCTAAGCTAAATAATTCTTAGCGCGGCGAAGCCGCAATTTATTAACCTCGGATTGACACAGATTAAACACGGATGCAAACAAAGCCATTTGAAACTAATGTTCTTCCCGAAAAACCTTACAATATAACAATTATTCTCGCAACCTTCAAACTAAATTAAAGCAACAACAGCGCTGGCTTCCTCCTCTGTCGCACTTCAACTAATATAACCACAAGGTGCTATTTTTCAGGAAATCTTTTCTTGTGTGAGAACCTCTTGCATTCGGAGGTCTATCTGGTTGAACGTTTGGTAGCCGTGGGACAAAAAATAACCGGTCTTTTCGATGCGCAACAGCAAGGTGGGGAATCCTCGCACCCCTAACTGCCTGGCTTCCAAAAAATCCAGCCGGGTTGCTTCGAGGATGGCGTCGGAAGCAAGCCTGTCAGAAAATGCAGATTCCTCCAAATCAAACTGTTTGGCCAGAGACACCAATTGCTCCATTCGGGTAATGTCCACATTTTGCGCATAAAACGCCTGTTGCAACCGCTTAAAGAAAGGGTACTCGTGCGCCGGGCTAAGCTCTCGCATGGCGACCACCGCCCGGCAGGCGGGTTCGGTGTCGTACACAAAGCCGTCACGCTCGAAAAAGGTGAAGTCGAACGGCTGCTGCGTCATCTCGTGCACACTGCGCCAGTGATGTTCGATGTCGGCTTTCGCAGCATCGTCCAGACGTACAGCGGCTGGCCCCGGTCGCAATCCGCCCAAAACCATGCGAAAGTCGAATTGTTCCTGGTATTTTTCCCGCAGGGCGTCCAGAACCGGTGCGAAGCCCCAACACCAGGAACACATGGGGTCTGCGACGTAGATGATCTCCATTTCGATATGGTCTATTAGAGTCAGTCACTGAATTGCTTCTAATAAACAAAACTTTTGCCTGGAATCCAAGAAAAAAAGACCAGACCAGGGCGGCCGCCGAAGTGACTGAAGCCATCACGCCGACCGGGCGCTGCCCCTGGCTTACATTTGCGCAATCAGCGAATTCCTGGATTGGGGTTATGGTTACGCTTTCCTTGCGGTGTTGCTTGCAAAAGAACTACCAGGTGGCAAAAAACAGTTGACTATTTGAAATATTCATCGTATATTTACGATAAAACAATACTGGAGATGTGCGAATGGCGCAGGCCAAGACAGAACAATTCGACCAAGTGAGTATTCAATTAGCGGAGTTTGCCAGGGCGTTGGCTCATCCAGCCCGCATTGCCATTCTGAGAACGCTGGCCGAGCGAGACACCTGCGTCTGCGGGGAGATCGTAGACCTCTTACCCCTGGCACAATCCACCGTCTCGCAACACCTGCAAGAGCTCAAGAAAATCGGTGTAATACAAGGCGCCATTGAAGGACCTAAATCCTGTTATTGCATTAACTGGACCAGGCTGAACAATTATGTCGAATTGGTCGCCAAATTCCTTGCAGACCTGCGGCGAGATGCGTTGCAAAGTGGTGCGTCTTAATCAGTGATTAACCGAAAACTCAAATAGGTCATTCCTGCGGAGCAGGAATCCAGTAAAAACAGTAGCTTATAGATTCCCTTTCCACGGGAATGACAGCGAGACGGAGTGTTCGGTCACACATTAACTGAAAAGGAGGACCAACCATGCCAACAGCAGAGCGGGTTAAACAAGTCGTAAAAGCAAAGTATGGAGAAATTGCCCGCAAGTCCTCTGCCACAAAAAACGATTCCGGCTGCTCCTGTGGGTGCGCAGACAGCGATTTCACCGACCTGAGCGAAGATTATTCTGCGCTGGCAGGATACGACGCCGACGCTGATCTGAGACTTGGCTGTGGCCTACCGACCGAGCTTGCCAACTTCAAAGAAGGGGATACGGTACTCGACCTGGGATCCGGGGCAGGCAACGATGTTTTTGTGGCCAGAGCAATGGTAGGAGAAAGCGGCAAAGTAATCGGTGTGGATATGACCCCTGAGATGCATGTGAAAGCAAATGAGAATCTTGCCAAATTGGGCTACCGCAACGTGGAGTTCCGTCTGGGCGAAATCGAGAACCTGCCGGTGAGCGCGGGTGAAATAGACGTGGTGATCAGCAACTGCGTTCTCAATTTGGTGCCGGACAAGGAGAAGGCCTTCAGTGAAATTTACAGGACCTTGAAACCCGGCGGCCATTTCTGCATTTCAGATATCGTGACGGTCGGTAAATTGCCAGCAAGACTGAGAGAAAACGCCGAACTGTACGCCGGTTGTGTGGCCGGGGCCTTGCCAAAAGAGGAATACCTGAATATCATTCGCAAAGCCGGGTTTAGCGACGTTGCTGTGAAACAAGAGAAAAGAATTGAACTCGACGACACAATTCTATCCAAATACCTGACTACGGATGAGATTCAAGAATATGGAACTTCTGAAACGGGCCTGTACAGCGTGACGGTTTACGGCACCAAGCCTACTTCACCAAAGTCATCCTTTTGAACTGCGCCTGGTCGCCCACTTGCAGGCGGTAAACGTAGACTCCGGTTGGCACCGGTTGCCCGCGGCTGTCCCGGCCATCCCATTGAATCTGGTAATCCCCTGCTGATTTGGGTTCATCGACTAAGGTGACGACCTTCTGCCCCAGCAGGTTGTAGATCTCCAAGCGCGTTGGCAGGGGTGTAGCATTGCGTAGCCGAAACACGATGGTGGTCGAAGGATTGAAGGGATTGGGGTAGTTTTGCGCCAGTTCGAAGCTCTCGGGGGCTGAGCCGCCGATAAGCGGAGCTGCCACCCCGGTCGCGGTGCCCTGCAAAAACTCCAACACCGCCTGCATGACCAAATCGCGCGAGCTTTCCGGGTAGATGGTTTCAAAGGGAAAGCCCAGGTAGACCAGCTTCCCCGCCACGGTGCCCGTGCCAAAGGTGCCCTGGTATTGAATGCCCGCACCGCCGAAAGTCGTGGCGCTGAAGCCGTCATAGGTCATGCTCAAAACCGAACCGTCGATGGGTTTGATGCCATCAGGAAAATCCACGTTGTAGGTGCCGTGGAAGCCGTCGTCAAAAGTGATGCCGGTGGCGTCGACAAAAATGCCCGCGGCGGTACCCGAAGCGGCATGGGTGCCGACCTTGTCCCGAACATACTCAGCTTTCAAGTAAGTACGATAAAAATCCTTGTCGCCGCTGCTGCCCTTTTCAACCAGGTCGAAGCCGATTTCAGAACCGGAGACGAACAGACTCCCGCCGTTTTCCAAATAGGCAGCCACCAGGGTTTGCTCGGCCGCGCTGAAACTCTGGGTGGCAGTGCCCTCTTCGCCGGAGATCCAGAGCACGATTTTGTAGTCGGTTAGCACCACATCGCCGTTTTCGATGGCTTCGTTGGCGCAGGAATCAAACGCACGGCCCGTTCTCACCACCGACGGTGCGAATCTCTTGATGAAGTCGAAGGTGTTGACGGTGCCGATGGTGCGGTCAAATCCGTTCACAATGAGGAGGTGCACCGCAGCCCTGCTTGGCCGCACCGCCAGGACCTCCGTCAAGTTGCTCTCGCCGTTGCCGTTCACAGCGGACATTTCGAAATAATAGGTAGAATCAAGGGAAAGATCGCTCAGAACGCTTTCCGCATTGGGGAAACCGGTGCCCTGGTCAAAATGCGCGCCGTCGGTGCTGCGGTAGAGCTTGTAGCCGGTGGCCCCGGCCGCCGGTTGTCCCGCCACTTGAATTGAACCGCCGCCCACGTTGAGAATCCGAAAAGCGGTAGGTTTGAGAGGGGCCGCTGTGGAGCCGAAAGCATCGGACAGAGCGCCCTGCAGCTCCTGGCGCTGGCCGTCGTAGCTCAAAGCCCAGATGCCAATCCCTTTCAAATCCTTGTCGTTGACCAGCTCGAACTTCCTGGCCACGCTCAAACTGTCGTCGTACCAGCCCTGGTGCCATTGTCCATCGTTGTATTTGTACCAGGGCGTTTGTGATTCCGAGTCCCACAGGCGACCGTATTGCATGGCGTTGGGGTAGGCTTCGCTATAAAAGATCGACTGGCCCACGTCCAGGGTGCTGGCTTCCAGAGCATCGCTTTGGGTTGGCCAATCGAACCCGTAGAAAGGCACGCCTAAAATCAGCTTAGAGGCGTTGAAAACGGTTTTGGTCAAATAATCGTTTACCGTCCAGGACACGTTCGGAAATCCCCAGCGGTTGCCGGTGAGGGGCGCCACAGGACCTGCGGTAGGCGCTGTGCTCCAGTGGTAGTCGTAGCCTTGCATGACCAGGCCATCGGCGATCAGGGCCAGAGAAAAATAATCGAACACATTATTCCAGTCCACCGCAGGGGTGAAAATCGTGACAAACGAACCGGGCAGCGTCCCGTGAAAGGCGTCGGTCAATTCGGTCATGAAGGTGGTCAAGTTCGCCCGCTGACCCGAGGGCACGCCTTCAAAGTCGATGTTGACGCCATCTGCATTGGCATTCTGCACCTGGGTCAAGAGATTGTTGACCAGTTTAGCTCTGCGACTGGGGTCGCTCAGCAAAGAAGCGATATCGTTGGGATTGAACAGGATCGCCGTCAAAACCACGCGCACCCCCAGGCTGTGAGCTTTGTCGATCAGTCCCGCTGCCGGCCAATCGTGCAGATTGGTTAAGTTCCCCTGGTCGTCCACATCCGCGCCAAAGTAGGCGATGGTGGTCAAAAGATCGTAATTCAAATTGGGGAAATTGGCAAAGACCCAAAAGGGCAAGTAGCCAAAAATCTCCCGGTTGGGTGCTGCCGTTTGGGAGGCGAACGGCGCAGGCTGACCCACAAAGCGCGGCAGTTTGGCCGTCTGCACGAAGTTCTTATGCTGTTCCCACTCGATCTGGTGAATGCTCACGCCCTTGACCTGCTGTTGTGCCTGCGCCGAGAGGTACAGCGCACCAATAGTGAATACAACAAATAACAATCGCGTTCGCATAGGTTTAACTCCCGGTTACAGATACTTTTTTAGGCAACGCTCCTCTTCGTAACGCAATCGTCTCGATTGCGAGGCGTTTTTTTCCACAGCCAATTCTCCCTTTGAAGGGAGACAGATTTTCGCTCGTCCAGAGCGAAAA
>JBHHYI010000085.1:0-18320 GCA_046757525.1 bacterium | reverse complement strand
CACTACGGTTTGGCGATGCCGATGACGCCACAGGCGACTCGTGCGCCGGCAGCACCGGTGGGCTGCGAGGTCAAATCGTCAGCTTTGGCGTGGATGATGACGCCACGGCCGACAATCGATCTGGCTCCGCCCAGCGCGAGGAATGAAAACACCTGGTCCAGGTGGGCCTTGCCGGAATCGTCGGCGGTGATATTGCCCAGGTCGCCAACATGGTGCACGGCCGCAGTCGGTCCTCCGTGGTCCACGCTGTCGGGGTTGAAGTGGCCGCCGGCCGTCTTGCCGTCGGCGCCGCTGCAATCGCCAAATTGGTGGATGTGAAAGCCGTGGTCGCCTGGCGTTAACCCTTCGATGTCAGCCACCACATGGACGCCGTTGGCTTCTCTGGTAAAGGTTACCAGACCATGCACATCGTTGCCTTCCGTTGGATGAAGCACTGCCACAGCTTTCTCCACAGCAGGTCTGCCCTTCTGCGGAGCCTGCTTTTGCGTGCAGCCGTACGCCCCCACAACGATCGCGCCCGCAATCGCCAGAATCTTAAATCCGCTACTTCGCATCATGAAGTGTTCCTCCTTCCGTTGTTGATTAAGACACTTAACTTGAACCAAAGCAGTCAAGCTGAACTTGAAAAACAAGACAATATATCATTCATCATTGGCAATGTCAACAAAAAAGAGAGTCGAAGGGCGATGCCGGATTCCCAACGATGACCAAGGCAGGCCAAACCTGGCATTTCCTCAGCGCACGATTTCGCACCGCCCTGAAAGTGTTTGCATTTTTGAGGTGAAATAATTAATATCAAGGAAAATTAAGGAGGATCAGTCATGCAGTACGGCTACGTGAAAATGTGGGAGCCGTCCAAAGGATACGGATTCATCGTTTCGGACACCGAAGAAGAGCTCTTCGTCCATGTCAGCGATTTGGACGTCACGGTCAAGAACAAGCAGCTCAGGGAAGGGCAGCGCGTTTCGTTTGACGCGCGCAGCGACATGAAGGGAGATAAGGCCATTCGCGTCAAGGTTGTACAGTGACGGCCTGTCTTTGAATCTAACCTCTACGGCGCATACGCCTTGGCCTCTTTTATGAAAGACTCTGCCACCGTCACAACAGCGTAGTCCATCCAGCGACGATTCCCCAGCGGCGTCTTCTCCGCTGCAACAAACCCCATGTGTCCCCCGCTTCGGGTAATGTGCATCTCGATAAAGTCGTTGGTCGGGACCGCATCGAAGGTTCGTTTGGGAATGAACGGGTCGTCGTCGCCGGCTAACAAGTAGGTTGGGAGAGAAATATTCTCCAGAAACTGGTTTGCGCTACATTTGGCATAGTAATCCTCTGCCGATTCAAATCCGCTGAAGGGTGCTGTGCACCGTTCGTCGAATTGGCGCAACGTCAAGTGCCAGGGCAGATCGAATGCCGGAAAGTCGGAAAAATCCTTTCGGTGCTCTTGAATGGCCGCCCGCAGCATTTGCACAAAGCGAAAGTCGTAAATCCAGTTGCGTCGCCGGCACAGAGAGTCCGAACAGAGCGCCAGATCGATGGGAGGACAAACGGCCATGGCGCCGGACAAGTTTTCGGTAATGCTATGCTTCTGCTCACCCAGCAGTTTGAGCAAAACATTGCCGCTCAAAGAAAATCCCACGGCAACGATCGGCGCTGCCGGGTAAAGTTTCTCAATGTGGTGCAAAACCTGGCTGACATCTTCGCTTCTGCCCGAATGGTAGAGATATTTGGCTTGTCCCCGGCCTTCACCGCAACCGCGGTGGTTCATGCGGAAGGGGATCCAGCCTCTGGCCCGAAATAGGGAGGCCAGGCGCAGCATGTACGGGGAAGCGGCCTCCCCGCCCAAACCGTGCATGAGCAAAACGATTCTTGCATTGGTCGGGTGCCCTGCCGGCCGGTTTTCACAAACAACCACCGAATCGCCGTCGGAAAGCTGCACCGTGTGAAGTTTGGCGCGGTCCAGATCGTTGGTGCCTGACAGGTAGTAGCCTACGATGGTTTGCAGGTCACCTCCCTTGATCCAGGGGTTGGGTTCGAATTCGATCAGCTTGTGGTTCAGGTTCATTAGCTCCATTGTTTTCTCAGTAAAATAAAAAAAATCTCAAGATAATCAAGGGGTGAAATTGAGTTTTGAATGATCGTTCTGGTATAATTTTTGTTTGAATACTTGCGATTTGCCCATTTGTTCCCTCTTACGCTTTAGTTTTGTCCGAAAAAGCAAAAAGTGATCGATAATCGAACAGGAAGCGGGTAGAAAGGAATTGACATGAGCCGAAAAAGAACGCTCTCGCCGATGGCGATACGCCATGCAGGCGCATTGATCGCTTTGTTGACTCTGGTGGCACACAGCACAGCTCAAGAAATGTTGGCGGTGGTCCACGACCTGGTTCCGGCCAGGAGTGCTGTGGCCGGGCCAACCGATCCGAAAGACCTGGAGCTTTTCCTGGATGCGTTGCTGCAAGAAAACATGCAGAGATGGCACATCCCTGGCGCTGTTTTTGTTTTTGTCAAAAATGGTGCGGTCTTTTTTCAGAAGGGATACGGTTTCGCCGACCTGGAAAATCGGGCTCCGGTCCTGCCTGAAAAAACGCTTTTCCGAGTGGCTTCAATTTCGAAGCTGGTCACGGCTACCGCCGTCATGCAACTCAAGGAACGCGGACTGCTCAATTTGCAGGACGACGTCAACCATTATTTGCACCGATTTCAAATTGCAGAAAAATACGATCGCCCCATAACGTTTGCCGACCTTTTGACCCACACCAGCGGTTTGGACCGGCAACCTATCGGCATGTACTCAAAAGGCAACAGCAACGTGCCAACCCTTGGCGATTTTCTGGCAAGCCACAAGCCCGAACAACTTCGGCCCCCCGGATCGTTGTTCCAGTACTCCAACTACGGCATTGCCCTGGCGGGCTTTGCGGTGGAAGAGATTTCCGGGATGCCTTTCGCGGAATTTGTCGAGCAGAACATTTTCGAACCCCTGGAGATGAAAAAGAGCAGCTTTCGCCTGGACCCCGACCTGCTGAAGGACCTGGCCGGTGGGTACTATTTTAGAGACGGCCAATATTATCGCATTAAAATAGAACATTTGAATCTGGCGCCGGCCGGGGCCCTGATTTCAACCGGGGCAGATATGGCGCGCTTCCTGATTGCTCATTTGCAAAATGGCCGCTACGAGAGCGGTCGCATCTTGCAAGATGCGACCGCGCAGGAAATGCACCGGCAGCATTTTGCCTACCATCCGCGACTGCCTGGCTGGGCATACGGCTTCTACGAGGCGCGTTACAACGGCCAGCGCGCGATTTTGCACAGCGGCAATGGCCGTGGTTTTTCCAGCATGCTGTTTCTGCTGCCGCAAAAAAACATGGGGTTTTTCGTCGCCTATAATAGCCGGGTGCTGGAAATTCACCAAAAATTCCTGCACCAATTCTTCGATCGGTACTTTCCGGCAAAACCGACTTCGCCGGCGTTGGTCGCCAAAACCACTGCCAAAGCTGATCTAAGCCGGTTTGTCGGTCGCTACCGCTACTACGACTACCCGGTGAAGTCCATTTACAAGTTCTCGCTCTTACAAGGTAAGCGGCGCGAAATCTCGTTGACCGCAAACGACGATGGTACTTTGAATGCGTTTTCAGGTCGCTGGGTGCAAACGGCTCCCCTGCTGTTCAAAAGATTGAACAGAGAGGCATTCCTGTCGTTTAAAGAAAACAAAGATGGACGCATCACCCACATGTTCATGATGCGGGATATGCCGATCACCCTGGAAAAAATGAACGATGTCGATTCCCTTGCTTCACAGCCATGGCTGATCCAGGCGTTTCTGGTCATTTTTTTACTCGGGGCCTTGACCTGGCCAGCACAAAAGTTCGGATGGCTTCGCCAGCTCAAATCCAACCGACCAACGAGGCAGGGAGAAACTTTTAGGCGGGTTGGGCAGTGGCTATCCGTTGCAATATGCGCTCTGAATTTGTGCTTTCTGGTCGGAATAATCAATCAATTCGACAAGAATCAATTGATTTATGGGGTGCCGATAAGAATTCTCGCTTTGCTTGGGATCGCACTGTTGTCTACCGTTTTGACATTTGCCTTGCCTGTGTTTACGTTTGCAGCCTGGAAAAACCGGTACGGGTCGTTTTGGGGTAGATTGCACTATTCGCTGACTTCGATTACCGCGCTCCTCTTTGTCCTGTTTTTGAATTATTGGAATCTCCTGGGATTTCGACTTTAACCGAATCGACTACGACAGAATCTTCACTAAGGATTGTAATTTGGCTGCTCGTTTTTCACTCCTAATAGGGTTGGTCTGCTTCTGCTTCTCCAATTCAACTCTGGCCCAAAAGCCTCAATTTGTCCCCGGGGAAATCATCATCAAGCTCAAAGATTCCACGCCGCAACCGTCAACTTTTGGCGGGAACACATTTGGCGTGGCTTCCCTGGATGCGCTGAGCAAACCCCTTGGTGCACAGCGAATCCAGCCGTTGTTTCAGGCAAGGTCGGGGCGGTCCGGTACAGTCCAGACGCGCAGACTGAAGCAAATCGTCAAAGTGAGTTTTGCAGAAAAAACAAATGTGCCGGCCATTGTCGCCGCTTTCCAGGATGATCCGAATGTGGAATACGTGCAGCCCAACTACCTGCACTGGCTCGATTTTACCCCCAACGATTCCCTGTTCCAACAGCAGTGGGCCTTGCAGGCGGTCAACGCGGAACAAGCCTGGGACCTGCAACGCGCCTCTGCAGACGTCATCGTGGGACTCATCGACACGGGGATCGATTACCGCCACGAAGATCTGCGCGACGCCTTGTGGCTCAATTCCGGCGAGGACCTCAACGCAAACGGACGCGTGGACTCCACCGACTTCAACGGCATCGACGACGACGGCAACGGCTTTGTGGACGACATCCGCGGCTGGGACTTTACCGACGCACCGACTTTCCCTGACGGCGGCGATTTCCAGCAGCCGGACAACGACCCGTTCGACGAGAATGGCCACGGCACTTCAGTGGCCGGCATCATTGGGGCCACCGGCAACAATGAGCTCGGCGTGGCCGGGCTGGCCTTTGGCTGCCGCATCATGAACCTGCGCGCCGGCACCAGCCTGGGTTTTCTGGAAGAGGACGACGTCGCTTCGGCCATCGTCTACGCCGTGGAAAACGGCGCCCGCATCATCAACATGAGCTTCGGCGACGTGGTCGCCTCCCCGTTGCTGCGAGACGTAATCGACTTTGCGCACGAGCAAAACTGCGTGCTGGTGGCCTCCGCCGGCAACTCTGCCACCGATAAGATTCACTTTCCGTCCGGGTTTTCGCTAACCATTTCCGTGGGAGCCACCAACGAAGACGACAATTTGGCCGGCTTTTCCAACTACGGTTCCAGCGTGGACGTGGTCGCCCCGGGCGTGAACGTGTTGACGACAAAGCGGGACAACCAATACGGCAACTTCGGCGGCACGTCGGCTTCGGCGCCCTACGTCTCGGCGTTGGCCGCTTTAATCCTGTCCAAAACTCCAGAGTTGTCCAACGAATCGGTGAAAGGGCTGATCACCTCTTCGGCTGCCGATTTGGGTTCGGCCGGCTGGGACAACTTCTTTGCTGCCGGAAGAATCGACGCCTTGAAGGCGCTGCAATCCCCCTATTTTTCCATGGCGCTCATCTCGCAGCCGCGAGTGGACCAGGGCTTTGCCACCGGCCCGATCGAGATTCAAGGCACGGCTGCCGGCACTTTCTTGCAAGAATTCGCACTCGAGATCGGCGTGGGGGAAACCCCGGAGGAATGGAGCGAAATCTTTCGCCAAGAGAATCGCCAAGTCATTTCGGGCCATTTGACAGACCTGGACATCAGCTCTCTGAGCGACACGCTCTACACGCTACGGCTGCTGGTGCAAAACAAAAACGGCACCGCCGTTGAGGACAAAGTCCGGTTCTTCATCGACCGAACTCCACCCGTGGTCTCCAACGTGCGCCAGACCCCCATGCTGGACGGGGACAAGCCCAGCGTCTTAATCGAATTCGACACAGACGACCTCTGCGATGCCTCCCTGCTTTTTCGCCCACAGGGCAGCTCGGCACCGTTTGAAGAAGAAAAGCTGCGCTTTCAAACCACTACCCACCGGGTCAATTTCACCCAGGAAGTTTTGAACGGAATGGTGGAATATTTCATTCGGGTGGTAAACCGTGCGGCTCTGGTCACCGACGACGACAATTTCGGCAACTATTTTCTCCTGGACTTGAGCGCGCCACCAGTCGGAGGCGGCGCTTTCGCCAGGCTCGAGTATTCTCTGCCTTCAGGAAATCTGCTCAGCAAGGTGTCCGATTTTGACAACGATGGCTTGCTGGAAGTCATCGAGAATGAATACCGTGAAAACTTCAGTTTTGGTCCCTTGAAAATATTCGAATACAGTCAGAATGCTTTCACCGAGGTTTTTTCGACCCAGGGCATTTTCATTCCGCGCGATTGGGGCGACTCAGACGGCGACGGCAGGTCGGAGATTCTGGCCGGCGCCGGCCCCACCAGCTACATCTTTGAAGCCACCTCACCAAACGCCTTCCCTGAGCACATCGTCTGGGCCGACACCAACGAAATCTGGGCCAGCCGCTTCAGCGACTTAGATCGCGACGGTCTGGGAGAAATCATCCTCAGAGTCGCCGACCTGTTCACGGTCTGGGAAACCACCGGCGACAACCAGTACGCCCTGGTCGATTCCTTTCCCAATCCGACGAATGGTACGAACTTCGTCGGTGTGCCCCATTCCGAGATTGGCGATTTCGATGGCGACGGCCAGTCGGAAATCCTCATGGGTGACTTTGACGGCGACGTCTACATTTACGAAAATCGTGGCGACAACCGCTACGCTTTCACCTGGTCTGACAGCCTGCCCCTCATCGACACCATCGACTTCCTCGCTCAAGGCGACTACGACGGCGATGGCGTGCCCGAGTTTGTGGTCGGAAGCCACTCCGACCCCACTTTGAACACAGAAAGCACCTTTGACAGCCGCCACTGGCTTTACCGCGTGTACAAGAAAGTTGCGGACGACGCGTTTGCAGTGGTGTGGCAACAGGCGTTTTTCGGCTTCCAATCGCCCGCCGATTTTGACAGCGGCGTGGCCTCCGGCGACGTGGACAACGACGGTCGCCCGGAAATCCTCATCAACGTTTTTCCCGACTTCTACCTGGTGGATTTCGAACCCACCGTCTCGAACTACCGGGTGGTCTGGCACGCTGCTCCCAATCGCAGCAATTCCACCATCGTCGGCGACTTCGACCAAAATGGGCGCAACGAATTCTATTTCAACACCGGCGAACAGGTGGCAGGCTACCAGTTCCAGTCTGACTTCCACGGCCCGCCGACGCCGCTGGCGTTTGCAGCCCGGCCACTGGATCTGAATTTGGTGGCGCTAAGCTGGCAATCTTCTACAAACGTGGACGGCTTTCGCGTGTATCGTGGCACCGATCCCCAAAATCTCACGCTTCTGAGCCAGGTGCAATCCCTGGCTTTCTTGGACCGTTCGGTTGCAACCGAAGTGGCCTACTGGTACAGGGTGACGGCAATCGATTCTTCGCTGACCCCGCGGGAAAGTTTGCCTACTTCCACCTTACGAGTAAAGCCCGGGGCGAAACCATTTCTGCAGGAAGCATCTGCGCTGGCCACCAACCAGGTGCAACTTGTTTTCAGCGAGCCAATGGACGCCTCCGTGAAGGACCAAACCAACTACGGGATTGCAGGCATCGGCACACCCACTTCTGCCGTGCTGCACCGTTCCGGCAAAGAAGTCATCCTGACCAGTCCAGTGGAGTTGCAACCCGGCAGTTACACCGTGTCGGTTCGGGAGGTTTTCGACCTGGACGGCACGCCCATCGACACCCTGCGCAATTCAGCCCAATTCCAGGTTGAGGCTCAGGACCAGGCGCCTTACCTGGTCAACGCCACGCTGGCCTCCGCTGAGCAGCTTGTATTGGAGTTTAGCGAACCGCTGGATGCAGCGTCTGCTGCTAACCGGGAGCATTACCGCATCGAACCCAACATTAAGGTCGCCGCCGCCACTTTGAGCAGTGACGACCCCAAAGTCGTCATCTTGACGATTGATTCAAAGTCCCCGATCGGGCCTTTTGGAATCGATTACTTCGTCACCGTGCGCAACGTGAAAGATCGGCAGGGCACAGCCGTCGAAGTGGGGCAAGGAGACACCGCTTCCCTCATATTTAGCAGCCCGGATCTCAAGCACGTGTTTGCCTACCCCAATCCTTACCGCAGCGATTCGGGCCGGGATTTCGTCACCATCGCCGGCCTGACCGGAAAAGCCACGGTGAGAATTCTCGACGCCTCCGGTAAACTGCTGCGCACCCTGGAGGAAAACGACGGCAACGGCGGCGTGCAATGGGACCTGAAGGACCAATCTGGCGACCTGGTGGCTTCCGGGATTTACATCTTTTACGTCGTGGGCGAGGGCAACAAGGCCATGGGTAAGCTGGCGGTGCTGCGGTGAGCGCCTCGCAATTTGGCGTGGTGACGGAAAATTGAACTCATGAAACCCTGGAACGTTTACGATTCTTCACTCTTAGCGCGTTCCTGAATTTTGCAGCTTGTCACGCAATTCTTGAGATTCCTGTTGCATATTACATAACTTTTGTTATATTAGCGGTTCATTGAACGATCGCCAACGAAACCAAGGGAGGATGAATATGCAAGTAGATTTGCCAAACACCACTGTGAAGTATTGGGGCAGATAGCTCGCTTAGCAGCGGACTTTAATAACCGGCACCTCTTGCATTACAGGGAATCAGGTCATGCACGCCTGAACCTTGTCCATTCAGTTCTCGCCAACTTTCGGATGGATTCTTTGTTTGTTTCGTGTTAAGCGAATTATCTTTCCTTTTCCAACCTTTCACTTTCACCATTCAATAATCTGCTGTGAGGCGTTAAAGGTACGAAACCCTTTTCCGTGTTCAACAGTATAGTAAGGTTTAAACTGAGAAGTTGTCATGAAAAAATTATTAGACAGGAGTCCCACAACGGTTTCGGCGGTTGTTGAGGCACCAACAGGCAGCCGTCTGTTGAATCTGTGGAAAGATATTCGCGAATCCATTGCCGGATCGCAGCAAGATTTCACCGAAGGCAGCATCGGGCGGGCCATTCTATTGCTCTCCGTCCCCATGGTGCTGGAGATGGTCATGGAGTCGGTGTTTGCCGTGGTCGACATTTTCTTCGTCTCAAAGCTCGGCGCTGAGGCAGTGGCAACCGTCGGCCTGACCGAGTCGATGCTGACCATCGTTTACGCCATCGCCATCGGCCTGGCCATGGCCACCACCGCGATTGTGGCCCGTCGAATCGGGGAGAAGAATCCTGAAGGGGCCTCCGTTGCGGCTGTGCAGGCCATTGGTGTGGGGCTTGCGGTGTCTCTGCCAGTTGCAACGCTCGCGATTCTGTTTGCACCCAATTTGCTGGAACTCATGGGCGCCTCGGCACACATTGTCACCTCAGGTCATCGCTACACGGCGGTCTTAATCGGCGGCAACACCATCATCATGCTCTTGTTCATCATCAACGCGGTGTTTCGCGGTGCTGGCGATGCGGCCATTTCCATGCGAGTTTTGTGGCTGGCAAATTTCATCAACATCGTTCTTGACCCTTGCCTGATTTTCGGATTAGGGCCTTTCCCCGAATTAGGTGTGGCAGGGGCCGCCGTGGCAACCACCATCGGCCGCGGCATCGGCGTTTTGTTTCAACTGATGATGTTGGGACGCCGCAACAGTCGCGTCCGCGTCACTCGCAAGCAGTTGAGAGTGGACCTGGACGTGATGAAGCGCTTGCTGCGTCTCTCACTGGGCGGCATCGGTCAATTCTTGATTTCAACTTCAAGCTGGATCGGCTTGATGCGTATTATGGCGGTTTTTGGCAGCGAGGCCCTGGCCGGGTACACCATTGCGGTGCGCATCATCATCTTTTCCATCCTGCCTTCCTGGGGGATGAGCAACGCGGCCGCCACCCTGGTGGGGCAAAATCTCGGCGCTCAGAAACCTGAGCGGGCAGAACGTTCCGTATGGGTGTCCGGATTCATCAATATGCTCTTTTTAGGAGCGATTGCCATTATCTTCATCTCGTTTTCTGAGTTCCTGGTCCGACTTTTTACCAGCGAACCCGCAGTCGTGGCCATTGGCACGGACTGCCTGCGTTTTATCAGTTACGGGTACTTGTTTTATGCCTATGGCATGGTCATGGTGCAGGCGTTTAACGGCGCTGGCGACACCACCACGCCGACCATCATGAATTTCTTCTGCTTCTGGCTGTTGGAGATTCCCCTGGCCTATATCCTGGCCTTGCCGCTGGGATTGGAAGAAAGAGGCGTCTTCCTGGCCATTATCACGGCAGAATCCATGATTGGCGTCGCCGGCATGATCATCTTCCGCCGCGGGCACTGGAAACAACGCAAGGTTTGAGGGACGATTCTGAGAGGCACCTTGCCCATTCGATCTCTCTTGCAATCGGCAGGCCAATTCGCTAATTTAATTTATGAGGGTAAACAATCCAATTTTAGCAACTAAATATATGAGGAAATCCGACGAGAACGACTCAAATCGCTTTTGATATACCAGAAAGTATCTTGCATGCGTTGAATCAAAATAGAGACGAATTTACTCAGCAAACCCGTTTGTTTGCAGCACTGCAATTGTTAAAAAATCATAAACTTATATTTGGGCAAGCCTCTGAATTGGCAGGCATGAATAAGGAAAGATTTTTAGTCGAATTAGATAAGTATGGCATCGATCTAATCGATTATGATGCATCTGAGTTGGAAGAAGAACTTGAATTAGCAGGTGAAGACTAAAATCAAAATAAAGTAATACCAAGTGGAACTTCGCTCACAACACCAAGAGCAGTAACAAAGAAAATATTGCCCACAAGGCCAGTGCTCTAAATCAGCATTCGAGTGCGTTTTTTAACATCAGTTGGCACTTGACAAAACGCGCAGGTTCTGTGGGCTGATTTTGTGCTCTCTCGAAGGTCTTTTTGAAACAGCAAGTTAAGTGCACCTAACGCCTTTGCAACCGAGGAAGTTTTCTGAGGCTCTTTTATCCCGAATAAACGCTCATCTCGAGCTTTTCCTGAACAAGACGAATGAAAGGAGCGAATATGGCTAAAATCAAAATCTGGCACAACCCGCGCTGTTCGAAAAGTCGTGCGGGATTGCAATATTTGCACAACAAGGAGTTAGAGGTCGAGGTTTTCGAATATATGAAAGACGAGATCGACCCGGCGGAGTTGGCACGCCTGATCGAGCAGAGCGGTCAACCCCTGGAAGAATTCATTCGCACCAACGAACCAGAATACAAGGCCCTGGGACTAAAAGGCCAGTCGTTGACCGTGGAGGCATTCGCAAAAATTGCTGCGGAGCATCCCAGGCTGCTGCAACGGCCAATCATCGTCAAAGGGGACAAAGCCATCCTGGGCCGACCCGCTGCAAGAATCGATGAAATCTTGTGAAGAATTGTGTCAGAAGCCGAATTCCAGTTGCCAAAAATGATTCTACTGTGAATTTTTGGGAGTATTTGGAAAAATAAACAGGTTGATAGGAGTGAGGGTTGATTTCTTGTTTCAAGCAATGAATAAGGAGGAATAATGAAGACAACCACGAAGATCGTTTTGCTGATATTGACCTCGGCAGTTTTTCAACACCAGACGGCAATTCTGGCACAAACGCAATCCAACCCCAACCCGGTACCCAGCCTGGCCCAACTGAGCCAGTCCTTTGAGGAACTGTCGGCAAGTGTGCGACCTGCGGTGGTGCAAGTGTTCGCCACAGGATACAGCTCGGTTCCGGTAGGCGGAGGTACCAACGCCAGCCTGCTGGCCAGGCAGCGCAGCAGCGGCTCGGGCGTGATTCTGACCCCTGACGGCTACATTGTCACCAATGCCCACGTGGTCTCTGGCGCTCGCCGGGTGCAGGTAATGTTGACCCGTAGCGTCAAGAACGGCACCCACAGACGATCTATTCTAAAATCCAAGGGCAAGTTCACCGGTGCGCAAATTGTAGGCGTCGATTTGGAAACCGATTTAGCTGTTTTGAAGGTGCAGGAAACGGGGTTGGCTTACCTGCAATTGGGCGATTCGGATGAGCTCCGAACCGGTCAACTGGTCCTGGCCTTTGGCAGTCCGTTGGGTTTGGAGAACTCGGTGACCATGGGCGTAATCAGTTCCATTGCCAGGCAGCTTCGTCCTGAAGACCCCATGATTTACGTCCAAACGGATGCCGCCATCAACCCGGGAAACAGCGGCGGGCCGTTGGTCAACACCGACGGACAGGTGGTTGGCATCAACACGTTCATTCTTACCCAATCCGGTGGTAACGAAGGATTGGGATTCGCAGCGCCCAGCAATATCGTCAAGAATGTCTTTCAACAGATTCGCCGGCATGGCCACGTGCGCCGAGGCATCATCGGGGCCTATGCCCAAACCATAACCCCTACCTTGGCGTCCGGTCTGGGGCTGTCAAAAGACTGGGGTGTGGTAATCGGGGATGTTTATCCCGACAGTCCGGCAGACAAAGCCGGTCTCAAAGTTGGTGACGTGATCAACACCTTGGATGGCAAAGTGATGGAAAATGGTCGTCAATTTGACGTGAATCTTTATCGCCGGCCCATCGGCCAACAGGTGAGACTGGAAGTCACCAGGGGTTCTCGGAATCTGGTGATTGCGGTGCCTGTCATGGAACGCGATGACGATCCTGGACGCTTTGCAAGCATGGTCACTCCCGATGAAAACCTGGTGCCAAAACTGGGGATTCTGGGCATCGACCTGGACGAGCACATCCGGAAAATGCTGCCCCATGTAAGAAAAAAGAAAGGGATTGTGGTGGCAGCACGCTCCGCGGACGCGCCTCATTGGGAAGGCGGCTTTTACCCCGGCGACGTTATTTATTCAATCAACAATAAACCCGTCACCAACCTCGCAGAATTGCGAAACTCCCTAAAAAATCTGAAACCTTATCAGGCAGTAGCCGCTCAGGTTGAACGGCAAGGGCAGTTAATGTATATTGCTTTTGAATTAGAATAGCTGCCCATTCCCTCGTTTTCGCAAACCTGCACCGCTCCCCTCCCTGCGACCCGACGATCCGTACCCTGGATTGAACCGATGATCGTGTGGCGGGCCAGAGAGCAAAAGCCTGTCCGGCATGGCGGGCGTCTTGTTCGGGACAGGCACAGCCCGCAAAAAGTCGCCGCTCCCTGGTGATTTACCCTTGCTTTTTTTGCCAAATTTCTTATCTTGTGGCACAACCGATCCATTCAATCTCAAGGAGACCAGGCTTGGATTCATCTGATTTCTGCGACCTGATTGGCAGGGAGATTAATCTCCGCTCAGGGCAAGTCAAAAGCACCATAGAGTTGCTCGACGCGGGCAACACCGTGCCCTTCATTGCGCGCTACCGTAAGGAAGTAACCGGGGGCCTGAATGAAGAACAAATCCGCCAAATAGAAGACCGCATTCGCTATTTGCGCAACTTACAGGAACGCCAAGACACGGTTTTAGAATCCATTGACAAGCAGGGCAAGCTTACACCTGAGCTCAAAGCAAAAATCGAACAAGCCACCAGGCTACAAGAAGTTGAAGACCTTTACCTGCCCTATCGACCCAAGAAGCGTACCCGGGCGACGGTTGCTCGAGAAAAGGGGTTGGAACCGCTGGCTGAGATGATCTTAGCCCAGGAACTGGAGCAGGGCTCGCTGGAAGAAGTGGCCAGACCGTATCTCAATCCCGAAAAAGAAGTGAATGCCCCGGCAGACGCTTTAGCCGGCGCACGCGACATCGTCGCGGAGGTCGTTGCCGAAAACGCCGAGGTGCGCAAAGAAATTCGCAAATTTACTTTGCACACAGGCATCTTAACTTCCAAGGCACGGGATGAAGAGAATCTCTCGGTCTACGAAATGTATGCCGACTACCGCGAACCAGTGAAACACATGCGGCCGCACAGAATTCTGGCCGTCAATCGTGGCGAACGCGAGGGGATTCTCCGGGTCAACGTGGAGGTTGAAGTCGAAGAGGTTTTGAACAAGCTGAGACGTCGTTACCTGAAGAATCCCAATTCTATTTTCTCCGAGCAAATGGAGCTGGCCCTTTGCGACAGCTACCAGCGCCTGATAGCGCCTTCCATCGAACGCGACATCCGCAACGCCATCACCGAAAAGGCGGACGAGCACGCCATCAAAGTCTTCGCGGAAAATGTGAAGAATCTCCTTTTGGCGCCACCACTCCGTGACAAAATCGTCATGGGCATCGACCCGGGCTACCGCACCGGTTGCAAAGTCGCCGTCATCGACAGGACTGGCAAATATTTGGAAGGCCTCACCATCTACCCGCACGCGCCCAAAAAGCGCTGGGATTACGCCAAAGTGCAACTGAAGGAACTCGTGGAAAAGCACCACGTCGACGTCATCGCCATTGGCAACGGCACCGCCTCCAGAGAAACAGAGCAGTTGGTGGCAGAGATTATTGGTGAAGTGGCCGGAGAACTCTTTTACGTGATTGTCAACGAGGCCGGTGCCTCGGTTTACTCGGCCTCGCCGGTCGCCGCCGAGGAGTTTCCCGACTTGCCTGCAGAGCTGCGCGGTAACATCTCCATCGCCCGACGGTTGCTCGACCCGCTTTCCGAGTTGGTGAAAATCGACCCCAAGTCCATCGGCGTAGGACTTTACCAGCACGATGTCAACCAGAATCGGTTGGCAGAATCCCTGGATCGCGTGGTGGAGTCTGCGGTCAACTACATCGGAGTCAACTTGAACACGGCCTCTAAATCGCTGCTGCGGTATGTCGCGGGCATCAACAACCGCACGGCCGAAAACATCGTTAAGTACCGCGAAGAACACGGGCGCATCACAACCAGGGCGGAACTGACAAAGGTGAAAGGCGTGGGCAGCATGGCTTTTACTCAGGCTGCGGGCTTTCTGCGCATCCCAGACGGAGACGTCTTCTTCGATTCGACGGCTGTGCACCCGGAATCCTACCAGGCCGCTGAAAAGCTTCTAAAACGGTTTGATTTGAGCGAAGCCGAGGTTCGAGGAAATGGCCAGATATTGCGCAAAAAGATTCGCGAAAGCCAAATCAAACTGGAGAGTTTGGCCAGCGATTGTGGGGTTGGGCTGCCCACACTTGAAGACATCATCGCCAGCCTGGAGAAACCCAACCGCGACCCTCGCGATGAAATGCCCAAGCCCATTCTGCGCAGCGACGTGCTTAAAATGGAAGATTTGACCGAAGGGATGGTTCTCAAAGGCACCGTGCGTAACGTGGTCGATTTTGGCGCTTTTGTGGACATCGGTGTCAAAGTTGACGGCCTGGTGCACAAAAGTCAAATGTCGACAAAATTTGTCAAGAACCCCCTGGACCTGGTTTCGGTGGGCGATGTAATCGACGTGAAAGTGCTCAAGGTCGATGCGGAGAAGGGGCGGATTGGGTTGAGCATGGTGGTGTGAGGTTTGTTCTTGCGCCCGGGCCTCATTAATTGAACCGGGCTACCGCAGAGAGATTTGGCGCTTCACTGCTCCATCACTCCAAACAAACTTTCTGCCAGTTTCTGGTCGAGATTCAGCAGGATTTTGTATTCCTTGAGAGCGGCCTTGATGTCGCCGACGGCCAGGTAGGCGTAGCCCAGGTTGAGGTGGGCGAAGGCGTAATCGGGCTTCAGGTCGATGCTGGTTGTGAAGGCCTTGTGGGCAGCGCGCCAGTCGCCCAGTTTTGCGTAGGCTAATCCCAGATTATAGTAAGCTTCGGCAAAATACGGGTCCAGCTCAATGGCCTGTTTGGTCGCTCTGATGGATTCTTTGAGGCGGCCGATCTCCCCCAGACAAAATCCGATGTAAAACCACGCCTCTGTAAACTGCGGCTGCTGGATTGTGGCGCGTTCGAAATAAGCCAGCGCTTCCGCGTACTGGTCGTTTTTGATCTGCGCCAGCCCGTGGTTGAACAACTTCTCCGGATTTTTTAGCAAAGCCTGAGTGGATTGGGCATTCCAGTGCGCCAGGGTGCGGACCGGATGGGTTGACTGAATCTCGAGCAGACGCGCACCGGGAACGGCAAAATTCAGATTCTGCCCCTCTTCCATTTGCATGGTGGCGATGCCGATCACTTCGCCATTCAGATTCACTACCGGGCTGCCGCTGCTGCCGGTGGAAATCGGTGCAGTAATTTGAATGACGCGACCGATATTCGGTAGATCCCGAATGGCTGAAACGATCCCGTCTGACAGCGTCTGTTCCAGGCCCAAAGGGCTGCCCAGCACGATCACCTTCTCGCCCGGGACCGGCAGATGGCTCACCACGGTGAGCGGTGGCGTGTCCACTTGTGCGCCATCTACCTCGATCAGAATCAGATCGCTGTTCTGGTCCTCGGCCAGCATACCGCGGATCGGCACCTCGCGACCATCGGACATCCTGATTTCCGCCCGCTGTCCTCCTTCGAGGACGTGCCGCGTGGAGGCGACCACGCCACGGGCCAGGAAAAAACCGGTGCCCAGTTTGAGTCTGCGGCCGTGCCGGTCGAAGGTAACAATGGTAACCACCGAAGGCTTGATCAGTTTAACGAGGTCAGGAATGGATTCACTGGCAGACAAAGAAGGAGGATGAAGGTGCCATGCGAACAAAAAGGCAAAAAACAAGGAAAGAGACTGCTTTTTCATTTTGCCCTCGTGCAGAAGTTTGGTTCTCAGGAGTGGATTATCGCCTACTTGATGCCATAGAATTCCCCTTATGAGTGAATGTGTGAAAGCCTGGTCAGACTCAGACAAAAACGTCGCGGGTATTGCGCAAGAAACGCCAGCAGAAATGGCGGGATTTTAAGCCAATGTTGATTCTTCGACGGTGTCGTGCCAAGCTGAGCCCCCGGTAAATCAATCCAGTGATTGATCACCAGTGTTGCCCACAAAATACTAAACTCTTAACTCTGAAGCAAGCAAAGTTGCCGATATTTAACGAAGTTTAGGAAAATTTAATGACCTAAAACAGAACCTCATGACATCGAGAGATTTGATGGTGCAGGAAGTTTGCCAACTCGGGACTGAGGAACTTGAGAATTTTGTATTGTGCCACAGCTCCGCCTTTGTTCCCGATGGCCAGGTAAGCATATCCAAGATGCAGGCGAGCATTCACGTAATCCGGTTTGAATCGAATAGCCAGTTGGTAGGCCTCAAGTGCTTTTTGCAACAGGCCCAGGCTCATGTAGGCCACACCCAGGTTGTAGTACGCCTGGGCCAGCGAGGGATTGATTTGAAGCGCATTTTGTGAAGCTTTAATGGCTTCCTTGAAATGTCCCAATTGGCCTTTGCAATAGCCGACGTAAAACCAGGCCTCGGCGCGATGCGTGTCTTGTGCTACGGCGATATTGAAATAATGTAAAGCCCTGGCATAATTCTTTGCCTTGACCCACTGGAGACCCTGGTTAAAGAATTGTTGGGAAAGCGCAGGCGGAGCACCCGCGCTCTCTAAATGCCATTCTTCGAGGTGCACGAATTTGTGGGGGTGCAGGTGCCGAGCATATTCTCCAGGGATGGCGAAATTGAGGTTTTGGCCTTGCAGAATTTGCACCGTGGCAATGCCGACGACCTGTCCGTCCATGTTGACCACCGGGCTGCCGCTGCTGCCTGAAGAAATGGGCGCTGTGATCTGGATGATCTGCCCCACGGTGTTGATCTTCCGAATTGCAGCCACGATGCCATCGGAGAGGCTTTGACCAAACCCCATGGGACTGCCCACCACCAGAACCCGCTCGCCTTCCTGTGGCAACCCATCGAACAATTCTAATGGAGCAATCGATTCGAGCACGGGGTCTATCTGGAGAAGGATGAGATCGCGCGCTGTGTCTTCGGCAAGCACACCACGGATTGCGCATTCAGTGCGGTCGTTGAGCTTGACCTTGCCGCCAAAGGCCTGGACAAGCACATGCCGGGAGGTGATGACCCGGTCGTTGCTTACCAAAAAGCCACTGCCCTGGGCAAGGAGCCCGTGGTAGCGGTCAAAAGTGAGGACGGTTACTACGGCCGGCTTGATTCGCCTGACCAACTCCGGCAACGATACCTGAGCAAAACCAGGGGCAAGAAATAGAACAAGGAAGATGAACGTCAACTCATAAGTTCGTTTTAGATTCTCCATGATTTATCCACCCGCGTAAATCGATCCAAAACAATTGTCGATGACAAACTTCTGTTCCTCTGAAATTTGGAAGCAGGATTAGCAGTTGGAGCAGTTTTGAATGGTAGGCTAAAGGTAAGGCATTGGAACAGGTCTCGCAAGAAATGTTGCGCACTTTTAACCAATGTTGACGATCTTTAATACGGGTGCAC
>JBHHYI010000084.1:0-18537 GCA_046757525.1 bacterium | reverse complement strand
GGCCCCTTCGTCGCACCTTTTGGGAGACGGGTGTCGACAAGGGGCCATCGCTAACTTTTGTGACGGCGCAACCGAGTTTAGGGGGCGGGATAATTTAACTTGGACATTCTGTTTAAGAATGATATTAATAAATAGCGACTTACCTGTCTGCCGTAGCACAGGCAGGCAGGAGCCTAACGGGTAACTTATTTTATCCCACCCCCTTAATTTCTGTTGAAGAAACCATCGGAAAGACCGCGCGGCGCCTTTCGATCACATTCGATGTCTGCGTCTCCGAATTGCCTGCGCCACACATGCTTTTACAGGTACCATCACTTCTTCTATACCTGCCAACTCATCTAACCTGGTGCGACTCGGCTACCAAATCTAAAGGGATTTCTGACTTAATTTTTCGGGGAGACTATTTATCTTTTACTGTAAACCGGCAGGAGAGAAATTATGCTGAAATTGAAATCAGATGCGGCAAGAAGAGGCTATCAAATTTGCAAGAAGCTCAGAAACTCGCTGGAGCGAGAATATCTCGGAGAGTAGGTAGCGATCGAGTCGGAACCCGAGGACTGCTTCCTTGGAAAGGATATGTCGGTCGAGGTTTCGGATGCCGCGGTTTCTGAGTGACGAAAATATGCCCCGTTCATCTGTTGAACTTCTTCGCAAGTCAGGCTATGACGCCATAAATGTTAAAGACATTGGAATGTCAGATCCGTTACATCCCGATATGCTCAAAGTGAGAAAAGAATTATCATAAGCCGCAATCTGGGTTTTGCTAACTCTGTACTCGTTTCAACATCTCAGGCACTGGTTAATTCTTTGAGTACGGTCGTGAGAGGCGGCTTTATTTTGGGAATGCGCTCTTTCACAACCAGCCAGACCTTCTGAGGATCCACCCCAAAGTAAAAATGGATGGCTTTATCCCGCATGCCAGCCATCTCTTTCCAGGGTATTTCAGGGTATTTTTTCCGAATTTCTGGTGGGATATTCTTCGCAGCCTCCCCTATGATCTCTATGCAGCGCACCACAGCATAAGACGTTTTCGCATCCGTGGAGAAATCTTCATAACTTAAGGCTCCAACAAATTCCTCAGCCTTTTCCATATTGTCAATAATGTCCTGAAAATACAAAGCAATATTGCGCTTCATAAGTGTAAAGTCTCTTTGAGAATGGTCTCTTTCAGTTCTGGCCGGATGTCTTCTTTTGGGATCAGATCAACCTTCATTTTTAGAATTTCACTCAAATAAATCTCCGCTCCCACCAATTCCAGCAAACTAACGGGCTCCTCAAATTCCCCCAGAAGGTCTATATCGCTACCTCTCTTGTGTTCTCCCCTGACATAAGAACCAAATATCCCTACTACTCTCATCTTATATTTTTGCCTTAATTCTTCGCGGTGTTTTTCCAGAATTTCTTTGATTTCAGCAAGCGCTTTCATTATTCTTATGATTTTAATCGTAGCCCAAAATTTAGACTATGCAACATTCAATTAATATGTCAAATATTTCCAAGTTTGTCAAGCAAAAATTATCAACCTCTAAATTTAGAGAGAAGTGAGCCTTCGACCTTTATACAAGCCCAAATCTACCGACGTAAAAATCGAAATCTTTAACCTCCTGGGACAAAGGATTAGAACCTTAGTGGATGAAGAGAAACCGGCAGGCTCTTATACGGTGGTCTGGGATGAGCGCATGGAGAATGGAGAACCCGCAGCCTCAGGGGTGTATATTTACAGGTTAAAAACAGGGCAATTTGAAAAAAGTAGGAAGTTGGTTTTGTTGCGATGAGGACAAGAACCTGCCACAGGCGCCTTGATTGGTTAGGTCAAACTGTTACGTTCGGGGCAAGTAGACCTTTTAAAAGTTTAGTAAAGGTGGCGCCTTTAAACTCATCTCCGACGAACTTTGAGCGTTCGGCATTCCTTCGTCCGAATGAATACCTCGATGTTTAGCGCGGCCCCTTCGTCGCACCTTTTGGGAGACGGGTGTCGACAAGGGGCCATCGCTAACCTTTATTACAGCGCAACCGAGTTTAGGGGGTGTTGAAGAAACCCGCGGAAAAACCGCGCGGCGCCTTTCGATCACATTCGATGTCTGCGTCTCTGAATTCCCTGCGCCACACATGCTTTTACAGGTACCATGACTTCTTCTATACCTGCCAACTCATCTAACCTGGTGCGACTCGGCTACCAAATCTAAAGGGATTTCTGACTTAATTTTTCGGGGAAAACTATTTATCTTTTACTGTAAACCGGCTGAAGACAAGCTATGCTGAAATTGAAATCAGATGTGGCAAGAAGAGGCTCTCAAATTTACAAGAAGCCCAGATAGAACGTGTTCCCAAAGAGGCTTGCAACCTATGGAATCACCATTGCCTGGGGGCTTGCTCTCAACGGTTCCAGTCGGATTGCGGGGCCATCGTCTAAATCTCAAGTTTGGTGATTCTTAAAACATTCATCTTTGGCAAAAGAAAGTTTTGCGCAATCTTTGGCAGTGATGAAAATAGGTTCGTCTCCCAAGTTTGCTAAGGCACACAATACATAGCACTACAACGCAAGATTGTTATTCTGAGGAGTCCGGCAACTGCCGGACAACGAAGAATCTTTGAATTTTAACCGAAAGTTAGCCTTGTAGTTGGAGATTCTTCCCTCCTTTCAGTCTCTCTGAATGACATTTCTATCGATCTTTGCGCAATAATGAATTTAGAATACTACAACAGAAAGGACATCTAAAGCAAGGCGTAAGATGTTCAACATTTTGGTCCAATCTGTTTATATTCGAAAGAATATTGAAAAAACATTGGTCTGCTTATGGATTCTAATAGAGAAAAATCGAAATCAACATGCTTTCGTTTGTCACCCGTCAACTATAAGAAAGGTGTGCGTAACGGTAGGCTTTAAGAGGAGATGAGACCGGCGGTTTTGGACTGGTTCACAAATGGGTTAAGCAACAGCGCCAGCACCACCAGAACACTACACCCCAGGAAATTGAACCACAAGTAGGGAATGTCGGTGAACAGGTAACAGGCGATGACCGTGGCCTCGGCTAAAATAGCAGCGACAAACGTGGCCGTGCCGCCGACTTTTTTCAGATAAAAGGCCACCAGAAAAATGCCCAGAATGGTGCCGTAAAATAGCGAGCCTAAAATGTTCACCGCTTCAATCAGCGAACCCAGGCGATTGGCGAACAGCGCGAAAACGATGGCGTACAGCCCCCAGAAAACGGTTGCCAGCTTGGAGGCCACCAGGTAGTGCTTGTCTGAAGCCTCCTTTTTAAGCAGCCGTTTGTACAGGTCGATGACGCTGGTCGAGGCCAGGGCATTGAGCTCAGCCGCTGTGGAAGACATGGAGGCCGATAGAATTGCAGCCAGCACCAACCCAATCATTCCCACTGGCAGAAAGTTGATCACAAAGCTGAGAAAGACGTAGTTGGTGTCATTGCCGTCTGCGGCCGGATTGGCTTTTTTTATGACCTCAATCCCCTGTTGGCGAATGTCAAGGGCTTTCTCCTGGGTCTGGTCGAGCTTTGTGGTCAGGCTTGCTACTTCAGCTTCGTTGTCTGACTTTATCGCGTGCAGCAGGTGGCGGATGTCGGCCTGTTTTTCCTGGTGGAGCCGGGCATATTCGCTTTCCAGCGTTCGGTACTCCGCAGCGTAGACACTGTTCTTGACGTTTCGCGTTTCAACGGAATTGAAGAAGATCGGCGGGGTGGTAAACTGGTAAAAAACAAACACCATAGCCCCGACAAACAAAATGAAGAACTGCATGGGCACCTTGACCACGCCATTGACCAGCAAGCCCATGCGACTGTGCGCAATGGAACGCCCGGCCAGATAGCGCTGTACCTGCGATTGGTCCGTGCCAAAATAAGAAAGCATCAAAAACGTGCCGCCGATTATGCCCGACCAAAAACTGTAGCGGTTCTTCAGGTCAAAGGAGAAATCGATGGCGTTGAGCTTGCCCATTTTGCCCGCCACGTGCGCCGCGTCCAGGACCGAGATGTCGGCAGGCAGGTTGCGGTAGATCATGAAAAAGGCCGCCAGCATCCCAAACAGGATGATGATCATCTGTTGAAAGTGGGTCTGGTTGACCGCGTTGGTGCCGCCAGAAGCCGTGTACAAAACCACCAGGCCACCGATGACGAAAATGGTTAGACTGAGATTCCAGCCCAGCAGCACCGAGAGAATTAAAGCCGGAGCGAAAATGGTAAACCCGGCAGCCAGACCGCGCTGGGTGAGAAACAAAACGCTGCCAAGGGTGCGGTTCTTCAAGTCAAAGCGCTTCTCGAGGTACTCGTAGGCGGTGAAAACATTCAGTCGGTGGAAAATGGGCACCGCGGTCACCGAAAGAATGATCATGGCAATGGGCAAGCCGAGATAAAACTGCACAAAGCGCATGCCGTCAACATAAGCCTGCCCCGGGGTGGACAGGAAGGTAATGGCGCTGGCCTGAGTGGCCATGATCGAAAGGGCGATCGTGTACCACGGCGCCGATTTGTTGGCCAACAGGTAACCTTTGACGTCCCGACTGCCACGGGTTTTCCAGGTTCCGTAGCCGACGATGAAAATGAGGAAGAAACCTAAAACGACCCAGTCGACGCTGCTCAATCAAACATCCTGGTAAATAGGTAAAAGAGGACGATTAGAAACACCAGGTTCAGAAATACCGCGGTATAGAGTCGATTCCAACTCTTGAAAACAGGGGGGGGCTCTTCCTGGGCGTTCTGGTCGAAATCAGTTGGATCCGCCACGACTGCTCCCGGCTGAGATTAAGTTGACGAACAAGCGGTAGGCACCAGGCACGCCAGCCGGCAACTGCCGAAACCATGAAAATCCGGTGTAAATAAATACGCCCTTGCCGTAGCGCGCGTACAGCAAGCCGCCGTTCTTCGGGGTCTCGTCCGGATCGTGGCTCGAGAGCACGGCCTGGTAGCGCCCATCCCAGGAATTGGCAAAATAGAGGCCGCGTTCTTGCACCCACCCGGCAAAATCTTTTTCCGTGATTTTGTTGGGAACGTTCAATAACGGGTGATTCTTCTGCAAGTAGGTTATCGGAGCGTTTTCCACCGTAACCCTGTCGTGCGATATCGTGAACGGGTAAGGACCAATCTCGTCGGTGACCAGGCCGAAGGTGACGTTGTACTGCACTACCAGCGTGCCGCCGTGGTAGACGTAGTCCAGCAGCTTTTTCCCGTCTGCTTTTAGGCGTGTGCGGGTGTTGTACGCCCTGACCCCAGTGATGATGGCGTCGAATTGGGAGAAGTCAGCATCGTCTAAAGACGCGTCATCTAACAAAGTGACGTGGTAGCCTAATTGCTCTAAGCTTTCGGGAATCTCATCGCCGGAACCCATGATGTAAGCGAGGTCAGTGCCGCTTTTTTTGAGGTCGAGGCGGATGAGTTTGGCCCTGGCCTCTGGAAACAAGCTCTGTCGCATGATGTGTGGGTGATGGATCTCGACCAGACTGTGGTTGAACTTCTTGCCGTCAACCTCGGCTTCTACCTTTAGGGAAGCCACCTCCGGGTTTGTCGGCGGTTTGACGGTAAAGCTGACGACAAGCTCGTCGTATTTGTTTTTCAGTTGAAAAGGGACCGATGCCGGCGTAACCTGCCATCCTTGTGGCGTTTTCAGTTTTAACTGGCCACTGAGGTTTGACCTGGCGCTTTGCAACGTTACCTTGACTTTTCTGGGACCCGCATCCGGGAAAATGTAGACTTTTTCATCCAGGTTCATGGTGACATCTGGTCTTATTTCAAGCGACCGGTATTGCTCCCCCTGAACGCGATCGGTCCAGCGGTAGAGAATTGGTGTAGTAAAAACCAGGCGCTGATTGCCGGCAAGGACCTCAAAGGTCACGTTGGACGAGGCTGGATTGACCGGCCGTCCGATGAGCGTCTGATCCGCGACGCGATAGTTGCCGCGGTCGGGTTCCGCCCGCAACCAGTAAGGCTGAGAATAAGGCACGGTTGCAGGAATCGTCAATGTTTTCTCAAGCGCGACTGCCTGGTTGGCGCGCAGTGCCACACTCAAGCTCGTATCCGAGCCCGCAAACGGATAGGAGATTTTCATGAGTTGCAAAGGGAAGTCGCTGCGATTGACCACGAGTAATTGCAGTTCAACCTGGCCACCGGGCGTTGCGGCATAATCAGCCGCGATCGCTTCCAGCCATAAACCAGCGCACGATTGAATGGCCGTTAGCAGCTCTTTTCTCTTCACCTCTACCCAGGTGTTTTCGGGTAATTTGTTCAACTCCGAGTAAGCTTTAACCAATTCAGGAATGGAAGCGGCCGGGGTCTCCGGTTTGAAAGTCTGGTAGGCCTCCTGCAACAAACGGCCAATCTTTTCTCCGCCCGGCACTCTGGACCAACTCACGTCGATGCCTTCGAAGGCGTCGTTTGCGACTTGCTCGCCGTCCAGCAACTGCAGGTAGTTCAGACGAGAGCCGCGTCGACCCCGATCTCCAAATCCCTGACTCTTGTGCATGGAACGACTTTCGGCTGAAATCTCTGTGTACGATTGCCCCAGCAAGGGATTGTAGGCACCCACGTCGATCTTGATTAATTCAGAAACGTCCAACTGATCGTTAGAATTTCGGGGCCGCCAGGTGTTCCAGAAAATGCGCCTGGGCTGATAAGGTTTGACGTACTTTAGTTGTTCGGGAAAACGCGTTGAATCGCTGGCTGCGACAAAAGCTTCCCTGGCTAAGATGGCGGACGCGGTGTGATGGCCATGGGTCCGAAAGCCGCCGGGCGGAAAGCGGGTGATGACGATGTCTGGCCGGAATTTTCTAATGGTCCAGACCACGTCGGAGAGAATCTTTTCCTTCCCCCAGATTTCGAGCGTCTCCCCGGGCGACTTCGAATAGCCAAAATCGATGGCCCGGGTGAAGTATTGTTCAGCCCCGTCGATCTTTCGGGCTTGCAACAGTTCCTGCGTGCGCAGGACTCCCATCAAGGGACCCTTTTCCGTGCCGATGAGATTCTGGCCGCCGTCGCCGCGGGTCATGGCCAGGTAGGCCGTTCGGTAGCTTTTGCCTTTGGAAAAATAGGCCAGCAAAGCCGTGTTCTCGTCATCCGGGTGAGCCGCCACGTACAGGACGCTGCCCAGCACGCTCAATTTCTTCAAGGCCAGCTTGATTTCGGCGGCATCCAGCGTCTTGGTGGGTTGGGCGGACAAGGGCAGCGCGAGACAAGAGACCCAAACGGCCAAGATGCGCGCAACGGTGCTGACCACACGAAGCTTCAGAAATAAAGATTGGAGTTTCACTTTGCTCTCTCTTCTCCAAGTTGAAGTCGATGACTTGAAATTGAGATCCACCAGCACGGACTATTTCAAGTGATTTTGTCAGCAGCCTGGTTTAGTCGGCTTCCGTTTTTTGGCGTCAACTTAAGGGACGTCTAACCACCCTATTGTCACCCCGCGCGGAGTCCGGCAGTTGCCGGACGTAGTCGAGGGGTCTGATTTAGGCACAAGCCAGGCAGGCAGTCGCCTGACTTGGAATGTCAGTTCGGGGGCTTAAGTTGACGCCCATGGGCGTCCGTTAGCCAGGCTAATGCGTCCCTTGCAGCTCGCTCAAGATTTTTTGGATGCGCGCCTTCTGGTTTTCAGGGGCCTTGCCTAAGGCCTTCTTGAAATTCTTAATGGCCAGTTTGGTATTGCCGTCCTTTTGGTAGCCTTCGGCGAGACTGTCGTAAGCGTTCCAGGAATCGGGGTTTCGCTTGACGTTGAGTTTAAAAATGTCAATCGCTTCCTTAATTTTGTCTTGACCGAGGAGTCGGTGGCCGTACCGGTTGAGCTGGCTCTCATCGGCTATCTCCACAGCCATTTTCATGGTCTGATCCGCTTCCTGCGCTTTGTCGATTTTAGCTAACAAGCGGGACTTAACTTGCAAATTGTTGAAATTCTTCTCCTGGCCGATGGATCGGTCAATCCAGGTCAACGCCTCCTCATAATTGATGTCGTTGCGCAGACAGTAATTTGCGGCCTGGTACCAGCCTTGCCAACTGAAAGCAGGCAGCGAGGTCAGTTGATTCCTCATGCTGTTGAGTACGACAGTGTGCGTGTCGACTTCGATTTTGAACGGCACCTTGAGTTGTTCCCAGCGCAAATAGGCGACGGCAGAATGGTCGGTCAAATCATCGAAGCCATAGCGCAGCCACTCCTCATGAGGTGCTTTCTGGGGCGTAACCGTAACCCGCAAAGCGTCTTGCTTTTCGTCATAAAAGAAACTGCCCCAGGCAGAGTGATTATTGCTGAAAATGATGGTCCAGTCGCTTTCGGTGGGAATCAGGAATAAACCGTAGATGCCGGCGGCCAATTTCTGGCCTTCGATGGTTACATCGTCTGTGAAGGTGATGGTGGTATTCTCATTGGCACCCGCCCGCCAGGGATACGGATTTCCCGAACCAAAAGGCGTTCCCGGTACCAAACCATACGGCACAAGTTTGCCCCAAATCTCGCGTCCTTTTACCCCCGGTCGATGATAATCGATGGTAACATCGGTTAGACCAATCCTCTGGGTGACTACGGCATGGGGACTCACCCGCGGCAAATCCAGCCTCTGCTGAGCAAAGAGTTCTTGTGAATGCAGAAGGAATAATGAAACTAAAACGATTAAAACGAGCGAACCATACTTAAGCCTTGGCATAGCTTTCTCCTAATTGGTGAACCTGTATTGATGTTTAGGGATATTCTGCTAAATACGCTTGCGCAGAAAAAATGTTGCCAAAAATCCTTGCGAGACTCATCCGTCCGATGGCCCGCCGTTAGGACTCCATGACTTTAAAAGCCGCCTCCTCTTTCAATTTCTCCACATAGGATTTGTAGGCTTCCGCCTGTTTTCGTTTTTTGATTAGGGCTTCCAACTCTGGGCGAACCTCATCGAGAGGTCGGGTCTCTTTCTTGCGATCAATCACTTTGAGGATATGGTAGCCGTACTTGGTTTCCACGATATCGCTAATCTCGCCAACTGGGACAGAGAAGGCCGCGTCTTCAAAAGGCTTTACCATCTTGCCGCGACCGAAGTTTTCGTACAATCCACCGTTCTTCTTAGAGCCCGGGTCCTCGGTGTATTTTTTTGCAAGCTCGGCAAAATCTTCCCCGCCTTGGGCACGGGTGAGAATTTCTTCCATTTTGTGGTAAATGGCTTTTTTGGCGGAATCGCTTTTTCCCTGTGTGGTCAGCAAAATGTGCCGCACCGAGACCGTTTTGTCCTCTTGATAGGCTTTCTCAATCTCTTCTTCGCTTACTTCGACCTTGCCGATGACGAATTCATCAATAAAACCTTGAATGGTTAAACCTTCTCGCAATTGCTTTTTTAGATTTTCTATATTTACACCATTGCTTTGCAACATTTGTGCAAATTTTTCTTCACTGCCAAACCGTGCGTATTGCAGGCTGAGGAGGCTATCCACCATTGCCTCATCCACGGCGAAGTGCGCTCCTTTTGCGGCCTGTAGCAACAGATTCTTTTCTGCAAGGTCCCTGGCACTTTTTTCAATGAACGCTTTTAGGCGGCTGGCATCCATGATTTTCAACCGACTGTTGCTTTTTCCGTAATTCTCCTGAAGGCTCTCGATGACGTCACCAGTTGTAATCTTGAAGCTGGTGGTAGTTATCAACACTCTGTTTTCGTCGGGATTGAGCAAAGGTAATTTGCTGGAGAGCTCTTTTGCCAGTTGATAAGCCGGTGAACCTTCTTCTAATTTACCCCGTTGCTCAGTTTTCGAACAAGCAACCGCGAAAAACGCGCAAAGAATAATCATGCAGAATGGATTTCTCATGCTCCTCTCCTTTCATACTTCGCATTATTTAGCATGCCTTTTTGAATAAATTTAAGTGGCAAAATAAGAAATAGATTTTACAATTCCAAATTATTATTTGCCATTGCAAATAAAATTCCTATATTAAATGTTTTATGAAGTAGACAGGTCTGTGGTAAACTCCGGAGCTATGCTACCTCTGCAACAACCTGCTACCTAATTGCCACCATTAATCTAAGGAGAATACCCCATGCGATTACTGCTGATCAACCCCAGGTTTCCCGAGAGCTTCTGGAGTTTTAAATGGGCTATGGACACCCTTTTGCCGAAAAAGCGCACCTTGAATCCGCCGCTGGGATTGGCGACTCTGGCCGCACTGTCTCCAAACGAGTGGGACGTAGAAATTGTCGATGAGAATATCGAATCCATTCCTTTACGACCACAGGCCGACATCATCGGGATTTGCGGCATGGGGGTGCAATTCAAACGTCAGAAAGAATTGCTCTCCTTTTACAAGAAGCAAGGCTATTTTGTGGTGGCAGGCGGGAGTTACGCATCCCTGTGTCCAGAGGACTATGAGGCATTAGCAGACACGGTGGTAGCGGGCGAGGCCGAATACATCTGGTCGGAGTTTTGCCAGGATTTCGAAAATGGCCGGTTGAGAAAATTGTACCAGGAAACTGGGGAGGTTGCCATTACCGATTCTCCCACACCACGTTTCGACCTGTTAAAGCTGGACAAGTACCGTGCCGTCAGTTTGCAGTTCTCCAGAGGATGTCCCTTTCGCTGCGAATTTTGCGACATCATCGTGATGTTTGGACGCAAACCGCGCACCAAGGCACCGGAGCAGGTGGGCCGGGAATTGGACTTGCTCAGAAAGCTCAAGGTGACCAACGCGTTTTTCGTCGATGACAATTTAATTGGCAACAAACATCTGGCGAACGAATTGCTCCTGTACCTGAAGGATTATCAAATCAAACATGACTACCCGTTCCATTTTGGCACCGAGGCCTCCCTGAACCTGGCCCAGGATGACGAATTGCTGGAGAACCTCAAGCAAGCCAATTTTGAATGGGTCTTCGTCGGCATCGAGTCACCAGAAGAAGAGAGTCTAAAGGAAACCAAGAAATTCCAAAATATGCGTCAGGACATCCTTGCTTCGGTGCGCAAGATTTATTCTTACGGCATCGAAGTCCTCGCGGGCTTCATCATCGGTTTTGACAACGACACCAGGGCCACATTCGACAAGCAATACCAGTTCATCATGCAGTCAGGCATTCAGGCAGCCATGATCGGCTTGCTCACCGCTGCCCCCAAAACACCCCTTTATGAACGCTTGCACAAAGAAGGACGACTTATTCACGAGGCCAACAATTCGGACAACACCAAACTCAGCACAAATGTCATCCCCAAACAACTGGGCTACACCGAAATGATTGACGGCTACTGTGAGCTCCATTATCGTCTGTTGAGCCCGCGCAACATTGCTGATCGCATTAAGAACAAGATCCGATATCTTACCCATCCGCTGTATCAGGGCGACTATACGCGGCGCGAACAATTGAGCATTCTGTACAAATTCCTGCGGTACGGACTCCTGCCCGGCGGATTTTCGCGCGTGTTTCATTTCCTGCGCTCCATCCCATTTTCAGCACCAAGATTGATTCCTCTGGTGCTGCAAGACTGGATTGTCGGTTTGTCAATGCGCGATTACGTCGACCGCCATTTTGTGAGAGAGCATGAGACCGTCAACAACCTCGTCCAGTCCTACCTGCAGCTCATTGAGACCGCCTTTCAGCGCTATCTCCATCTGGGCGATTTAGAGGTTTCGCTAAACCAGGTAAAAAATGCAGCCGCCAATCTGTCGATTTCCTTCACTGGCTTGCTGGATCGTGAGTTTTTTGTACGTGCGGCCAATCATCTTGAAAAGCTTCTGGAGGACACCACTTCGTCCATAACGTTGCACGTTGAGGAGTTCCAGGAAACGCAGCTCAAGAATTTCAATCTGCTGTTGAAACGGCTTTCCCGCTACGGCGACCGCATACACATTTCGCTACACGAAAAAGTGCGAGACATGATTGAAATAGATTCGTCGGTGTTTAATCTCGTGCTGGAAACCTGACCCGGGCCAGCCAAAACCAAACAGGGACCGGCCACACGCCCAGACTCCGCGAAGTTCTTTTAGGAAACGCTCTGTTGTCGCCGTCCTTTACTGCAGCCCCCGGCTGTCATTCCGTAGGAATCTTGTTAGCTGGCTGCACAGTGCTGACCAGTAACAAGATGCTTTCAGCATGACAGGGCTGCCTTTGGCGTTTCCGATATTTAAAGCAATCCGGCGGCTGCCGGATTGCGGGGGCTCTAAGGAAGAAATTCACCTTCCGACTTCGGTCAAGATGAGTTTCTGGCAATAAATGGACAGCAAAATCCGGATTAAGATTCTTACCGTTGGGGGCACCATCGACAAAGTTTACTTCGATGAAAAGAGCACCTATTTTGTCGGAGAGTCTCTGGTCGGGGAAATATTGCGGGCAGCCAATGTGAGTTTTGAGTACGAGTGCGAATCAATCTTGTCCAAGGATAGCCTCGATATGACCGAGGCTGACCGGCAACTGGTTTTTGACAAAGTGAATTCCGATACCCATCGTCACATCGTGTTGACCCATGGCACCGATACCATGATCCAAACCGCCAAGAGACTCAAATCCATCGCCAACAAGGTAATCGTGCTCACAGGGTCCATGCAGCCGGCCAGATTCAAGTCCAGCGATGCCGAATTCAACGTTGGCTTTGCCATTGCTGCGGTGCAATGCCTGCCACCAGGGGTCTACATTGCCATGAATGGACGCATCTTTGACCCTGACAAGGTAAGGAAGAACCGCGACCTCAACCGGTTTGTGGCTTGAGAGAGGGCAGGCTTCAAAGCGTCAAGCTTCGTTGAGATTCTCGGGAATCGAAATGGTGAAAGTGGTCCCCTTGCCTAATTCGCTCTCTACCTTGATGTCCCCCTTGTGCTTCAAGATGATACTATAAGAAGTATAGAGTCCCGTGCGCATGCGCACCTGCGATTGTTTCTCGGTAAAACCCGGCTCAAACAGCCCTTCGATTTTTTCCTGGGGAATGCCTTTGCCGGTGTCTGAAAACTCAATGTAAACGCGTCTGTCAGCACAATAGGTCCTGATGGTGAGCGTACCCTGGCCATCCATAGCTTGAATTCCGTTCATGAGCAGATTCATAAACACCTGATTCAGTTCACTGGGATAGGAATAAATTTCCGGAACATCACCATATTCCCTTATTATGCGAATTCCATTTTTCAGCCCGTGCTCGATAAGGGTCATGGTACTTTCCAGGCCCTGGTGGATGTCGACTTTTTGGAAATCCGCCTCATCCAGTCGCGAAAAGTTCTTCAAGCTGTCGATTATTCTCAAAATGCGGTTGGCCCCGGCTACTGTGATTTCAGAGTTTTGCTGGAGAATGTCGAAGACGGAAGCCAAGTGTTTGTTGTGCTTCACCTCAATCAAGGTCTCGTCGGCATCCAGCATTTGTTGCAATTTCACGTTGACGCGGTCAACCACATCTGCGGCGCTTTTGATCGCCCCCACAGGCGTGTTAATCTCATGAGCGATTCCAGCAACCAGTTGTCCCAAAGCAACCATTTTGCCCGATTGAATCAGTTGCGCCTGCATGGCGTGCAGTTTCTTAAGGGTCTGCTGCAGCTCTTCGTTTTTGGTCTTTAGTTCCACATTCTTCAGACGGTAAATCTCAGCTTCCTTCTTCGAGGTTTCCACACTATAGGCAGCTTTAAGATTCTGCAGTTTCTGTTCGTTATCTTCGTGATAGACCTCTTCATCGATTGTGTGGAACTGTTCATGATGTTCCAGGGCTTTCTCGGGCTGACCCAATTGCTTGTAAATCTGGTAAAGTGCAAGGTGCGCCTGACATGTTTTTAATTTCGCTTTGATCTTTTCGGAAAGCAGCAACGCTTCTTGGAAGACTTCCAGTGCCGCCTGGAGTTTGTTCTCTTTGAGGTAGACATTGCCAATATCTAACAAACAACTGGCCTCTCCCTGGGGATAGCCTATTCCCTGGCGTATTTCAAGACTTTTATTGTGATATTCTAACGCCTTCTCATATTGTTCCAGGCTTTGATAGATAAACCCCATATCGTTCAAGGTTCTGGAGGCCCCCAAAATGTTTCCAAGCGATTGATAGATTTTCAGACTTTTTCTCTGGTAAGCCAGAGCTTTGTTCTCCTCGCCCAGAAAATGATAGGCGTTGCCAAGGCCATTGAGGGCACGCGCCTCGCCGGTCCGGTTCTGAGTATCTTTAAATATGCCGCGGGCTTTCCTATAATATTCCCGCGATTGCCGAAAATCCTTCCAATCGTAGTAGAATCCGCCCAGAGTGTTGAACGCCCAGGCCTTGCCGTCGCAATCATTGAGTTGCTCGTACAGGTTGACGGTTTTGAAGATGGAATCAAAGCCGCGTTGAAAATCTCCGAATCCCCAGTACAAAAAGGCCAGACCGTGGTTCGCGTTGGCCTGCCCCTCCGGTTCGGCGTTTTCTTCAAACCATTGTAGCGCATCCAGAAGATTCGTGGTGGCCTGCTCTATTTGGGCCCGAGAATAACACACGATGCCCAGGTTACACTTGGCAAAAGCCAACCCTTTGGCATACGCGATTTTTTGCGCCAATTCCAGCCCTTCGGTGGCGTATTGCGCTCCGCGTTTTGGATCTATGGGCCAAATCTCCCAAAAAAGAGCGTTGAGGATATCCACTCGCCTGGTGGTGTCCCCTGACGCCGAATGGAGCTGCTTTTCTAATTCTCGCACCCTGGGATTCATGGATTTATCCGAACCGGACACCTTTCAGAAACGATCCTAAAACATTTGGGACTATTTTGTAAAAATAAAAAGAGATGTTTACCTATTAAACTGTTTCTGCACCGCCCAATATTTCAATTTTGTGGCTTGAAAAAACAGAATTCTTTTTTCAAACATACGATATTTTTCATTGTTTTTCAACCTATTACTGCTCGCTATTTGAAAGCCAGTGATTTCTTTTGAAAAAGGTAATTTCCTGTTGAGCTTTTGCTGATTTTTATTTTTATTGGAATGTATGAAATTCAAAAACAAAGCTCCCGTTTCAACAACCATTACCGTGGACCCTGTCGGTTCAGTTCTGCTGACCAGAAGCGCTCGCGCGCAACATCTCAATATCAGAATCAGCCCTTACCGCGGGGTGCGCGTCTCCGTTCCCAGAAGCATGAGTTTTGAACAGGCGGAGAAAATAGTTCGCGCCAGGGTTGGCTGGATTGCAAAGCACCTGAAGCGCATTCAGGCCCTGGAGAAAAAAGCCATCATTTACGATGGTTCTCAGACTGTCGCGACGCGGCATCATAGATTAGAGGTCAAGGCAGCCCCGGCAAAGAAGGTCACGATCCAAATCGGCAACGGCGTGGTCGCCGTCCGGTACCCGCAGAAATTCAGGCTCACCGACAGGCCGATCCAGGAAGCCATTCGAACAGCTCTCACCGAGGCCTATCGAATAGAGGCCAAAAACTACTTGCCCAAAAAGCTGGAATATTTGGCCAACAAACATGGCTTTAAGTACAACCGGGTGTTCATCAAAAACCATAAATCGCGCTGGGGAAGCTGCTCAGCTAAGAACAACATCAACCTGAATCTAAATTTGATGCGGCTGCCCGACGAGCTGGTCGATTACGTCCTCCTGCACGAACTGGTGCACACCAAAATAAAAAACCACGGTCCCGAATTTTGGCGACTTCTCGGCAAAGTGTGCCGCAACGCAAAGCAGTTGAACAAACAACTCAACAAGCATGCGTTACACAGCACAAGCGTTGACTAAAAGAACTGTGCACGCTTTGCCTGCTTTTACACGAAAGAAACGACCAAAGCGTTTCTTAGAAACAATCTGCGAGTCGTCCCGAGTAGGCCCCTGTTTCTCGAGTGACCTTATCGAGGGGTGGCGGGCTTCGATGCGTCCCGGCAAAAAACCGTCGGGACACTCGGGACGACTGCCATGGTTGTCTCTGACGACAACCGTCATTCCGAATCCGGCGAACGCCGGGTGAGGTATTGAAAAATAACATTCAGGTTCAAGAACCAGGTTTCGCAGTTTGGCGAAATTACCCATGCTTCTGCTGCCAGACTTTACAGCTTCGCCGTCTTAACCAGATTCGTGGCCAGGCAGGCCACCGCGGCAATGCCAAAAACACCTGAGAAGGCAAAAGCAGTTTGCAGAACAACACTACCCTCAGGAATGCGCTGCAGCAAAGCCACTGGGGTGACCAGCGACGCTACCCGACTGAAGACTGCCACCGTAGCCAACCAAAACGAAGCGTTGACCAGCCCGGGAACGGCCACTTCTTTCTTTTTAATAAATCCTGGAATCATTCGCACGGCCATCCCCAGGATCAAATGCGTAATGAATCCCAGCAAGTAAATGTGCCGCACGGCGTCGCTGCTGATGGGAAGCGTCCAGCCGATGAGCGCGGTGACACCAAGGAGCACTTCAATCAGCGCACCGAAAACCAGCCAGGCATAGGCCGCATAAACCAGGCGCTCAAAGCGACCGAATTCCCCGTAATCGGGCAGGCCTTCGCGGGTGGGACGTCGATCCTCCTGGGGTTGTAATATCCGGTGCACGGTCCAGGGCTCTCGACGCCGGGTGAGAAGATCGAGTTTCCACACGAACCAAAGGATCACCAGGCCTTTCACAACACTCCCCACCTGCAAAATCCAAAAAGCAAACCGTGGTTGTAGCTTCGAAACCGGTGGCAAAGTTGAAATAAGCTGTAATGCGAGCGCAATTAAATAAACCACGGCAACCCGGCCGACCGACCAATCGATGATGGGCAAGCGCAAATAGAGCGGAAACATACGCACGGAAAAGGCAAAGGCCACCGGCAGCAAAACCAAACCGATGAATGCTTGCACGCCAAATTCATTCCAGGGCAGGTTCAGCACCGCCTCCTTCCTCAGCAGCATCTTCAAGAGCAAGAGTACGTTTATTGTGGCGTAGAGAAACCAGCCACTGACCATCATCGCGAAGAACGGCTTCACCGATTTCAGCGCGGGACGTTTGTCCAGATCTGGCACACTCTGCATGGTTTGCAGGAGGGTCTTCAAGTACAGGAAAATGCCCACCCACTCGAGCACGCCTGAAAACACCACGACGCTGCCGATCGGCAGAAACCAGGCACTCCCGGTCAGGTACGGTAGAAAAGCCTGGCTAACGAAGCGCAAAATGAGACCTGAGACCACCAGTCGGAGAATTCTATGCAGAGCAGCCGGGTCAGCAACGGGTACGCCCGCTAATCGGGGAATAAAATGCAAGCTGATGCCGATGATGAACAGGCCGGCCCAGCCGATGAGCTGCACGTGCCCGTGGAGCTGAATGTAGCTGAAGAATCCCTTGCCGAGAGGTAGCTCCAGGCCGATGACCGAGGCCACGTGGGCACCGATGGCAAAGCCTGCAAAAGTAGCCAGGCCCAGACCCCACCAAATGAAACGAAGTTGGAAGTCAGCTTGTTTAATCGTTGACCTTTCTTTGAAATAAAAAGAAGAATCTTAATTCCAAAATGGCTACACCCAAAAATACAAATAAATAAGCAAAATGGCAAATCTTTACTCAACTCTCGCACCACAACCTTCCCCGAAATGCAAGTATGCCCAATCATTTACCAAACTTCGAGTTAGCCCGCTAAGATACCACGGCAGCGCACTCTTAATAGGTGCCATCCTTCTCACCTTTTCGCTTTCAGATTGTACCAGGAAACCCAATGCGCAAACAATCATCGAAGCCGCCATTACCACACACGGGGGTGCTCGATACACTTCCTCTGTCATCGAATTTGATTTTCGCCACCAGCACTACACAGTGCAACGCCACGGCGGACTGTTTACCTACAAAAGGATCTTCAGGGATTCAACAGGAATTGTGGAAGATGTGCTGAACAATGAAGCTTTTCATCGGGAAATAAACGGCGAAAAAATCCCTTTGTCTGAAAAAGTGAAAAGCAGTCTCTCGTCCTCGCTCAACTCAGTGGTGTATTTTGCCTTGCTGCCGTACGGGTTAAATGATCCCGCTGTGCAGAAGCGTTATCTTGGGGAAGCCAGCATCAAAGGCCAGCCTTACAACAAGGTCGAGGTAACCTTTCGCCAGGAGGGTGGCGGTAAAGACTATCAAGACAGCTTCGTCTACTGGATCCACAAAAGTCGCCACACCATGGATTACCTGGCCTATCGCTTTCACGTCGATGGCGGCGGCACTCGATTCCGCCAGGCCATCAACCCGCGCACGGTGGGCGGGATTCGCTTCTCTGATTACTTCAACTACAAAGGCTTGTCCAGGGATTTAAACATCGCAGAATACGGGCGGCTTTTCGAGGCCGGCCAGGTCACAAAAGTCTCGGACATCATCCTTGAAAATGTACGGGTAAAGTCGTTGTCCGATTAGTTACTCAATGGTTACGAATATCGAGCGCCGTGGCTGCTTGTTCGCAACTCGCGTTCTGTGCCCTTTGCCAGTGGTGTCCTCAAGCAGCAATATCTCTCCGCCGCAAAATCTTCGTTTCTCGCCATCGCTGACCTCGATTTCAATCTCACCGTCCAAGAGAATGATGTACTGTCTCTGCGGCGCGCCATGCCAGTCGTAATCATAATCCGCGTCGTTTTCGCGAAAAATAATACCAGTCGCAGGCAGCTTGCGCGACAACCGGCCAATCTCACCAGCCTCTTCAAGCGGAATTTCAATCTCACCGAAATGC
>JBHHYI010000083.1:0-18576 GCA_046757525.1 bacterium | reverse complement strand
TAACCTCTCCAGCACCATTGCTCACAGGCGTTATGGTCTGCTCTTCTGTGTACAGGCTGCCGTTTTTTCTCCTATTGATGATCTCACCTCTCCAGGCCTTTCCATTGAGAATAGTGTGCCAAAGATTCTGGTAAAAGGACGGTTCATGTTCACCAGACTTGAGCAAATTCGGCTTTTGGCCCACCACCTCGTCGCTCTCATACCCGGTCAAGTGCGTAAAGGCTCGATTGACCCAGGTGATGTGTCCGGCACGGTCGGTAATGACTACTGCGTTGGCAGCCGATTCGAGCGCCGCACTTTGCAGCCGAAACAGCTCGATCCCCTGGGGATAAACCGCAGGCTTCTTCTTGCAACAGGCCTCTATCTCTTCGACTCCTGCGTGAGTTTCTTCTTTGTTCAGAATAGTTCTCCAGCGCTTAAGGTTAGACTTTGTTGAACCATGTCTGTCGAACATCGGTCGCGACCATCAGATCTCATGTAACTAAGATCGGTTATTACGGATGTATCTTGAGTAATTTTAAAGTATTAGAAGACTATTTTAACCGGAGGGCTTGGTTGGTGGGATCGAAGCAGGTCGATTGGGAAGCCAGCCGAAGGTGCGGTCAGTTGACACTTTGGTTCGGCGTCAGCATGATCGGTAGCTCAATGCAAAAACGGGTGCCTTTCCCTTCCCAGCTTCTGAGGACTATTTGACCCCCATGTTTTTTGATGATCTTGTAGCTAATGCTCAACCCTAAGCCAGTACCTTTGCCTGCGGTTTTGGTGGTAAAAAATGGATTAAACGCTTTTTCCCGCACGCTCTCCGGCATGCCCGGGCCGTCATCTACGACAGACAGTTCCAACCTCTCCCCTGCTTTTCTTCGGGTAGCGATTTTAATAAATGAACCTTTTTGGGAATCAAATATGGCGTCACAAGCATTTTGAATAAGGTTAAGCACGACTTGTTGAATCTCATTGGAGTTGCCATAAATCTTCGGCAGGTTGTCTTCGAAATGCGTAATCAATCGAATATTTTTTAAGGTTAATTGCTTGCCGAACAGTTTCAAAACCTCCGCAACCGTCTGGTTCAGGTCCATCTCGGCATCTTCATCAGTTTGGTCCCGGGCAAAGGCAAGCAGGCTCTTGACAATGGTCTGGGCGCGTTTCCCTTCATCGTAAATTCTCTGCAAATCCTCGCGCAATTCAGCATCCACTTGACTCATCAGGTGAAGCTGCGCATACCCCATGACAGATGTAAGCGGGTTGTTGATCTCGTGGGCTACCCCGGCTGCTAATTCTCCCAGCGAAGCCAGTTTTGTGGTCATGAAAAGCTGCTCCTGGGCGGTCCGTTCTTCGGTAATATCTCTAAAAACCAACATGTAGCTGCCGTGATCCAGTTCCGCGCCATTTACGGCGGACAAGGTCAAGGAAATGATCTTCTGCTCTTCCCCTTGCAGGCAAATGTCTCTGCGAACAAATCGCTTCGCCGCAATGGCACTGCCGTTGCTGTCAAGTTCGCGCATCATGACAACAATGGAGTGGGACGCGAGTTGCCTGAGCTTTTGGCCCGGTTTTGACGGGGCTTTGAGCATTTTTAGAAAGGCTTTCCCAGACGGATTCACCAAAACGATGCCTCCCTTCAAATTGAGGATGACGACCCCTTCCTGCATGCTTTCTATGATAGCCTGCAAACGGGTCTTTTCGACTTTTTTCATGTACATGAGCCTTTGTAGCGTGTTGTTGATTTGGCCGGCTATTGCATTCAATATTTTTTTCGACTCGTCTGAGTACACATCGTTTTGTCTGGAAAAGAGTAAAATAGCTCCGTCGAGTATAGGAAATTCTGCGACCAGCAAGGATTTCAGTTCAATTGAGGCTCCATGAAAATCATTCACCTTCTTCGGCAGGTTGAAAACCTTAACCTTGAAACAATCCGCATTGAGACTCAAGTTGTTCAGTTCATTAAAAATGCTAAGACACCTGTCTTTTGCTCTTTCTGCGGTATGGCTGGGCAACTTTATTCTGTTGCATTGGTACAGAATGTTGCAGTGTTCTGAATACACGATTGCGAACGCCAGGTCGAATTCCATGATTACCCGCAGGTCATTAAACACCAACGAAAAAAGTTCGTCTTCGTTTATTACCGAAGTTATGTTTCTCGAAAACTCAAGAAGACCTTCGAGTTCGGCAACTTTCATAGAATACCGCCATTAGCATATTCATTAATTTGAATGCGTACTAGAACATCTCTCACGCGCATTAAGTCGATAGGTTTGTTGATATACTCGAAGGCCCCTAAGATCAAGGAATCTCTGGCAGTATTTTCAGAAGCATGTCCTGAAATCATGACGACCGAAATCCCCTTCTCTTGCTTCTTGATCATTTTTAGGATGTCGATGCCGTCAATCCCGGGCAGTTTTATGTCTAAGAATATAACATCAGGTTTTTCAGTGCTCAGATAGGCAAGCGCTTCCTGAGCATCTTTAGCAGAAGCCGCCTCATAACCCTCCTGCCTAAGGAACTTGACCAGCAACCTGCATATACTTGGCTCGTCGTCGATGACCAAGATTTTTTTTGTCGGCATGTCACAAGATGATTTCATCATTCCAGGCATCTTTCTTAGAGAGTAAATACTTTATCGACAATGGGAAGGCTGTCTTCCGCCACGATGTGAGTAATAAAAGAAAACGGATGATCCACTAAGTTTTTTCTAATAGGAAATATGTAGGGTTTGCTTTCAGAGTCGTATAACAATTCAACGATGGGCCGTGTGGGATTAGCCGGATTGGTCTTAACGACTTTTCCCTTTTCGCCGGTGTTGAGCTTCACAAACGTGCCTAACGGATAGATGGATATGCTTCTTATTAGCGCTCGTTTCAGATTGGCGGGAAAATGGCGATCGGCAAGGCATATTATTTTCTGCAAAGCATTGAAAGTGTTCGCACTTTTGCCTGTCTGGTGTTCATCGATGAAAGCAACAAAGGTTTCGCTCAAACCGATGATCTTGGCAAACTCCTGGATATCGTCGCCTGCTAACCCGTGGGGAAATCCGCCCCCCCCTTCTCTTTCATGTGTCTGACAGACGGTTTGCGCGACTCTTTCGAAACCCTCTATCCCATGCACGGCTGTTGCTTCGTTTATCAACTCGAATCCAAGAAGTGGGTGCCTTTGGATTACTGGGATTTGTTGGTTTTGGCTTGTCTTATATTGGGTCATAATATCCTGTGGCAACCTCAAATAGCCGATGTCGTGCAACAAGGCCGCAATCCCTAACTCTTGCAAATCATCCAATGAATATCTTATGCTTCTACCCACGAGGATTGCAAAAGTAGCAACCCGAATAGCTGTCATCACAATTGAAGACTTCACATTGTTCGTGAGAGCCATGAGTTGAAAATAGTCACCCTGCAGCGTCTTGTTCACCAACTTCTTTGCCAATTTTTGCACGCCAAACAGGTCGACGTGTTGCGAGTTTCGAACGTTAATGAATATCTCATTGAGCCGCTTGGTGACTTCATTAAACAATAGCTCTTCATGGTTCAGTCGGAACAAACCTGAATGCTTGTCTATTTTTTTTTGGCGCCTGATCATGTTTATGACGTGGGTTTCCAATTCCTCGTCTCGGACGGGCCTGATCAAATAATCATCAACACGCTCCAGGATTCTCAAGATTTTGTCAGGCCTTAAATGTTGCTCGCAAATGAACAAGAACGGGGTATGCCGAAATCGAATGTTGTCCTCTTTGAATCGCCTCAGTTTGGTACCTAAGTCTTCTGCACTAATTTCTATTATGACAAATAACGGTCTAAAATTCTCAAAGAAAGATATTGCTTCGCTTTGGCTGCCGACAAAAAAGAAATCACACTCAAACTGTTTAATGCGGTCCTCGAAAAGCTCGTAGACTTCGGAGTTTTTTGTGACCACAAATATCTGGTCGTTCATCGGAGTCCTTTTGAACGGTCGATTATGCACCAGCTCTCCCCCCATCCCAAGTTGACGTTTCGACGGCATTTTTAATTTCATCCTGTTACGAATACCCTAAGTTGTGGGAGTTGCGTCTGTTCCATGACCACGCTTGCCATTGGCATTTTTGACTGTCGCCGAAATTCTTACAGCCAGGAAGTTTTCTTTGTTGAACAGCATTCCCTGGTACATTTTCAAATTGCCCAGGAATATCTCCAAAGGTTTGTTGGCCTCCGACTTCAAGCACAGTATGTCCCCGATTTCCATTTTCAACAAATCGCTTACGGAGATCGCCGTTTCGCCCAACACAACCCTTAACGGCACAATAGACTTAGTGATCTGTTGCGAGATGATCTTTCTGTCGTTGGTTATCTCCTTTTCTGAGCGTTTTAATGCGACAGTTTTTTCACGTTCTTTGTATTTCCACAGCAGTGGGTCCAAAATGCCAATTGGCAAACACAAATTAAGAAAGCCTATGATGGTCTCGCCTCCGCGTATTTCCATTGAAATCAGCAAAATTCTTTCCCCCCCACGCAACGCTTGAATATAATCAGATTGCGAATAATACCCTTCAACCTCGAATTCCAGATTGATAACCATTTTCCAGGCGTCTTTCAAGTCGTGCAGCAGCATGTTAATGACGCGGTACATGATTCTTTCTTCGATGATACTCAGCTCTCTCCTCAACGTAGCATCCACGGTGCCACTGCCGCCAAGAACCTTGTCGATGACGAAAAATGCAAAATTGGGATCGAGTTCTACCAAAAATCTACCGGAAACGGGCCTGAGATTCAATAGGTACAAACAAGTGGGGGGTGAAATCGAGTCTGTATATTCAGAGTAGGACAATTCCGTGGCTGCGGCCACGGAAGCTATGACCGGTTTGTTGAGAAGGTTGGTTAAAGTGACCTCGAAATTTCTCAAGAACTTCTTGTGTATACTCTCAATTATTGCAAAACAACTCTGGTCGATTTTTTTCTTAGACCTGAAGTTATATGGGTAAACTGTTTTCTGAGCCGAGATCTCATGATTATTGTCGGATTCTGATTCTGATTGGACTTTTGAAAAAAGAGCATCTATGTCTTTCTGGGACAATCCCTTCGCCATTTCAGTCATCCTCAAATGAAATTACTTACTTCTTTAGCAACTGTGAAATCTTCTTTATCAGGTTTTTTTTGTCAACAGGCTTAATGACATAATCATCGATCCCCAGCTTTATTATGTCTACGACTGTTGATTTGTCATCGACTGCGGTACAGGCTATCACGGGTATATGGGCTAAGCGCGAATTACTGCGCATGGTTTTGAGCACCTGCAGTCCGTCCATGAAGGGCATCATCATGTCCAATATAACAAGATCGGGGGCCTCTTTTAACATCAACCCGAGAGCCTGGGACCCATCTTGCGCATCAATAATGCTACATGTCCAGTTGCTTTGGATAAAACGCCCAATCAATCGTCTGGAAGTAAAATCATCGTCCACGATGAGTATTTTTAAACGGTTATTAGCCATAACAGCCAGTAAGTATTATTATCCACAAGATCAATCAACCAAATAGTTCGTCCCTGAGCAGACATTTTTCATCTGATTCTGCAACCACCGTACCAGAACCCTCTGGTCTAAATGGCGGCCCATCAGGAAAACAGAAGCATATAACATCTTAAATAACAAGAGCATAAAATTGAGGACCCAAATAGATTTTAGAGATTGCCACTATTCGATGAGGGAGAGATTCCACAATTGTGGAACCTTAGCCGCGGGGTTGTTTCCACAACACGCAAGAGTGTGTGACACCGTTCACTATGGCACTGCTCACGACGCGTACAGAAAAAGAAACAGTTGGTGACACCGGGGTGGGACCAATGTCAGGGCTACTTCAAATCATCGAGCTCCCCATTCTGGAGCAACTTTGAAGCGGCTTCCTGCATGATTTGGTCGCTTGAATATAGCCCTGCTTTCAATTTTGCCAGCGCTTCAAAAATAACATGAGCTCGAGCGCTGGGTAGTTTTGTTAGCAGCTCTCTGGCCACCTTGATCTCATCGCCAGATTCTTGCAGTTCTTTGGCTTTGTCCGAGATTTCGACTTGATCTCCTTCACTGATGTTTTTTGTCTGGGTGGACGTCTTGTTCTGTACTTTTTTCAGTTGGATTTTGTCGTGGGTACTCTTTTCGATCTTTTTTGGGAGAGGCAAATTGCCTAAATCTTTAATCTCCATAATAGCACCCTCTGTGTATTTTTTATGTTGAAAATGACTTTAGTATTGAAAATTAACTCTGTGTCTATTTCGTTTATTAGCAATAGCCTGTAAGTTTCCAATGGCTCTTTTTTCTATCCTCAACGATTCTAACGAATCTAACGTGCTTCCCATTTGCTGTTTTAGGCAGGCGATGATTCTGTCATTCAGCGCGGTATAAGACCCAACCAAATCCATATCCTGTCGATCTGCGATTTGACCACGTTTGTGGACTTCCATTTTGTGCAACAAGGCCGCACGTTTTTCGAGTTGTTCTGTTAACGCGTCCCAATCAGCACGCTCCAGCAATGCTGGCATGTTCTGGGTAATTTCATTTAGCCCACGGAGGATTTCCCGAACCTCGGTGTCTGCTGTCGGTGTTTGGGTCATGAGCACATCAACGTTCTTTCATTTTTCGTTTGTTAGAACCTAAAGACGCTGCGAAACGTGGCTTGTTGCTGCTGAAAAATGGCTGCCGTTTGCTGCATTCTTCCAAATTGAGTCCTCAATTGGAGCTCGCGTTTGTTCAGGAGATCATCCAATCTCGAAATGCGAAAATCGAGGCTCGTAATCCTGTCGGTTATGCTAGTTTGACCATCGTCAATTATCCCCCCAACTTTAACATAATCATCGAGCGTACTCTTGATCTGCGTGGCCACGCCATTGGTCGAATTAAACAAGTCGGAGATTGCGGTGGAGCCCGCGCTCAAAGCATCCTCGAATTTTTGGTCATCTGTAATGCTCAAACTTCCATCGCTGGCGGCTGTGATGCCAATTTCAAACAAATAATCAGGGTTGCCTGAGGCTACGCTGGTCACCTGTCCGGTTATGATGCCCCGCAACGTTGTTCGCAGCCCGCGATAGGTGCTGTCTCCGGCCAGCGGTCCCCTCACCAGAGTGTCGCTATCTACGGTGGTTTTGTCATGAAGAAAACTCAAGGCGTCATTGTAAGCGTTAAGAAAATCTTCAACTTCTTTTTTTACTGCCGCCACATCCGCCGAGACCTGCACGCTTTCAGATGAGGTGGTCACGTTCTTCAAGGTGAGCGTCACGCCGTCGATGACGTCATCGACGGAATTGCTGTCGCGATAAAATGTCAAGCCATCTATGAGCAGTTGTGAATTCAAGGAACTGTTTGTGGCGCTAGTGCCAATGGCGGTTATGAAACCACCGGAGGTACCTGAGGCTTGAACCGCGTTGTTGATTTCCAGAGTGGACAACAGCGAATTGGTCGAGTCTGTCTGCACCATGCGATAAGTAAAACCAGACTGTCCGCTCTTGAAGGTGAGGCGGCTGGTGCTGCTATCTTCATGCACCACGGAAGCGGTTGCCTTCTCGTCTGCAGTGATGGTGCCGGCCGTCACCGCGGCGCTCATGGCATTGTTGACCGCCAGCGCAATGTCGTCGAGCACGTCATCGTCGTTTGCACTGGTCGAATTAACAGACACTGAGATGGACACGCGATTGTTAGCGTCCGACGTGGTAGGGTGTGCAACTTCGATCTGAAAGGTCTGAGAGCCGTTGGTACTAAAAAACGTAGTCAAGGCCGTGCCGGTCTGGGTGAACTGCTTGGAGACTCGGGTGTCGGCGCTGGCCAGGCGCTGAATAGAGACATCGTGGCTGCCGGCCAGTGCAGACGAGGTGGCGGACGCTGTCAAGAAATCAGAATCGCTGGTCGAGGCCGACTTGCCGGCGAAGTAGTCCGTAATCGGATCGGTCAACCGTTCAGCCAGGCTGTTCAGGGCGGAGAGCTTGGAATCGAGATCGTTTAGGACCCCGTTTCTATTGTTGAGCTCTGTCTTCTTATCCTCAAGCGCAACCTTCGGTCTTGATTCGAGCTGAATGATGCTCGAAATGAGCCTGTCGATACTCGAGCTGCCACTTGCAAATATGTCTAACCCCATGCGTCTCAGCCTTCAATTAATTGTTTCTGGCTTGCTTTAAAACTGCGGCTTGCCACACGTCCCTCAGTTCCCTTAGGACCACCAGGGCGGCGTCAAAATTGTTCTGGTGCACCTGAGCCAGCGCATAATTGTACAGATCGAAGAATTGCAATGCCATGTCCTTCTGCTCGAAATCGAGAACGCCGATGAGCTCGGCCAAAACTTGGGCAGCCATTTGGCGATCCTTCGTCGAGCAACTCTTGATACCCAGATCGTAAAGAATTAATATCAATTTTTCCGGACTCGCTGTCCGAATCTGCTGGTAAAGGTAGGGATTCATCGCCGACTTGAAGCCCTTAGCAGGAAATTGAGCGGACATCTGTTTTCTCCCAGGATTTATTTCGATTCAAGGGTTTTACTTATTTCTATTATCGGATGCAATCAGAACCCCTTGCTACCCAATTCAAAAAAAATTCGTGACTATTCAGCTTGTCATTCCCGAGTGCTTATCGGGAATCCATAAGTCATGCGACTTCCAGACTATTCTGAACATCAGCAAAACATGGATTCCTGCTTAAAACGTGCAGGAATGACGACAGGCTAAATAGTTACTGCACTCCATATGTAAAGGCTTGCTTTTCAAATAGCTTAGCACACTTCCAGGAACCGTTTGAAATCTAGTTGACGGCTTCGACTGCAACCCTCGGCAATGGCCAACAGCTAAATGTCAATAGCTGAACAGTTACAAAAACTCTATTTGGCCTGACCTGCTTGCAGGTGCACGCTCCATTGTTTTTTCTTTGGCCCCAGGTAGGTTTTGAAGGGCCGTAAGAATTCCTTGCGCCCCACACCGAACCTTCTTATGTCGATTGGGGCCTTGCCTCGCCAGCGCGACACCAACAATTGAAAATTAGTGTCTTCGTAAGCGAATCGCTCCGTGCCGCTTTTAGACTCGTGGTGGATGGCCACGCTTTCAGGCCTGTACACAATCTTGTAGCCGCAGGCGCCAACCTTGTAACAGTAATCCACATCTTCGTAGCCATTGCGAAAGGCCTGGTCAAAACCACCAAGTCGCTCAAATAGGCTTTTCCGGGTCAGCAAACAGGCACCCGTCACAGCCGAGTATTCGCGCGGGATGTTTGCCTGTGGCAGCGTTCCGTCCAGGCGATAGTAAACGTGCCAAGGATTCACCGGATGGCCATATTCTCTGTCGTCAACCGTAATCACACCTGCGTGCTGAATCTTCCCGTCAGGATAAAGCAATTTGGAACCAGCCACTGCCACATCTGGATCGTTCAACAAGGTGCTGATTAGAGGCTCCAACCAACCCGACTGCACTTCCACATCGTTGTTCAAAAATAAAAGAAATTCGTGCAGCGCTGCCTTTGCTCCTTGATTGCAGGCGATGGCAAAGCCTAAGTTCGCGTCGTTGCTAATTACTCGCACATCGTTTAATCCCTGCAGATACTCTTTGGTGCCGTCGGTTGAATGGTTGTCCACCACAACGATTTCATAGCAATCCTGAGGGGTGTTCATTCGAATCCGCTTGAGACACTGCCTGGTAAACTGGAGTTGGTTGAAAACAGGGATGACGATGGAACAGTCGACCGGCTTACCAAGTCTTTTTAGAACAGTCAAATCGTCAGGGTGCGCACTAAGTGCCAGCTCCCACAAACGCCGGGCTTCCTTTCGCTTGCCAAGTCTTTCGTACAGACCACCCATCAACATCAAAGTTTCAAAATGTCTGGGTTGTAATTCAAGGACCCGCGAGAGAAACTGCAGTCCCCCTTTTAAGTCCCCGTCGGCGACCAACGTACTGCCCCGAGTGTACAGTGCCTCGATGGGCTCGTTGACTACATTCGCATAAGCGCCTGTTCGGCCGCAACTGCCCTTCTCACCATTGGTATTTGACGGCAAAAACTCGTTGGCTAAGTCGAGGTAGGTCCGCGCCGCAGTCTCCACATTGTGATTACTTTCCACGTACTTCCTCATCTCGTTTAAGTGAGGCTCATTGAAGAATCTGTCTATCTCCGCGGCAATTTTTCTGGCACTCTCCAATTTCCCCTGCGCGTGTCTGCCCGAAAAATTTCTTTGTCTCAGTTTTTTCACGTTGCCTGCATGTACAATCCCGCCCGTTCCCCAGCGACCGTGACAGACAGCCACTTTTCCCATGGCCATGGCTTCCAGGATGCCGCGGCCCATTGAAAATACCACGTCGACTTCGGCTAACCACTTTTCCACTTCCCAGGTTCTCTCGAAATTCTGTCCCAGGGTCAGCAGTTCCGCGTTGAAATACCTGGCCACTTCCTGGACTACGGAGAAAACTTCGCTGTCCGTCCCGGAATAGTTGCTATTAAAGAGTATTTTTCGAATTGCGCTTCGGGGTTTGCAATAACAGAATCTGCGCGTGTCAACAAAGTTCCTGACGAGAATTGAATCCAGGTAGTAAACCTGTTTGAGCAATATTTGTAATTCTTCGGAAACCACCACGTGGTGTGCCACCTTGAAATCGATGATTGGATGCTCCGGGGTGCGTTGACCATCCGATAAATAGTGCGTGATGCCGTGGCACGTGGCGATGATGGGCAGTTCTGGAAACACATTGTGCAGATAGGTAATCGTGTCATGATGATTGGCGATGAGGATATCGAAAACTGTGCCGTCTCTGTTTCGAGCAGCCCCATTCCGGTCAAGAGTTGCAAGACAAGGGACCTCCGCCTGCTCCAACTTGCTTGCAGCGATGCCCAGATCGTTGGAGTAAACGGAAACCCCATGCCCCTTGCGCTTCAATTCCACCGCTAAGGTGTACGTCCAGGTTTCTGTCCCGGCCAGGAGGCTGAGAGTGTTGTTGCCCATTAAGATGTTTAGTTTTTTCATGTTTTGGCTATTTTCTGATTTGTTCCAGGGTTTGTAACAATTGTGCTTTCTCCTTCAGCACCCTTTCCTTCTCTTTTGCGACTTTGTTCAGCCGCGACCGCATGTGAATCAATGAATACAATGTTTGCAGGTATTCTCTCCACCCTTGATAAAGATCAAAGCTGGGGAAATCTGGCTTTTCATTGGGATCTGTGACTTTCTTCTGCAAAAACCTGTAAAGCGCCTTCTGATGCCTGGTAGCAAGCGGCATGTCCTGAAAAGAAACAGTGTCTTTGTGATGTCTTAGATTTGGTGTAATGGCGTCAGCCATCATCGCGGTTCTCTGACGAGCGTTTTCACCAATTCCGGTGCGTTGCGTTAGAAACAGGGAAAGTTGTTCACACTGCTTAGATGGATGTTGTAGAAGAGTTTCATATTCCAGGAACATCTTGTCAGTGTGACACTCTGTATTCCTCAGAATGGACAGCATATAATCTTGCCACAACAGGAGCGAGGCAGACGTAGGGAAGCCCTGTATTCTCTGAAGCGATGCAGCGATATCTGAGGGTTTGCGGACAGGAATGACGTACAGGACATCGTCCCAGATGGCTTTCCAAAAAGGCAATAAGATCGTCAGGCGTGGGTCTTTCCAGAACCAGGTCCTACCTCCCAGTTCCATCCCGGACATCAGTTGCCGTGCCTTTTTGCTGTACTCAGGTTGTGAGGCTTGTCGCGCTAACATTTCGTCGCTCCAGGGGGGGACGAACCAGTTTGATCTAACGCTGAAAAGCAGCTCATTATTGAAGTGAACTAAAGGCAAATACTCCCAATAGCCTTGTTGATTCCATTCATCTGCTTGCATCAGTTGGGTGTCATTGCCGGCATAGGCTCCCCACCGGTGCACCAACTCGGCAACCAGGGAAGTCCCGCTTCGATGCATGCCTAATACTATGATGGCTTTTTTCATGGCAGCACAAATATTGCTTCAGTACGCGTTAAGATGTCTCAGTGGATCGACCGTCCTACTTTCTCTCTTGGACACCAAAAGCCTCAGCGATGCCGTCACCGGCGACTCCGGTGCCAACCTGAGCAACCTGTTCAGGCTGCGACGGACGTCTTGGAACTTATGTAGCTCAATCGCCGAACGGGCGTAAGCTATCTCAGCTTCTACCAGTTTGGGGGCCTTTCGTAAACACGGCTCCAGCGTCTCTTTCGCCTCCTGGTGCCGATTCTGAAGCTGTAAACTAATCGCTTTGAGGGTCAGCAGCGTGGGGAGCTCCGGTTCGAGCTCCAAAGCCCGCTCCGCCATGTGCAGCGCGGAGTTGAAATCTTTCAGCGTAATCAACATTCTGGTCAAGAGCTGTAAGGAACGAATTGAAGTCGGGCAGAGTTGGCAGGCGCGCTCCAACGCTGCAATCGCCTCACGGGTCTGACCCAGACCATAAGATGCCCAGCCGAAAAAATAGTGAACCTGATAATTGCTGGGAAAGGCTGCGACAGCCCTTTTTAGCAAGACATAGGCTGTTTTGGGATTTGAGGCGTTTAAGGCCCGACGCAGCAATGTGCCCGCCCGGGCATTAGAGAATTCCCCAACACGAGCACTTTCGATTCGCTGGCCTTTGTGCACCTGATTGAACAGCTTCCTGTAGGTTTTCACTCTTTGCTCCCAGACTTGCCGCCTGTTGAGCCGGTTTCTCTCAACCCATTGTTTGGCCTGCAACGCTATTCTTCTCCCAAGTTGGGGATTGCTGTGCAGGCGGTCCAACTGTTCCGTTAGTTCCGCAGCCTCACCGAACAGCAAGATGTTCTCACCCTCCCTCCCAATCTCTGTGTAGGGTCCAAAACGGCTGCATAAGGGCACGACCTGGCGCAAGGCACATTCCAGATACTTGACATCCGAGCGACAAGCATTGAACTCAGTTGGCAAAAGAGGCGCGACCCCGATGTCCAAAGCATCTAAGAAAGAAAAATAGTCCGTCAGCTTGCCTGGCCTATACAACGCCACCTGGCTGCGGGGAAGGTTTGAGAACAGCCGCTGGATCTTTTCCGTTGCCATGATGGCCAGTCGGGTTTCAGGATTTCTCAGGATCCACGCGCATAGTGCATCGGCATAGTGAGCGAGGTCTGAGAAATGGCGTGCAGAGCCTCCCCACCCTATGGTGACTTTTTTTGAGATCGAAGCCTCTCTCCTGCCTCGGTGGACCGCATCTACGAGGTTGGGAAAAATAAGAAAGTTCCTGTTCAGATTTTGGTACCGATCTCTTAACGCGGGTCCTGTGGTTTGAACGGCGTGGCAACGCCGAAGTAGCTCTTCCATGACAACGTGGTATTCAGGCGGCCCTCTTCGTTTGGCCTGGGGCAAGTGTTCCCCGGAAAAGCGAAAGTTGTCGGCCAATTCATAGATCGTTAGCAGCCCTCTCCTGCGGCGTTCTGCTACGACAGGAAGCAAATCCGGGTCAGACAAATGGTGCAGAATCAGAACAGGGACTTTGGTTAGGACCGAAATGTCCGGCAAGTCCAGCAAATCTAAATTTGCAGCCTGTACCCCCTCGACAGAGGACAGACCTTTGCCCGGCTGTTCGATGCGATAGACGAAATCACCCGAGGTTGTAGATTGCCCTGAATAGAGTTGCACGATAAACATGGTTGCAATCTGACTTATCTAATAGAGCGTTTCCAGATTATCATTAACGGTCATCTTTTATGCCTGCCTGGTTCAAGGTCGCAATGCGCCTGTTGTCGTGGATGCTACGAAGTTGCACGGCATTGCATAGGGTTGCCTGGCCAATGGAGGTTAAGAAATCAAACAGCACATCGCGGTGCAAGAGCTGCCAGGCCGGTGCCACCCAGATTGTCAGGTTCCCGCAGCCATCGATCTGAGCCTGCACAATGCCCGATTCCCGTGCCTCTGCGCCGCGCAGCTTTTCCAGCACAGTGCCGGCCATGGGTTCCATTCTTGCGTCCTGCACCGCAGGGCTGCCCGGATCGACCAGGGGGAAGCCCTTTTGCTCTTTCTCTTCCCATAGAATTAGCGGATTGCCGAAATCGGACTCATAATTCCTATGCACGGCTTTGCCCTTTCTTCTTTCCCATTTTTCAGCGTACTTGGGGAAATGTTCAGAGTAGTATTGACACTTTTCTTCCCACTTCTGCACCGAAAAGGCCTTGCCGTAATGCCGCACATATCCGTCGATAACTATCCTGGCGTTGGGCTTCAGGCTGGCTTCCCTTTGGTCCGGCAGGTGAAACAGGAGGTGTGGCGAATTCCGATATAGCATGACGATGGTTCGGAATTCCGGGCCAATCCACCGACGTTGCGAATAGGGCAAGTCGACATCTTCTGGCGTTATGTAATAATCAAACAAACGCATAGCCACGGCATCTACCTGAGGAACGCGCAGGTGTTTGAAATCATATTCGATCCGTTCGTCTGCATCAAAATAGAGAAACCAATCTTCCGGCGCGGCGTCGGCCTGTGCCCTGGTCAGGACTGCCTGACGATTTTCGAATTCGGCTCGCTCCCGGTTCGCGTCCCAATGCTCACCAATTAAAACGTCGACAACATGTTTGCCCTGTTTGCACAACTGGGCCGTGGCATCGGTGGAAACGTCATCGTAAACGTATATTCCGCCATCGCAGAATCGTGAAAAATGGTTCAAAGTGTCCACGATGATATGCTCCACATTTCTGACGCGGGTTAAACCGATGAGCTTCATGCTATAACACCATTGCCTGAGTTGTTGATGCCTCTTCTTCAGTTTCTTGTCTTTTTCGTGCCACCAGCTCGAGCAGTTTCGTTGTCGCCATCCTGGTGTTGAAATCCAACGACCAGGCATTCTTCAAGGCAAACTCTGCCTGTTCATATTCTTGCAGAATCAGGTAAATGGATCCCAGGGTATACCACAGGACGAAATCGTTCACATAGAGCTTCAGCGCTTGTTCAAGTAGCTTAGCAGCCTCTTTGTGCTTACCCTGGCGCAGCAATCTTTTTGTCTTTTGCGTGAGTTCGTTGTAATCCCGGTGGGTTAGTTTAGGTGAGAAGACCTCTTCCGCCTTGTGCTCTTTCAGAATCGAGGGGCTCCACCAGCCAATGCCAAAATAGTCTTGTGGGTGGGGAACTTTATTCGGGGAATAGTGCTTTCTCATTTTTTCAAATAATGCGTCTGAGCCTTGTCGCACCATCTCTTCGGTTTCTATTTTAGGCAAGGTGTCAAAACTGCTCTGTCCAACGTGGTTGATGAACACATCCAAAGCCACTCGAAGCTGGTAGCCTTGCTCCCGGAAGCGCCAGGAAATCTCCAGGTCGTCGTCCCCAAGGAAGATGTCTTCGTCCAAACCGCCAATGCCTTCCACCAGGTCCCTCCTGAGTGCCATGCAGAATCCAATAAGCAGTTTAGCAGGAATGCTGCGGTTTCGAAATCTCTGGTAGAGCGTTTCTATGAGCTTCTGTGCGTCTTGCAGGTAAGCTGAATAGTCCGGAAAATAAGTTAGGATGTGCTGACTTCGAATGGTGTAATTGGAAAGCGGTCCAACCGCGCCGGTGAATTTGTAATACCGAAAATGAGCGGTCAACCGTTCAATCCAGCCGCCGAAAACTTCTGTGTCGGGGTTGAGCAGAATGATGAATTCCCCGGTTGACTTTGCGATGCCAATGTTGCATCCTTTGGAGAACCCCTGGTTCTTGTCTTGCAACAAACATTGGAATTTCGTTTTGAGCTCGGATTGAACTTGTGCGATGATTTCCACGGTGTTGTCGCTGGAGTTATTGTCGATGATCAGGACTTCATCCTCTGGTCGAATTGTGTTCGCCACGCTAACCAGGCAAGTCCGTATGGTTTGTGCGGAATTGTACGTTACAATAATGACGGAAGCACCAGCATTCATCGGTTCAAAAACTCAAAGAAAGTGCCTGTTGCAGAAATTCGACCTCAGGGTATTGCTTGAACCCATGGTAAGCTTTTTCAGCAATTTGGTTCCTCAGGGTTTCATGGTGCAGGTAATAGTCGCAGCACTCGATCAAACTGCCGTAGTCTGCGTAGACCAGCAAGTCCTCGTATTTCTTGTTGGGGGCATCCTCGACTATTGTGAACACTTTGTTGTTCATCAAATATGACATCCTCACATCATCAAACAATTTGGTCTCATAATAGTATATGGACAGCACCATTTTCGAACGACTGATCCACTGGTCGCGCTCCCTGCCGTAGACGCCAAACAGCACTCTGACATCGAACTTATTCTGCAGCCGACTCAGAATTCTCTTGCGTCTGTCGTTCAGAGAGCCATAAAAAAGAATGTCGACGTCTTCCAATTTGTCCTTTCCAATCCATTCCATTTTGGGATGGTATCCGATAGGCTTGCAAATGGCTTTAATGCCTCTGTCGGCCAGGAATTGGACATTTTGCTCGTTGAAATCCCATACGACGCAGGGTGATCTGAGGGTTTCCAACATGGTCAACGACCAGCCTTCGTTTTCGGAAAGTTCTTCGAGTTGGTAGACGACATAGCGATACCCTTCCGGCAGCCTCTTACCCCAAAAAAATTGGTAGCCCAGGACAATGTTGACACAATCCTTGTACAACCGTCCGCCGAGGATCACCTGATGTCCCAAATCTTCAAGACCGTAGCGAAGCACATGAGCGATCTCGGTGAAACATTGCGCATGTGGGTAGCCGGTATTGTCTCCAGGTTGAACCAGTACAATGTTAAATTTCATACCTTCGGTCAATTAGAGGATTCGACGCAACCAGGGTCACCAGCGCTCGCTTCTGATCACCTCAGCGACGTGTTGGCGCTCCCGTTCTCCAACCCAGGGGCCAACCGGGATGCATACCATGTGGTTGCAAAAGTGGTCCAGTCCCGGTAGATTCCGGTTGTTGTAATTGGCGAAGATCGAATGGGAATCGTTTCTGGCATGCACAATAGAGGCGGCGATGCCATGCCGAAACAGATGATCGATGAACTGCGTCTGATTGTCCACCTTGAGTGTAAACAACCAATAGGATGACTTGCGGTCCTGCGATTGTTCTTGCAACAGTTGCACCCGATGGAGCCCCGCCAAATCAGCACGGTAGAAAGCAGCGTTTTCTCTCCTTTGTGCCAGAATCGTTGCCAGGTAAGGGAGTTGCACCAGACCGATGGTTGCGGCAATATCGTTCATGTGGTATTTGTATCCGGCTTCAATGATATCCCATTCGGCGATGCCCAGGGCATTGGTTTTGCGCTGTTCGCGGTCGATGCCAAACCACTTCAGAGATCTGGCCCGCTTGTGGTCCTTTTCGCTTCTGCAAACCAGCAGCCCCCCGTCACCCGTGGTGATGTGTTTGATGGCCTGAAAGGAGAAACAGCAAAAATCTGAGTAGTTTCCAATGAGTTTGTCCTGATAAACCGATCCCAGAGCATGAGCAGAATCTTCGATCACCTTGAGACCATATTCCCGGGCCAACTGATTGATCTCTTCGATGTCGCATGGATACCCACCCCAGTGCACCATCATGATGGCTTTGGTGCGAGTACTGATTTTCTTGCGAATCCCATCGACGTCGATGTTGCCGGTGGCCGGGTCGATGTCTGCCCAAACCGGTGTTGCGCCGGTGAGAACGATGGGTTCGTTGGTAGCCATACAGGTCATGGGTGTCGTGATCACCTCGTCACCAATGCCAACACCGCACAACCTGAGAGCCAACTGCAGCGCGGAAGTGCCTGAATTCAAAGCCGTGACATGCTCCACCCCTAAGTATTCCTGCAAACACCTTTCAAATTTCAAGACTTGGTTACCTTCACCAATCCAGCCGCTGCTAAGAACTTCCCTCAGGGGGTTGATTACTTCTTCTATGTTGGCTGGCATGAACACCTTGTGGAGTGGTATCATTTCTTTAGCCTCGAGATGGTTAACGATGGAAAGGGCGCCAGGGTCACGGCCTCAAAATGGTCCGTGAACCAATGGGAGTCAATGAAATCCCGAATAGGAGATTTTTGGTATTTGACCATCCGATCGATACGGTCTCGTTCCTGTGAGCCTCCTTCAAAAAGCAACAGCCCGTCACGGTTGAGTTTGGGCGACCACGCTTGAAGACATCGGTTCAGCGACCGGCCATCATTCGACAGGTCCACATGAAGAATATCGATGCTGTCGTCTTCGTAGTTCGTCCAGGATTGCTCAGCGTCGGCGTTTATGAATTCGAGCTTCAAGTTGTTCACGCCGAGCAGCTCAGAGTGTCTGAAATGCTCCATGGTGACGTTTTTAGTGCAGCGCCGATACGAATAGGCTTCCCACAAATCGATCATGTGAAGCTCGCTGTTCACGGAGGTATTGTCGCGCATGGCGGCAGCGAAGTGCAAGGCACTGTATCCCATATAGGTTCCAAGCTCTACCACCAGGGAAGGCTTAAGTATTCTGGCCAACGCATAAAATAATTGACCATAATCGTTTTCAGCGTAAGAGGAATGAATCCCAAAGAGATTTAAGCCAGGCATTACCTTGAAAACTCCGGTGGCTTTGAGTAAATTGAGTTTTATATGAAAGAAACGACCGAAGCGTTTCTTGAAAGCACTGTGCGAGTCAGCCCGAGTAGGTCACCGCTGTTCAGGTGACGGTATCGAGGGGTGACGGGCGTCGCCCTTCGATATGTCCCGACCAAAAAGCGGTCGGGACTACTCA
>JBHHYI010000082.1:0-18863 GCA_046757525.1 bacterium | reverse complement strand
ACAGAGCGTTTCCCAAAAGGCCAAGTTGCAAGTCATCCCGAGTAGGTCACTGCTGTTCAGGTGACCGTATCGAGGGGTGACGGGCTGCGCCCTTCGATACGTCCCGACCAAAAAGCGGTCGGGACTACTCAGGACGACTCCCTTTGTGCTCAAAGAAAAACAACTGTCATTTTGCTCCAGAGGAGCGTTTCCTAAAAGCTCGCACAATCCGGTGCGACCGGATTGCTTTAAATGTCGGAAACGCCTTTGCAATCGAGACGATTGCGTTACGTACGACAGAGCGTTTCCTAACAGCCCCCCTGCGATCCATCCTGAAAAAAACGTTGGCCCCCTGGCCCCGTCCGTTCCACGTAACACAAACCTCTCGCTTGCACAGCACCTCTTCAGTCACAAAATGTTTGTTAACACGTAGGCCGCAATGAACACGGTCAGCGAGATGCTGGCCACGGTTAACCATTTATAGCGTGCGCTGAACATTTTGTTAACGGCCAGCATCATGAAAAAGAATTTGACGAAATAGGCCACAAAGGTACCAAAGGCCGCGGCGATGATGCCAAACTTTCTCACCAACAGGAAATCAATCGCTAAATTGCTCAGCGCGGACGCAATGTTCACCACCTGAATGTACCCCACGCGGTCATAACTGTTTAGCACTGGCACGAACAAATAAGTCACGAAAAAGAAGGGAATGGCCCACAATAGAATGTCAAAAGAAGAATAGGCGGCAGCGTATTTGTCGGCAAAAAAGACGGCGAAAAGGGGCTTGTACACCGCAACGAATGCGCCAAAGAGTACCAGAGTGGCAATCAGCACAGAACCCGGGACCTGGCGCAAATATTGTCGGAACCTAACTTCATTGGAGTTTTTCCACGCCACGATTTTAGGGAAAAACAGCGAATTCAACAAAAAAGCAAACGAGCTGAATTTCAAGAAGATCGAGTACAAGAATTGGTAGGCGCCCAGATCATCCATACTACAAAACTTCCTGATGAAATAAACATCTACCCAATTGATCAAATAGAGGCCGGTGAAACCGTAAATTTGGGGAACGACGAACTTGGCAAAACGCAGAATTTCCGCCTTACTCACCCGCGTTAGCGGAAATAAAAAGCGCTTCTCCAGCGACGGACTTCTGAGAAGAATTAGGGCTCCCAGGAACAGAACGTTCATTTTGAGGTAGAGCTCAGCACTAACGCTAAATAGCCCGAAATAAAAGGTCAAAAGGATGGCAAGTTTGCCGACGCTTTGGGCCAGGTAAAAAAGTGCGTTCCAAACATGCTTCTCCGCTGTCGTCAGAATGTTGGTGAGGTGCTCATGTAGAACCAATAGCAGGACATTCAGAATCAAGAACAGGAAAATCTTGGGATCATCGGTGCCGATGTAGCTAAGCAGCGGTTTGCGGAAGACGAACAAGAGCAGCGTAGCAAAAATCAAAATCGGAAGGATGACGCTCAGTCTGATCGACGAGGTGTGACTGATGCGCCTGGCCTGTTCGTACTCTTCCTTGCCAAAACGAATAATGCCAAAGGCAGACCACGAGAAACCGAATGATACAAACAGGCTGACCACCATGTCGAAAAGACTGACGACGGCGATCTGCTGGTTCAGGAAAATGATGCCGTAGATTAGCGTGGAAATCAAGCCGACCGCCAGATTGATGCCCCGGCCAACATAAATGGCTGCGGCGTCTTTGACTAATTTTCGCTGCCAGAGTTTAGCAATGAATTCAAACATGCAGGCACTGTTCAGTTAAATTGTGGCCACAATCTTCTCAGGGAGAACGCCCTGAGCCCATTGTGGGCCACACAGTTCCGTTGAAAATCCCGCGCCGACCTGGCCAGCTTGACGAGCTTGTACGGCAAAGGTCGGTAGTCGAAATGCATGATTTTGGGATAGAACACAAAGTTGCGAGAAAAGCCGGCTTTAAAGCGGTTGATCTCATAGACTTGATCGTTGGCATCCACAAAATGATTATAGCCGCCGAAGTCGAAATACCTGAACCCGGCCGCTTTGGCCATTTTCATGGCTTCGAAAAAAGCCAGATGCGTGACCGGCATGTGGCGGTAATCCGGGTCGGCAACGCCTTTGGAATAGAAAAATGAATGGCCTTGAAGCAGCAAAACCAGCCCCCCTACCAGATGTTCGTCCCTGTCCCAGGCACCCAGAAAAAGGCCCGCTTTGTGCTCTTGGAAAAAATCATACATCCTGGCAAATGTTGTTTGGGTTCTGGCTTCATCGAGGTAGGTCTTGCGATGTTTGTACATTTTTATGTATTTTGCGCACAATTCCTCAACGGTAGACAGGTCCTTGATTTCTCGTACCTGAACACCTAATTTCAGGGCTTTCTTGATGGACCGCTTATGATTGCTGGAGAAGTTCTTGTAAATCTCTTCGAGGTCCCGGGATAGGTCGACCACGACCGAAGACCAGTTGTGCCGATCATAAAAAGTCTTGATTTTCAGGTCTCTGTTTAGAACGTACTCGATATACTCGCTGGTCGAATTGGTCTTGATGCCGAGCTGAATGGACAAGTGGGTGAAACCTCTGGCTTTGTAGTGGCGGTAGATTTGTCTGACGGAATCGATCAGAATATTCGGATCGTGGAAAATCGGCCCAAAATGGATGTGGGCTGTCTTGAACAAGTTTTCGTAGATGTGGGTGAAACAGACGACTCTGTTTTCCCTTTTCGCCAGAAAAAAACAAACCTTCTTCTCAGTCCCATAGACCTGGTACCAGTCAGGGTATTGTTCCAGGGAAACTTCATCCAATGAGGTATAGAAGCCAATTATTTCATCCTTTTCCTGTCCAGTAAGGCTATATTTGAAGCTATACTCGATATTATTGACTCTCTTGCTCATGTCGCCTAAGGGATTACCAGTAAAGTCTTGCACAAAAATGCAAACTTTTTAAGACCGCTATAAAACAGAAAGCCACAGATTAGTACAGATTTACACGGCGCGGCGGAGCCGCAACCAAATTCGGCTAAATTTTGGTGACTTCAGCACCGTTCGCTGGAAATTTCTCTCAGTTCACCTAAGGCACTGAAAAAAATCTTTATCAAATAAGTACAGAAATCGATAAGACAAATAATTGACGACAAAATCATGAAAAGAATTATTTTGTCTTTTTGGATTCCGGCTTTGTCCGGGTTAGGAATTATTAAAAAAACAAAACTAAACTTTGCTAAAAAAACACAATGTTGTCGGCTTGTAGTACGGATAGAAGGAGTAGAGAATGTGAAAATAGTACAAAACATGTCTTAGTCACGGCTTAATAATGTTCAACATCCTAAGCTTTGCTTTTTTAAAAGAATTTTTTGGAAAAACATTAATTTTAAAAAGCTTTGTTTGTATCCGTGTTTAATCCGTGTGAATCCGTGGCTGATAATTTGCGGCTGCGCCGCGTTAGGGTTTCAAGGGTAATGCTACCATTTGCTCATGTTTGGGCGCCCATCTTGCCGGCCGGATGAATTGGTCGTGCCATATTTCAAAAGTCAGCAAGCTAAACAGAATCCTCTTGTAATCCTGACGTCTGTGTTGATGGTCATTGAGCATTTCGCGAATGGTTTCTGGCCTGAAGTATGTGGTACAGGCAGAACCCGGGGCCAGCAAGCGTTCGGCAAAATCGCTGCGCAAGTCCCTTTGGAACCAATCATCCACAGGCGTGTGGAATCCGATCTTTCGGCGATTAATCACGTCGTCGGAAATCCACTTGGAGACAGCTTTCTTGAGAAGGTATTTTTGGGTCCGCCCTTTGATTTTGAGACCGGGAGGAATAGATTCGACAAATCGCATGAGCTCCAGGTCTAAATAGGGCACGCGCGCTTCCAGGGAGACCGCCATGGACATTTTGTCGCCGTACATGAGCAGATTGTCGGGCAGCGAAAGACGGGCATCCACGTAGAGCATCTGGCTAAGGCTGTCCAAATCGACGACGTCCGATTGCCACAATCGCACTGCATCCGAGATGGCACCATTTTCGCGCTGCAAGTAACCGTTGCGAAACAGCCGCTGCTTGAGCGAGGCATCGATGGTGCTGTAGACGCTCAGCATTCGCTTTTGCGGGTCGGCGATTCCCAGAGAGCGCACCGCTCTTTTGAGGCGCTCCTTGCGCGGCAATCTCTCGATTATCGGCGCCACCAGGCCATGGCGAACCACGGCTGGCAGCACGCGGTACCAGGCGCCGTACCGTTCGCCAAGGTGACGCGGGTAGCCGGCAAATGGCTCATCGGCCCCTTGCCCGGTCAGGACCACCTTCACCTGTTCTCGCGCCAGCTTGCAAATCATGTAATAGGCCAGGATTGAGCCAGTAGCCACCGGTTCTTCCAGATGCCAAATAGAACGCGGCAAAAGCTCCAGATAGTCTTTTGAGGACACCACCAGGTCGGTGTGCTGGCTGCCAATGCGCTGCGCTTCAACCCGGGCAGTCTCCAGCTCGTTTTGCTTGAAGTCCCCGGCAAAGCCAACGGTGAAGGTCTTGATTGGCTGGCCGGCGATTTCGGTCATGACGGTCGCCAGGGTCGAGGAATCGACGCCGCCACTGAGCATGGCGCCGATAGGGACATCGGCCACCATCTGTCTCTTGATCGCCACGGCAATCTTGTGACGCAGCTCCTCCGACAGGTCTTCCTCTGAGCGATGGGCCGCGATTTCCGGCGTTATTCGGTAAAATCGCCGCAGGCGCACGCCCTCCACCGTACAAATTAGGGCATGGCCTGGCGGCAGCTTGTAGATGCCTGCAAATGCGGTTTTCGGCGAAGGCACAAAGGTCAGGGTTAGAAAAGCACTCAATGAATCGAAATCGATTGTGCGTTCCACGGCCGGGTGGTGCAAGATGGCCTTTATTTCGGATCCGAACGCCAGCGAGTGGCCATTGTCCCAGTAATACAGGGGCTTGACGCCAAACGGATCCCGCGCCAAAACCAAAGCACGCTGCGATTCATCCCAAATAGCAAAACCAAACATGCCGTTCAAGCGGGCCATGGCTGCAAAGCCCCACTGCTCATAAGCGTGAATGATGGTTTCGGTGTCTGAGCGCGTTTTGAAACAATGACCCAGCGACTCTAATTCCGAACGCAAATCCCTGAAGTTGTAGATTTCACCGTTGAAGACGATCCACACCGTTCCGTCTTCGTTGCTCATCGGCTGCTGCCCGGCGGCGAGATCGATGATGGAAAGCCGGCGGTGGCCTAAATAGACGCCTGCCTGGTCAAGAAAATAGGCGCCTTCGTCATCCGGGCCACGGTGAAGGAGCGCATCTTTCATTCGAGCCGCCAGGGGTCTGTCCACCGGCTGCTGTTCTCGATAATTAAATATGCCGGTTACGCCACACATAACGGCCTGTCTGATGGTTTCTGGTTCATTTTACCGTTTCTCTTTCTCCTGGAGAAGGCAAAGTGCCAGACTCCTGAACAGTTGCGACTGCGCCCAGCGATGATAGGGCACGTTGTTCCAGCCTAACAGCAGTTGCCGGGTGCGAAAAGAGCCGTCCGGTTTTTGCCACCGACGCAGCAAGTCCGCCAACAGCGTACGGTGTACAGCTTCGAATTCCGCCCGATTCTCCAGGCAGAGCAGAGTTAGGTTGAGGCTCTCCGCGTAATCGTAAAGCTCCCGGCGGTATAAAGTCACTCTGGGCGTTTTGGCAAACGGCTTTGGCAAACCGTGGCCGTCTAAGAGCTGCGTCAAATAAAAAGCTAAGCCTCTCTTTATCGCCTCCTGGCATTTTTTGTGGCCAGTGAGGCGTTCTATTTTGATCAAGTTTTTCAAGACAAAGCACGTATGAAAATGATCCACGAAGGGGTCGGTTTTGCCGGCTGCGTAAAACCAGGAGCCGTCCGGCTGTTGCGATTCTAACACGAAATTGAGATTGCCCTGGGCGATCTCCCAAAAGGACTCATTAACAAAACGCCGGGCCGCCTCGGTCAACATGAAAGCCCGATAGGCATTGGAGTTGACGATGGGACGAAAACGCCCGGGCGCAGGCTGGTTTCGTGGCACCGCAATGTAAGAACAGACGCGAACTTTCTCGCTGATTTCCATTTCGTAGTAGTCATTGGCCACATGTTCCGCAATGGAGCACAAGACCCGCAACCACCGAGCCTCCCGGTCAATTTCATAAACCGCGGCAAACGCTTCGTAAACGTACGGGGTCGTGGTAATCAGCGGCGTGTTCACCCTGGTTGGGCCGGAATTGGTCATCCAGTTGAAAGGATAGCCCCAACCGTAGTGCTCAAATCCCGGGCAACGCGTTTTCTCTAATGTCTCCAAGAAATGCACCGCTTTCTCGTAGTACTTGTCCTCACCGGTGGCGCGGTAGAGGTAGGCGAAGCCCATTGCGAAATGCGCATCGGCAATGGGGAAACGCCGCGGCGACCAGAACCAGCGACGGGTAGACGGAAGAAAGCTGTCGAGGAAAATAAATGGGGCCACCGCTGCGGCACCCAGCCACGGATTGCGGTAGTATAACGCCTTGGCACGCTGTCCCCAGGCGTTGGCCCAGAAATCGTAGTGATCCTGGGAGACCTCGCCGAAGTGCTCCAGCCAATCCACAAATTGGCACAGCGCCGGAAGAATTATCTCTTCACTTGCCTCCTCAGCGGCCGGAACGAAAGAAGTCTCTGGTTTAGATTCCGCAGTTACTTCCATTGTACCTCTGGACCATTTTTTCCAATCATCTTCGACGGCTCCTCAATTCTCTAACTACACGGATGATTCTCAATTAACACATCAACCCTGACAGGGTTTCTGACGGCAAAACCATAGCTGTGATCATCCAATTAACCCTGTCAGGGTTTGCAAAGGTAATTAGGCATCACAACAATAGCGCGTGACGTTTACTTTAGTGCAAATCCATTACGGTTGTCGACTCTGCTCAGAAAACGTCATTCCGACCCAACTGGGCTAACTCGACGCCCGTACCAACTCGTGGCTGTCTGGTTTCGCAACGCCGATATCCCTCGTATTCTCCTTCGTTTTTGGCAAAAGGGCATGGTACGCTACAAGCAAGTTCTTCGCCCCATGGTGCCAGGCCAGCTCTTGTTCTATTCGCTTGCGACCGAACGCGCCCATCTTTGCCCGCAACTGCGGATCGTCCATGAGCCTGACGATGGCCCGGGCAAACGCTTTCTCATCATTCGGGGCCGCGTAAAGAGCGGCTTGCTGCGCCGACACGCGGGTCTCAGCCAAGTCGAAACTGACGATGGGTTTTCCCAGCGCCATGTACTCCATGATCTTAATCCAGGTAGAGACGTCGTTCAGTGGACTGGAAGGATCGGGGTCCACGCAGATGTCCGCGGTCGACAAATAACGCAATACATCTTCGTCCGGAATGAAACCGGTGAACCAGACAAACTCCCGAATCCGCAGCTCTTCAGCCAGGGCCTGAAGAGAACGCCGGGAATCCCCGGACCCAATGATGACACAGTAGAAATCCTTTCTACCCATCTCATAAACCAAATGCTGGAGCGCCCTGAGCAAATAATCCACACCATCCTGTGGGTTCATGGCGCCCACGTAACCGAGAATCTTCTTGTTGAGCTTTTTCAACCCGGGGTCTGGCGCGCGCAACTGAATTCTGTCCAAATCAGGACCGTTCCGCACCACAAAAACTTGCTCCGGTTTTTTGTTGCCCCGCTCAATTATGATTTTCTTATAAGATTCATTGGTGGCTATCACCAGGTCTGCGGCCCGCAAGCAGAGCTTCTCCACCAGCAGCAGCCCTCGGTACATCAGGCCGCCCCGGACAGCGAATCTCGACAAATAAAGCTCCGGGGATAGGTCGTGATGGTCGAAAACGAACTTTTTGCCCAAGAGCTTGTAAAAGGCTCCAATGAGGAAAAGCGTGTCCGGGGGATTGTGAACGTGAACAACGTCGAATCCTTCTCGAACCAGGACGTAAAAACTCAGAAAGTAGCACCCGGCCGTGAAATAAAAATATTCGATGGCGTAACCGATCGTCGAGCCTATGTAATACCGCAGCTTGGAGAACCATGACTTTTTCCTGACTCCTTTTTTGAAAAGCTCAATCCTGGGAATCCGATAAACATGAACGCCGTTGACAATCTCCCTGGACTTGGACTCGTTCCGGCGTAGCGCAATAACCGAGACCTTGTACCCGGCCTGCACCAGAGTAGAAGCCTCACGCCGCACCCTCGGGTCGGTGGGAAACAGATTTTCCACGAGCATTAAAACCTTACCAGCATATTCCGTCATAATAACCATCCCTCTTTTCTGGATTTTCAACCAATCTGACCAAATCGATGATAATCGTGTTGTGGTTTAGCTCGGCGATCACCTTCTCATGCTCCTCGCTTTTGTTGCCCACCACAACCACTTCCGCATCGTCGACGACTTCCCGTGCCGTTGCTTTCATCAGCGAGGAGACGTGCGGGATCGCCTGTTCAATATAGACTCTGTTCGAGCCGACGATCCCCGCCATCGACACTTCTTTGTCGTAAATGGAGATAGAATAGCCTTTACCGATGAGCCGCTCGATGAGCTCCACCACGGGACTTTCCCTCAAGTCGTCGGTGCCCGGCTTAAAACTAAGTCCCAAAAAGCCGACTTTCTTGCGGCCGGTTTTCCTCACCAGCTTGTAGGCTGTCTCGATTTGATTCTGGTTGCTGCGCAAAACCGAACTTAAAACCGGCGACTCCAAATCCAGTTCTTTGGCTTTGTACAGCAGAGCCCGCAAATCTTTGGGCAGGCACGAACCGCCAAAAGCGTAGCCCGGTTTGAGGTAGTAAGGCGACAGATTGAGTTTGGTGTCCCGGCAAAAAATGTCCATCACTTCGTGGCTGTCAATGTTTAAACGCTTGCACAGGTTGCCTATTTCGTTGGCAAAGGAAATCTTCAAAGCGTGAAAAGCGTTGCAGGCGTACTTGAGGATTTCCGCCACCTTGAGGGTTGTCCTTATCATCGGGGCGTCGACATTTCGGTAAATCTTGGCTACAACGTCGCCACTCTTCTGGTCCCGCTCGCCGATGACAGTAAAAGGGGGCTGGTAGTAGTCGCGAATCGAGGTGCTTTCGCGCATGAATTCCGGATTCATGCACACACCAAAATCAGCGCCCGCTTTCTTGCCCGAATGCTTTTCTAAAACAGGAATCAAGCGCTCCTGGATGGTGCCAGGCAGCATAGTGCTGCGGAAGTTGACCACGTGGTAGCTCTGGTTGTGGCCCAGGTATTGGCCGATTTGTTGCGTGACTCTGAGAATGTAGTCCAGGCGTAGACTGCCATTCTCGTTGCTGGGCGTGCCCACGCAAACGATGGAGAGGTCGGCCGGTGCAGCGACCACGTCGTTCACCGCCGCCCTGAGCTTGCCCGCAGCTACAGCTTGGCCCAGGGCTTCCTGCAAGCCTGGCTCCACGATGGGACTTCGACCCTGGTTGATCAGCTCAACCTTCAAGGCATCGACATCGATGCCGGTGACCGTGTGACCGCTGTTTGCCAGACAGGCTGCTGAAACGCAGCCGACATATCCCATGCCAAAGATGTTGATTCTCATAGTTGCTCCGATCGTTACCGCTGTGTCAATGGGTCAAGAGTTTTGCCGCAGCCCTTGCTGTCCTCTCGACCCTGTGGCTCAACCAAAAACGGGCCATATCTCTGGGCAAAACATGCCAGACCTGTCCCGCGTATTTTTGTTTCACATATTGCAGAAATTCTCTGTAGTGTTGCACATCGTATTCTTGCAAGCCCGGTTTGTGTCCCGCAAAACACATATAATCGGGATGCGTATTCATGAGCGCCATGCCACCGCGCCTGGCAATCCAATCCAATTTGCTCTTCCAAACATCAGCATTGCTTTCTTGCATGAGCACGAACAGGGTAAAGTCCTGCGGAAGTGTGTACGGCAGTTCCACATAGCCGTCTCCATTGTTCTCACCGGACACCCAGAACGGGTAAATGGTGCCAACGCCGTCGGCCTGCGGCTCAAAGGGATCGGTGTCGAAGGTGGAGGCATCGTAGAGAATGTCGAGTGCATGCAACCAGTGGAGGTTGTGGTGCATGGCCGGCGCCCGAAAGCCAACGGCGCCCCACTGTTGCAAATAGCGGTTGATGCGTGCCACCCGCTTTCGGAAGATTCTTTCACTGCAAAACAACCGTCCGTCGTGGTTCAAGCCATGCACGCCTACTTCAAAACCCTGGCGGCGCAAGTCGCAGCGCAGCGCGGCGGAAACTTCGTATCGCTCCGGCACAAAGCCGAAAGAGGACCGAAAACCCAATTGCTGCTCTAACCGCATCAAACCGTGGCATTTCTCCTGCCCGGCCGCTGACTCGACGTCGTGAGTGAGCACCAGGGCGAACTGCTTTTGCCCCGGCCAGCCGTGCCACTCCGAGGGCCTGTCACCCGCTGCTGGGTCGACGGGCCACACATGAGCCGTCCACCGCCGCTGCTTGCGAATTAGCTTTCTGCGCAAGTAAATCTGAAGCGGTCTCGGGATAGCCGGCTTTACCAGGTAGTAGAGGTCGCGTCGTTTCATGGCTTCTCCGCCAGAATAGGCTTTACCGTAGATTGCGGTTCGTTGACCTTTGCCGTCGCAGTTTCCCGCGGCGTGGTTTCCGCCCCGGCTGGCGGCCGTCTTGACAGCCATTTCTTCAGCAGGCGCCTGGCATTGGCCAGCACTCTGGCGCGCACGTCCTCCAGGAACGGCAGCGGATCGGCCCAGGACAGCACAGCGTAGGTCTTGCGCCCGCGCAGGGAGCGCCACCAGTGCCTCAGCGTCAGCTCGCCACGACGCCAATAAAAAAAAGCCGACTGCAAATCCTGGCGCAAATAGATCCACTTGACCCCGAGATACTTTTGCTCCCGATTCGGAGGCAGGGGCCAACCGATCTGGTCGCAATACATGGTGTAGAGCAGCTCCACGCTACTGGCCTCGGCCAGTGCCGATCTTCCCGTGGGCCGACCGATGTTGGGCTCGATGATGAAATACTGACCCGTACGCTGGTCGCGCTTCATCTCCAGATATGCCAGACCGTGAAAGCCCACGCTTCCGAACAAACGCAGGGCGGTTTCGAGTACGACCCGGTTCCGACACTCTATGCCCAAACTGGTGTTGCCCGTCTCCGGCGGCCACTGGCGCAGCTTCCTGGCCACGAAAGTCACGAGGGGCCTGGAGTTGGCGTCAAAATAGGCATTGCACGAATAATTGTTGGCGTCGCTACCGGTTATCCACTCCTGAGCCATGAGCACGTCCGCCCAGGGGGAACACTGGTCATATCTCGCCAGAAACTCTTCGGTGTCGAATATCTTGAAAGCCTTGTGCCGGGTCTGCGCCTCCCAGAGAGGACTCTTCAACGGTGGCTTCAGAATACACGGGAAGGAGAGGTCGCGGGCAGCGCTTTCTGCTTCCTGACGGTGGCGCAGCAGCCGGAATTTCGCAACGGGCAACTTTTGCTCGAGAGCAAATTCGTAAAAAGACAGCTTGTCCATCAGCAGTTCCACCACCTCAGCCGGCGGAAGAGCAAAGTGGAAGTAAGGAGCCAGCATTTCTCGATGCCGCGAGATAAGCAGAACGCTCATATCCCGGCAGGGCACCAGCACCGCCTTTTGCTCCAACGTTTGGCCCAGAGCAACGAGGGCCTTGATGAGACCTGCGCCCAGAATATCGGCAAATAGAATCTCGCGGCACACGCGCGTGCGACAGCCAAAATGTCCCGGTTCTTTGGCGAGACCGATGACCGGCACGCCGCGCCGGGCAAACAGACGCGCTGTCTGCAGACCCAGGTAGTGGTCGAGTCCGATGACGACAGCGCAGGGGGGCTGCTTTGTCTTAACCGTTCTCATGGGCACCAACTTTGTTCAGATCTTCCTCTGCCCCAACAGGGTGTGGCTTTGAGTTGCCGGATTTGGGCAAGTAAAGCTGCTCGGCCCATTTTAGTTCCGCGGCGCCTTGCAAGCGAAAAATCTCTTTGACGGGCACGATTTCTTTTTCAACCGACCGCAGTGACCTTTCCCTAAATATTTTGGAAGCTGTTCGCTGCATGGCCGCGATGTTCGATCGCAACAAATGGTTCGCCCAAATCACCAAACTGATTCCGGCTTTTTCGAATACCTCCGTAGGCGTCTGGAAATACATGGTTGGCACGATCACCACGGGGCAAGTATTGCCCCATTCTTGCATGAAAGCCAGCACCTGGTCGGCGGTGGCGATTTTGCTGTGGATGAGAATCGCATCGGCGCCCGCCTGATGGTACGCTTCGGCGCGTTTGAGCGCTGCGGCCAGACCCCATCCGGCGATGAACGCCTCGACGCGCGCCACCACGCCGAAATCAGGGTCTTGCTGGGTGTCCTTGGCTGCTTTGATCTTGCCTGAGAATTCTTCGATGTCGGCAAGCGCCTGCTGCTCGCCGTTTATGAAGGAGTTGGTCTTGGGAAAGAGCTTGTCCTCAATGCACAGGGCGGCCACGCCGCGCTGCTCCAGCTTGCGCACCAAACGGCGCACATTGTTGAAGTTGCCGTAGCCCGTGTCCGCGTCGAGTAAAATGGGAATGGTGGTAGCGTCGCTCATGAACTCGACCACTTCTAATATTTGCGTCCAACTGGCTTCGTTGTTGTCGCGGACTCCCAACGCGGCCGACATGGCCAGACCGCTGGCCCAGATGCCTTTGAAACCCGCTTCTTCAACGATTTTGGCACTAAGACCGTTGTGAGCTTCCAAAATGCACTCCAACCGGTTTGAGCGCAAAAGCTGTTTGAACTGTGTGGTCTTTGTTGTCATGACTATTCTGCCTTAGCTAAGAATCCCAAAACCCACTGTGGTTACAAGGACCTGCATCCCATGTTAATCATAAAGCTGCCCCAAAGGCCGCCGACACAAGCTCCGTTTCTTTTGCTTCGCACTCCAATTCATCTGCCTCAAATAAATCCATGATCTCGAGCACACGCTTGCCGATTTCGCGCTGCGAATCCACGGTCTGGGCCCCGATGTGCGGGGTCAGAATCACGTTGGGCAACGAGGCCAGCGGCGAAACTTTGCCCTCGCCTTCACACTCGTGCACATCCAGCGCAGCCCCAAGCAATCGATCGCCTTTGGTTAAAGCTGTGTGCAGCGCCTGCTCATCTACCACGCCGCCGCGAGCCAGGTTGATCAGGTAGGATCCCGCTTTCATACGAGCAAAGACCTCCTCACCGATCATTTTTTTGGTAGCGTCGGTCAGCGGCACGTGGAGGCTTAGGAAATCTGCGCTGGAAACCACTTCGTCAAAGTCTGTGAGGCGAATGTTCCTTGCGGCTAACCAAGCCGCAAGCTCTGGTGTGGGCTCTTCCACACAACCGAGGACCTGCATGCCCCAGGCGGCACCCAACCGACCGACCCTGGAACCGATGTTGCCGGCCCCGACGATTCCGAGGACCTTACCCGTCAACAGAAAACCATTGAGTTCGTATTTCGTCCAACGGCCCTGTCGCAGTGAACGGTCGGCCTGGAACAGGTTCCTGGCCAGGGCCAACATAAAGGCAAAGCTCAACTCAGCCACCGCCTTGGCGCCGGGTTCAGGAATGCGTTCCAGCCGCAGGCCTCGTTTTCTAACATAATCCAAATCCAGATTGTCCGTGCCGGAGCCAGCCCGGATGAGCAGCCTCAACTGTGGCGCACTTTGCATGACCGCGGAACTAATCGAAACCCCACTGCGAAAAATGAGGACCTCCCGGTCTTTGATGAGCGCCTTGAGCTTCGCCTCTGAAGTGTTGAAAGCACAAATGACATCGTGCTGCTGGCGCAACTCTTGTATGGCATCCGGAAAAATTGAACTTGCGATCAGAATGCGCATCCTGGTCTCCGTTTATTGAATGTTAAATTGTGCTTTCTAATACCCGTCTATTTTGTTTAGAAGCTCTCGACTTTTTTGGCCTTATGGGCAGCGATTTGCCACCACAGGCTGTAAATCATGACTTCAACAGCAAGAATCAGAGACGATGTTTTGAGCATTGCCCGACAAGACAGCCTGAATGAATCAAAATCCGTGACAGCACGCACAGTGTCTAAATTCTTCCAAACGCCGATGAGCAAAGCGATGGCAACCATCGGTACGGTTACGCCGAGCTTCTCGACTGTTGACAAGCTGAACGAAACATTTTGAGTGGTCGATGGCGCCCGTCTAAACCACTTCACGTAGGCAAATAGGATGATGCCGATCCCTAAATACTTGCTTGCAACTTGCAAGACTTCGTGCAGTTGGAACGGACCCCAAGGCGTCTGAATCCGATTCGAACGTAGCAGCATGGCCATCTGGTTGACCGACCAGCCATCCGGATGCGTAAAAGAATCCCACACTAGATGGGTGACCACGCCAATCAACAGAGCAACAAACACCCACAGAATATCCTTGAAAGAGGACAAATGAAATTGGTTCGCAACAGGTAATAATCGCTGCTGCTGACTCCGCGGCAAAAGCGAAAGCATCGGGTGCTTCAACAGATAGTGAAAAGCCAAGAGAACGGCCAAACCAAGCGGCAGACAGGATAAAAATACGCCCGCCATGGTGTGACCAAACCTGCTGCTTGGTGCAAAATAAGCGTTAAAATCAGGAGCAACGCTGCCAACAGCCAAAGCAGACAGCGGCAAACCAAGGTGTGCCAGAGGAATGACGGCTGCTGGATGAACATAGGTGTTTGGCATTGCTATTTTCTCTCCTGTGAGTTAGATGCTCAGCCTCTAATTCTCGGACGACACGCTCATCGAGGTCAGCGGCTGAAGCTCGTGAGTCATACTGCCTGGCAAACGATACGGCTTGAAATGGAATTCGTTCAGGCTGAAGTTGCTGCCGCGGCCGAAGAGATCGCCCGACAGGAATTTGCGCGGGGTGCTGTCGTACACCCAAAGCGGAACACCGTACTTCTCCTGGACCGGGGCCACATCGTATCCCATCCAAATCAACAAAGATGGAAAAATCTGAAAATGGCTCACATGGTTCTGTAGTTCAGAAACGCCGTTGGTAAAGAAATCTGTCGCCTTCTTTCCCATCACAAATAGCGGCACCGCGGCGTGACTGGAAGGCGGATTTGCCGTGGTGCAGTGCGTGGCAGACGAGGACCCTTCTTTGATGCTCTGACCGTGGTCCGAAGTGTACAGCAAAACCGTGTCGTCAAAACGAAGGGCGGGTAAGAGGTCGCGGAAAAAACCGTCCACACTCCAACGTATGCCGTTGCAATAACTGTTGATCATGCGAGTGCGGTCCACGCTCTTCAGAACCTCGTTCTTATTGGCGTTGTTGACCGTCACCCGCGTGGTCAGCACAGGCTTAAAGTAGCGTTTTTCCGGTGGGTAAGCATCCTCGTAAAAAAAGTGCACACCACGCTTGTTGACCAGAATGAAAGTGAGGGTGTCGGATTTGACGATATCTTTGATCCTGGCCGCCAGAGTAAAATCCGTGTTATAGCCCCCTTTAACGCTGTCCGATTTGTCGATTTGAAAGACTTCGTCGATATCTGCGAGATCGTATTGGCTCATGTGAGGTGGCAGTTTGCCGGGCGGATATTGGCCCTCCAAAAAATAGGTCTTGTAGCCGGCCGCTTTGGCGTACTGAAAGATATTGGGCAACTTCAGAGTCAATTGCTTGCGGTCAGGGAGCTGGTCCAGACGAACGCCGCTTTGCAGGATGATGTTGCTGGTCTGGGAACAGTTGGCCCCGGAACAGGCCAGACCCAAATTCAAGATGCGGTCAGAAATGCTGTCGAGGTAAGGCGTGGTTTCTCTGGAGAATCGGTTAATGCCCAGGAAGTCGCCACGAATGCTTTCATCGATGATGAAAATCAGATGCTTCACCTTCGCACCGTTCCGCGCCTCCAGGGCAACGGGGTCGCGTTTTCCGGCTAAAGGACTCTGAAGCGTGTACGCCAGCAACAACGGAATCTTAAACATGGGCGGAAATTGATCATTGCCCGCCGAGGTTTTCCAAATAATGGAATAGACCATGGCCAGGGAAACGGGCACCACCGCCAGCCATCGCGGCCGGAAACGGATTCTAACGTACCGCACCAACGTGGCCAACACAGAAATCAGCAAAACCCCGTAGAATAACCCGGACAGTATCTCTTTCGTGTAGGTCTTCGCAGCCTGGCCGGCAAACGAAATCTCCCACACACCTACCAGCACCTCGAAGAACCTTACCCCCTGCCCGTTAATCGCTTGATAGGCAAATTCAATGCTGACAAAGATAAAAACAAAGCCCAGACCGATCCATCTGACCGTCCTGGATACCGAAAGCAAAAGGACCATAGTAGCGGCAATGGACGAGGCATAAGCAGACCAATAAAACGCAGTTTTGAGCAAACCCCACTCGCCGTAATAATAACGCATCTCTGAAATGGACAGCAGGGTTCTTTTGTAATTGAGCAAATTGAACCCAACGAACAGTACCAAAAACAATACTGAGATTAACAATCCTTTTCGTTTATTGTTCATGTCTTCCTTCACGTAAGTTGCCTAAACCAAATGTTTGTACAAAAGCCTGCCCAGGGTGTGGCACACGGGTTGAGGAGAAATATGCATGGCGTAGTGCATTATTCTCTTCGAAAGAGCGTTTTGCCTTATTGAATCGATCCCGTTCAAGTCAGGAATGAAATAATACGGCAAAGGTTCTTGTTTGGCCCCCCATCTCGATTTGAACCGAGTCAGGTTTTTGTTTTCGTTAGAAGTTCTGCCGAAATCGAATTTCTTGAACCCTTGTTGGTGCGACCGTTTGATCGCCTCCCAGAGCAACAAGGGACTGGGACTGAGGCGCTGCACGTCCGGACGCGAGGCGCCGTATTCATAAGTCACCGTGTCTTTGTATCTCAACAGAATGATGGCAGAGATCATCTGTCCTTCATATTCGGCGCTAAGAATATCGATGTGATTGCCCTGGGACATTTTCTCCCACATAGAGTGAAAAAACTTAAACGGTTGCGGAAGCAGTCCTTTTTGCTTCCTCATGCCCAGGTACAAATGATAAAATGCTTTCAAATTGTCCAGCGAATTTTCCGCGACGATCTGCACACCACTCTTCGCGGATTTTCTTATGGCCCGGCGCACGCAGCTCTGGTGCAACGCGTTTTCAATCTCCTCTAAGTTCTTGTCCAGATCCAGGACGTACGTACTATAATCAAGAATCGCTTTGCCGAACTTGTGACTGTCATTGCGGAAGCTCGCACTGGTCTTGATCTCGGCGTACTTGACTTTCTTACACCGAATAAATTCCAAAACAAAACTCATCAGTTGCTCATACTCTGCCTGGCTGGACACCAGCGGGTTGCAAGCCTGGGCGCAAGGCAACGAATCGAGTTTCCTTCCCGTAATCGCGTTCCCCACCAGGAACAGGGGCAATCCGGCTTTTATGTTGTGCGTCTCATCTTGGAGAATGAGATAAAACGGTGTGTGGCCGTAAGTGCTTTTTATCGTTTGGCGCCACGCAGACGTGTGGTAAATGCTCGCCAGCGGATGCTGGAGAACAAACGCGTCCCAAATCTGCCATTCATGTGCTTGCAAAGCTCTAACCATGAGTAACCAAGCGCCTTTCACATTGTGCCCGAACCCATGTTCTTGTCGTGGAGTGCTCAACCATAGTGTTTGTACAAAAGAGAACCGCTGAATCTCAGAAATGCGATGGGCATTCTCTTGGAGATCTCTACCCGCCAGTTTCTCACTTTCGAGTAATCCTGGACGAACACCTTCTTTCTGAGATCGTATTTGTAGTAATTCAAAGTTTGCTCTTCAGTGGCCATGCCATTTTTGAATTGTCTCAGACCGTCGTGGTCGATATCGGTGATTCCGAACGAAAACGATTTAAAGCTGCGCTGGTTATACCACTTTATGGCTTCCCACATCAAGAGATTGTTGGGCCGAAAATGCTGATATTTCTTGTCCGAAGCGCCATATTTGTACAGCACCTGGTTTCCGGTTTGAAAATAAACCGCGCTGGCGATGTAGTCATTTTCGTAAGAAGCGAGAACTATGACGCCATGATTTTTGGAGATGACATATTCGTGAATTTTTCTGAAGAAATAGAAAGGTTGCGTTGGCAAGCCATGTCTTTTTCTGGTTATGCTTTGCAACCGGTAAAACTGCTTCATCGCCTCCAGGGAGCGGCAAATTTCGATCTGCACGCCTGCCCTGGTCGCTTTCTTGATGTTTCTCCTGGTGCTGCTGCGAAAGTTGGCGAGTATCTCGCTGTCGCTTCTGCCCAACTCTAAAACATGGACGTAATAAGCGGTTGACGGCGTTGTGTTCTGTTGAAATCTCTTGCCTCCTCTGAACTCGAAGGACTCCCAACCGCTTCTTCGTCCATACTCGAGTATGAAATCGAATAGGTCGTGAAAGTCAACCCCGTCGCTAATGATGGGTTCGCAGTAGTCTGAGAAAGGCAACGACACTCCGCGCCGGCCCGTTAGCAGACTGTTGATTTGCATGACCGGGACAAGGGCCACCAATTTGCCGTTTTCCACGACGCTAAAATACAACGGCTTGTATTTGTAAGACTCGTACAGCACCCTGGCCCAGTTTTGGGTGTGAAAGAAAGAATAATCCTCGGCCGAACTCACCATTTCGTCCCACCCCTGGTGCTGCAAAGGATTAATGATTTCAATGTTCATAGGTAGTGACTACCGCGGCTAAACCCATTCCTACTTGCCAAAAACATCAACAATCTCCAAGTTACTAGAAAGCCCCCACAATCCGGTCGCACCGGATTGCTTTAACTGTCGGAAACGCCAAAGGCAGCCCTGTCATGCAGGAAGCATCTTGTTACAGGTCAGCACTGTGCAGCCAGCCGACAAGATTCCTCCGGAATGACAACCGGAGGCTGTGATAAAGGACGGCGACAGCCAGGCGTTTCCTGAAAGCACTGTGCGAGTCATCCCGAGTAGGTCACTGCTTCTCAAGT